>JAKZRK010000128.1:0-6033 GCA_047518225.1 Alphaproteobacteria bacterium | reverse complement strand
CAAATTGTCATCTCACAGCATCCACGGCGTATACAGCCCCTAAAAATTGACAGGGAACTCTACAAGTGGCGTCACCTGATCGAGAATTTTTTCGGCAAACTCAAGGAGTTCAAAGGCATCGCCATGAGAGCCTGCAAAACCAACACGAGCTTCGAGGCAATGATTTATGTATGCTCCGGGATCATAAATTCTCGATGAATCTCAACAGGCCCTAGGCCGATACTTGGGCCGCCACCTCGGCCGCGAAGTCTGTTTCTTCCCGTTCGATGCCTTCACCCAGCACGTACCGGACAAACCCGGCCACCTTCACCGGCGTTCCCAGGTCCTTGCCCGCCTGCGCCAGCACCGCCCCAACCTTGCTTTCGCCGTCGATCACCCAGGTCTGTTCCGTCAGCACCACGTCCTGAAAGAACTTGCGCAGGCGGCCTTCGACCATCTTGGCGATAATCTCTTCCGGCTTGCCGCTTTCGCGGGCTTGCTCCGCCAGAATGGCGCGCTCCCGTTCCACGGTTTCGGGGTCCAAATCATCGACGCTGACGGATTGCGGCGAAGCGGCCGCCACGTGCATGGCGATCTGCTTGGCCAGAGCCGACAATGCTGCCTGATCACCAGACGATTCCAGGCCGACCAGGACACCTATGCGGCCCAGACCAGGCGCGGCGGCGGCGTGCACATAAGAGGTCACCACGCCCTCATTCACCGACAGGGTCACAGCCCGGCGCAAGGACATATTCTCGCCAATGGTGGCAATCATGTGGGTCAGTTCTTCCCCGACATTACGCTCCCCATCGGGATAGGACTGCGCCTGCAAAGCCTCGAGATCACCACTGCCGCTGGCCAGAACCAAGGCGCCCATGGTGCTGACAAACGCCTGGAATTGATCGTTGCGGGCGACGAAGTCGGTCTCGCTGTTGACTTCGACGAGGGCGCCTTTATTGCCTTCGGCGACGACCGCGACCAAACCCTCGGCCGCCACGCGGCCGGCCTTTTTGGCGGCCGCGGCCAGGCCTTTGGTGCGCAGCCAGTCGACCGCCGCGTCGATATCGCCCGCGCTTTCCTGCAGGGCATTCTTGCAATCCATCATGCCGGCGACGGTCTTGCCGCGCAGGTCCTTGATCATCGCCGCTGAAACTTGAGTCACAACTAATCTCCTAGATGAAGTAAGAAGCGTAAACTTCTACTACAACGCAATTTTTTTAATTATGCCGTAGGTGTTTCCGGCGCTGCCGCGGCCTCGGACGAGGCGGCCGCGTCTTCCACGGCGGCGATTTCTTCCATGGGCGATTCTTCCGCCGCGCCCAGGTCCTCGCCGTCGGTCTGCCGCTCCTGCTGCAGGCCGGCGATGACCGAGCGCGAGACCAGATCCAGATACAGGGAAATGGCCCGTGCCGCGTCATCATTGCCCGGAATAGGATAGTCAATCAGATCCGGATCGCAATTGGAATCCACCACCGCGATCACCGGAATGTTCAACTTCTTGGCCTCTTGAATGGCGATCTCTTCCTTGTTGGTGTCGATCACGAACATCACCGCCGGCAAACCGCCCATATCCTTGATACCGCCCAGGGCGCGTTCCAGCTTGTCCCGCTCGCGGGTCAACCGCAACAGCTCCTTCTTGGTCAGGCCGCTGCTTTCCTCCTCCAATTGCTCTTCCAACACCCGCAGACGCTTGATGGAATTGGAGATGGTCCGCCAGTTGGTCAACATGCCGCCCAACCAGCGATGATTGACGTAATATTGCCCGCAAGCACTGGCCGCCGCGGTCAACGGCGCGGAAGCCTGCCGCTTGGTGCCGACGAACAACACCCGGCCGCCACGCGCGACCTCGTCGCGCACTTTAATCAGGGCCCGATGCAGCATGGGTGAGGTTTCCCGCAAATCCATGATGTGGATGTTATTGCGCGCACCATAGATAAAGGGGGCCATCTTGGGATTCCAACGATGGGTTTGATGGCCAAAATGAACGCCAGCTTCCAACAGCTGACGCATGGTAAATGTCGGGACGTCCGAAAGTGTCATCGTCTTCTCCGGTTATGCCTCCGCGGGCGCCCATCCGTTGCCGGACACCGGAGCATCGATAGGGTTTGTCTGTCCCATCGACGCAAGCCCACGTGCGATTTGCGTGTTAACGCGCGCTCAATAGACGGAATTGCCCGCCTTTGCAAGGCGATTTCAGGGTGAGGATGGATCAGGCATCGTGCACATCCAAAACGCCGGGAATTGCCTTCAATGCGCCGCGCACTTGCGGGGTGATGGCAAAGCCGCCCGGCAGGGTAACTTCCACCTCGCGGCCTTTTGCTGCCAGCTCCAGCAACAGGGTGACCTGGCCACGGCCCGAATTGTGATCGTTCAGCAGATGGCGTAGCGAGGCCAGTGGATCCTGGCCTTTCAGGAAGACGCGAATGCCACTGGCCACGGTCAGGCTGGCCTGCTCTATATCCACCAGTTGCGAAACGATCATGCGGCGGCGCTCGCCGTCATCGCGCACATCGACGGTCATCACCACGGAGTCTCCCTTGACCAGCAGCTCCCGGCTCGCCGCCAGATCGTCGCCGAAGATGGTCAACTCAAAGATGCCGGTCTGATCGGAAACCCGGACAAAGGCATAAGGATTACCCTTGGCGCTTTTCCGCTCGCTCACGTCCTCGATGGTGGCGGCAATGCGGAACTGCTTGCCGCCCTGTTCGGCGCGGGCTTGCAATTCGGCGTAATTGACCAAGGATTTCCGGGCCAAAAGCGCGGGATAGGATTCCAACGGATGGGCGGAAAGATAAAATCCAATGGCCTGTGCCTCGTTCGCCAACTTGTCCAATTGCAGCCATTCGGCCACGACGGGCAGCGGCGGCGGCGGCACGTCGGCCGCCCCATCGTCGCCGCCGAACAGACTGACCTGGGGGGAGTCCCTTTCCCCGGCCGCATGAGCGGCAAAGCGCAGCAATAAATCCGCCGCCGCCAGCATCTGCGCCCGGTTCGGATTCAGGCCGTCAAAGGCGCCGGCGCGGGCCAGGTTTTCCACCTGCCGTTTGTTGACCTGACGGGGATCCAGGCGGCCGGCAAAATCCCAAACGTCCTTAAAACGGCCGTTGGTCCGCCGTTCCGCCACCATCGCCGCCATGGCCTCGCGGCCGACATTCTTCACGGCCGCCAAGGCATAATGGATCGCGCCTTTGTTTTGCTCCCCCGCCTCCGCGGCCACCGTGAAGACAACGTCCGATTTATTCAGGTCGGGCGGCAATAGACGAATACCCATACGCTGAACTTCCTGTTTGAACAGGTTCAGCTTGTCCGTATTGGTCATATCCAGGGACATGGTCGCGGCCATGAATTCGACCGGGTGGTTGGCCTTCAGATAGGCCGTTTGATAGGCGATCAGGGCATAGGCGGCGGCGTGGCTTTTGTTGAAACCATAGCCGGCGAACTTGGCCACCAGGTCAAAGATATATTCCGCCCGATCCGCCTCTATGCCGTTGGCGACGGCGCCATCCACGAAGCGGGCGCGCTGGGCATCCATTTCCGACTTAATCTTCTTACCCATGGCCCGGCGCAGCAGATCCGCCTCGCCCAGGCTGTAGCCCGCCATTACCTGGGCGATCTGCATAACCTGTTCCTGGTAGACGATGACGCCATAGGTTTCGGTCAGGATATCCTTCAGGCAGGGATGCAGGTAATCCGCCGGCTCCGCGCCGGATTTCATGTTGCAAAAGCGGGGGATGTTGTCCATGGGACCGGGCCGGTACAGGGCAACCACGGCGATGATATCCTCAAAGCAATCGGGCTGCATCTGACGCAGCATGTCGCGCATGCCCGAACCTTCCAACTGGAACACGCCAGCGGTCTCGCCCCGGGCGATCAATTGATAGGCCGATGGATCATCCAGTGGGATCCGATCCAGGTCGAAGTCCTTATCGCGGCCGTGGATCATGTCCACCGCCCGGTCCAGCACCGTCAAGGTTTTCAGGCCGAGAAAATCAAACTTTACCAGCCCCGCCGGCTCCACCCATTTCATATTGAACTGGGTCACCGGCATGTCCGAATTAGGATCGCGGTAAAGGGGGACAAGTTGTTCCAGTGGCCGGTCGGCGATCACCACGCCGGCGGCATGGGTCGAGGCATGACGGTACAGCCCCTCGAGCTTCATGGCGACATCGAACAGACGGTCGACGCCGGGCTCGTTACGCATCACTTCCCTGATGCGGGGTTCGGCCTTCAACGCCTCGGACAGGGTGGTGGGATTGGCCGGATTGTTGGGCACCATCTTGCAGAGCCGGTCCACCAGACCGAACGGCATCTCCAATACCCGGCCCACGTCGCGCAAGGCCGCGCGGGCCTGCAATTTACCAAAGGTTATGATCTGCGCCACCTGATCATGGCCGTATTTCTCCTGCACATAACGGATCACCTGGTCCCGCTTGTCCTGGCAGAAGTCGATATCGAAATCAGGCATCGACACCCGTTCCGGGTTCAGAAAGCGTTCGAACAGCAAGCCGAAGCGCAAGGGATCCAGGTCGGTTACTTTCAAGCTCCACGCCACCACCGAGCCGGCACCCGAACCACGCCCCGGACCCACCGGAATAGACTGCGCCTTGGCCCATTGGATAAAATCGGCCACGATCATGAAATAGCCGGCAAAGCCCATGTCGATGATCACATCCAATTCAAACGCCAATCGCGCCCGATAGGGCGCGGCCTGTTCCGATTCCATGGCCATGCCAAGGGTCTGCAGACGTTCCCCCAGACCCGCCTCCGCCATGGCGCGCATGGCGGCGTTTTCGTCGCCGCCATCTCCATAACTGGGCAGAATTGGGTCCCGCGTGGGCACGCGATAGGCGCAACGCCGGGCAATCACAATGGTGTTGTCCAGGGCCTCCGGCAAGTCGGCGAACAGCGCCCGCATTTCACGGGATGAGCGGAAATAATGCTGCGCCGTCAGGCGCCGGCGGTCGGTTTGGCTGACTGTGTTCTTCTGCGCGATGCACAGCAGGACATCATGGGCTTCGTGCATGGCGGGATCGGCGAAATACACATCATTGGTCGCGACCAGGGGCAAATCGAATTCGTCGGCCAGGTCGATCATCGCCGCTTCGCAGGCCGCCTCATCCGCCAGCCCGTGGCGTTGCAATTCCACATACAGCCGGTCCGGAAAAACGGCGCCAAGTTCCCGCAACAAGGTGCGGGCGTGATCCTCCTGGCCGGCGATCAGCAATCGGCCCACGGGTCCCTCGGCCCCGCCGGTGAGGCAGATCAGACCCTCGCCCCATTGACGCAAATCCGCCATCTCTATCCGGGGCGTCTCTCCGCCGTCGCTCTGCAGGTAGGATTTAGAGGAGAGCCGCGAGAGATTGCCGTAGCCGGTTTCCGACTGCGCCAGCAAGACCAGACGATCGGGCTCCGGTTCGACGCCGCCGGGCGCCCCGTCTTCACGGCGCAGGGCCATGGCGGCGCCAATGATGGGCTGCACCCCCGCCCCGATCATGGTTTCCGAGAATTCCAGGGCGCCGAACAGATTACCGGTATCGGTGATTGCCACGGCAGGCATTTCGCCATGGCGGCAAAGATCCGCCATATCCTTGATATGAATAGCGCCCTCGGACAGGGAAAAGGCCGAATGTACGCGAAGATGGACGAAATCGGCGTGTGGCATGAGGGGTTCTCTATTTATCTGCTAATCAGGCGTTCGGCCCTCAGGAATCGGTTAAAGTCTTCCACGCGCCATCGATCCTGTCGACCGTGCTATTCTCGGCCCCTGAATATTAGTACCAACCTTCGTCGATAGCGGCCCATTGAGGCGCCTTGGGTAAGTTTTCGGGTAGGAGCGTGCGGCGCGCGGCAGGACGACGAAACCGACGGCAAACAAGCAGCGAGGCTAAATCCAGATGTTGAATATTGGTCAGTTTGAAATCAGCCGTGTGGTTGAGAGCGAGGGACCGTTCCTCGAAGTTCAGAACTTCATTCCTTGCCTATCCGGTTAACGCCCATGACCGCTACATGTAGGGTGCCGCCACTCTCCCGAGTAAAGCTCGGCATAGGTTGGAG
>JAKZRK010000127.1:0-24273 GCA_047518225.1 Alphaproteobacteria bacterium | reverse complement strand
CTCTACAATGCCCAGTGGATCGTCGAAAAGAACGGCTACCTGAGCCCCGCTCAAGCTCGTCAGGCGTGGCACGCCGCGATCTCAATCAGGCCCGCCGCGTGAGACAAACTTGTGTCCAAGGAACCGGGTGCGCTACAAATTCAGCAAAAGCAATGGCGCAAAGGAATTCGAGAATTTCTATCGAAACAAAGTCAAAAACGAGGACAAGCCTCTCTTTCTTTACCCCGTTAAAGTGGATAATTTTGACCGTACATTCAGATGGAAGCGCTTTCGGGATGCCGAAAACTTGGCCGAGCAGGTCGTAGGCAGTTTCGAAAATGGGACGGCTGAGCGAGTCGATAATAAGCTTGTTTTTCGGGTCGAAAATACAATGGGATTAAACTCACTTTTCTACGGTCGCCCACTACGAGAGCATACAAAGGATCTTTTTGAAGAACCAATTGAACTTTTCGGAGAGAGGCTAGGCGATCTGCATATGACGATTGAATGGGAAGTGCCCTGGAATTCCAAATGATAAAGAAAATATTGAAGATAGCTCTGTGGGTCGCATTGAGCTTGGGAGCGGTTTGCGGTTTATTTTACCTCCTCCTATTACTCCATTATGGAAGCTCCGATCCCGTATCCGATATCACAGGCTGTTATTCCGGGCAGGTGAATGGCATCGACGACAAATTCTGCATTTATCCGTCAGGCCGATACGAGCAGTTCTCGCCGTTCCAAGGCAAAGAAGAAACAAAATATAATGAAGGTCTATGGAAAAGTAATACATACATACGACAAGACACAGACTATGTGAACGGCGTATTGGTTGGCTATGTACATATCGATGAAAACGGAGACTTGGTGAAATCAGGATCGATCAATATACGTCCATATGAAAACGAATTTGGGCTGGTCGTAGCCAGGGTGCACAACATAACGACGGGAGAAAGAGTTGCGTATACTCATTGGTAGGCAAAATGGATGGGCTGAATTGGCCCGGCCGTATTGAGTGTACAGATAGGGATTCAGGGACAAGCGTGGAAACGAACAAGACAGGCTCAATCGTTCCAAATTCCACCCATCAAACGACCTGGCATGGCCTCACATATGGATTTATCTGCGGAATAGCACTGGCAGAGGCGCCTTCGTCCGGGATACAGTCGGGCCAACAGATTATTGATTTTGGGAGGAATACGGGATGAAAGCGAAAGCGGCGGTGATGCGGGAGGCCCATGCGCCTCTGACCATCGAAGAGATCGAGATTGACAAGCCGCACAGGCGCGAGGTTTTGCTGCGCACGGTATTCGCCGGCGTCTGCCACAGCGATCTGCATTTCATCGAAGGGCTGTATCCCATCCCCTGTCCCTGCGTCCTGGGCCATGAAAGCGCCGGCGTGATCGAGGCGGTGGGCGAGGATGTAACCTATGTGAAGCCGGGCGATCATGTCATCACCTGCCTCTCCACCTTCTGCGGCGAGTGCGAATATTGCCTGACGGGCCGGATGTCGCTCTGTCAAAGCCCCATGGTGCAGCGCGCCAAGGACGGGCCGCAACGGCTTAGCCAGAATGGCGAAGTGATGGGCCAGTTCGCCAATCTCTCCTCCTACGCCGAATATATTCTGACCCACGAACATTCCGTGGTGAAGGTACGCGAGGATATGCCATTGGACCGGGCCGCCCTGATCGGCTGCGGCGTCATGACCGGCGTCGGCGCGGTGTTTCATACGGCCAAGGTCGAGCCGGGCTCCTCCGTCGCCGTGTTCGGCTGCGGCGGCATCGGCCTCTCGGCCATCAACGGCGCGGCAATCGCCGGCGCGGGGCAGATTGTCGCGGTCGATATGGTCGGCTCCAAACTCAACCTGGCCAAGGAATTCGGCGCCACCGACGTGGTCAACCCCGCCGATGGCGATGTGGTCAAGCAGATCCGCGCCCTGACCGACGGCGGCGTGCATTATTCCTTCGAGGCGGTGGGCCTGAAAGCCACGGCGGAGCAAAGCTTCAAGGCCCTGCGGCGCGGCGGCACGGCAACCATCATCGGCATGGTCCCCGTGGGCACCAACGTGGAATTGCACGGTCCGGATTTCCTGCAGGAGAAGAAAATCCAGGGTTGCGCCATGGGTTCCAACCATTTCCGCATCGACATGCCCCGGCTGGTGGAATTCTATCTGCGTGGCGACCTGAAACTGGATGAAATGATCACCGGCCACATCAAGTTGGAACAGATCAACGAGGCCATGGCCGACCTGAAAACCGGCGAAGTGGCGCGCAATGTGATCGCGTTTTAGATCGAATTTCAGTGACAGTTAACCTTATTAAGAGACCGCGCACCGTAGTCAATATATCCTGAAAGTTATCAGGTGTGAAAAGATTGGCGGAAGTAATCGAAGCTGGAACATTATTGGCAGCAGGAGACATCATGAGTAATGATGCCGTTATTTCGGCCGATTCACACGTTCAAGAGCCCGACGAGCTTTATCGGGAGTGGCTGCCCAAGGATTACCGGCATCTAGCACCGCGCACCGAGGAGATCGACGGCGCCCTCTACCGTATTGTCGATGGCAAACGTCCGCGGCGGTTGGACGTCGCCAAGGAACGCGAGAGCGAGGAAGATCAAAGCCGTGAATTCCGCGACGATCCCACCGGCGGCCGCGATATCGACCGGCGCCTGGCGGATCAGGCCCGGGACGGGATCGTCGCCGAAGTGATCTACCCCAACAGCGGACTGCATCTTTATAACTCGCGCAACCACGGCTATCAGTTTGCCGTGGCCAAGACCTATAACGACTGGTGCATGGATGTTTTCGGCCAGCATCCCAATCGCTTCGCGCCGGTGGCAATCTTGCCCGTCGTCGATATCCAAGCCTCGGTCAAGGAAGTCGAGCGCATCGCCAAGCTGGGCTATCGCTCCGTCAAGATTCCGATCACCATGACGCAGCGGCCCTATAACCATCCCGACTACGAGCCCCTGTGGTCGGCTCTCGAGGCCAACCGAATTGTTCTTTCCTTCCATGCTTTCACCAATAGCGAGGACCAGTATCCCGAAGATTGGGGCGAGGAAGATGGCATCGGCGGCGCGCTTAATCTCATGGCCATGTCGATGGCCGACGGTCAAAGCCCGGTATCCCTGCTGATTTCCGGTGGCATCTTGATGCGTCACCGCGATCTTAAGTTCGTGGTGGTGGAATGCGGCGCCGGGTGGCTCGCCTGGCTGCTTTATGTCCTCGACGAACAGGTCGACAAGAAGCACATGTGGGTGCGCCCGCGCCTGGACCTGAAACCCAGCGAGTACTTCCGGCGACAGGGCCATGTAACCTTCTCCGACGACCCCATCGCGCTTCGCCTGTTGGACTATACCGGGGCCGAAGCCTTGATCTGGGGCAGCGACTATCCCCACGACGAGGGCAGCTTTCCGCACTCTCAAGCGGTCATCGAGCGTACATTCCAAGGCGTCTCCGAGGCGGACAAACGAAAGATCGTCTACGAAAACGCATCACGGCTCTACGGTTTCTCCTAAGCCGGCATTTCCGCCTCAAGCTGCTCGAATAAAGGGGACAGTTTACTTAATTCGGGTTCCGGCGGTGATCAAGGCGGGGGCCGTGACGAATTAAGTAAACTGTCCCCTTTATTCTGAAGGGCATTACAGCTAGCCGGGCGCCAGTTGATAGTCCCATAGGCTGAAATTCAAACTCTGGCGCGGGTCAGCCGCCGCGCCCCAGATATCCGTGGCCTGAAAGCGCACCGTATAGACGTGCTGCAAGGTATCGGTCTTGCCGTGGCCGTGACTGTCGGAAAAGACTTTGACACCCCGGTCGCTCTCCACCAGGCCCGTGACACCGCGGATATAATTGGGCAGATGGCTGTGGCCCAACAGTTCAATATCCAAAACCCTGACTCCATCGCCGGCCTTGAAGCGGGGGCCCGCCGCCTCGACCGTGGCAATGGCCGCGATGCGCGCCTCTAGCGCCCCGGCACTGACCATACCTTTGACGTCGAGCATCTTTTCCAGGCCGGCCAGCCAGTAGTGGTAATAGTTTTCGCCATCGGCCTCGCAGGCGGCCAGGAACTGGTTGTAGTTGGCACGGTCATCGTTGGCCGGCTTGATTTCCTCCCGGGCCGCACCCGCGAAATGATCCGGCGACTGGATCTCGTGGCCCAGATAATCGTCCCAGTCGGGCCATGTATAATGGCCGTTTTCATACAGGGTCATGACAAGGGCGAAGGCATGGGCCTGCCAGGGTTGGTGAAAGACCGGGCCTTGCACATCGCCCGGCTGGGCGCCACCGCCTTGTTGCGCGGGCATTTTCAGGTCCGGCAGGCCAAGCAGTTTACGCATTAAGCCCCATCATCAAGAGATTCCATATAATCGTCCCACAGGTCGATATACAGGCTGTCCCGGGCCGGGGCATTGGCGCCCCATAGCTCGCGGGCCGTAAAACGGACGGAATAGAGATGCTGGGGCTGTTTGCCGCCGCCATGGGCCAGGCTGTCGGCGAATTGGAAGACCCCGTGATCGGTGGCGATCCGTCCCGCTTTGCCGCGGATATAGCGGGGCAGACGGGTGTGGCCCGTGGGATTGATGTTGCGCGCCCGGATGCTGTCCCCGGCCTTGAAGGAGGCGGCGACATCTGTGTCCACCCGGGCGGTGCCCGTATGTTTGTACAGGCCTTGCACGACCTCGCGGGTAACGACCCTGCTCATGACGCCTCCTCCGACAATGCGGCCAGACGGGCCGTAAACTCGTCCGCCCCGACGACGCCCTTTTCCGCCAACAGGGCGATGGTGCCTTCCAGCCAGCGTTCGTAATAGGGGATGGTTAGATATTGTACCGGCGGCAGGCGTTCCATGACGTGGCGGAACTCATCCAGATTGAAATGGCCGCCCGCCAGGGCGACGCGGGCCAGGGCCAGGGCCTTGCCCTCCCATTGGTGATGAAAGACCGGCTCGTCCGCTTCCCGCACGATGGGTCCGAAACCATGCACGCCGCCCATGTCATGAATGCCGTTCATGGCGTCAACGCCTTTGTCACGCCGATCATGGAATCCCGCGTTACCAAGGCCAGCAGCTTGTCTTCGCCCATGCCATCGGTGCCCTTGGGCCGTTCCGGCAGCACCATGTAGCGCAATTCGGCATTGCTGTCCCAGACCCGCACCTCCGCATCGTCCGCGACAGCGGTGCCGAATTCCGCCAGCACGCCCCGCGGGTCCGAGGCGGCACGGGCCCGATAGGGCGCGGATTTGTACCAGACCGGCGGCAGGCCCAAAGTGGCCCAGGGAAAGCAGGAACAGAGCGTGCAGACCACCAGGTTATGGACTTGCGGGGTGTTCTCCACTACCACCATGTCCTCGCCCTGCACCGCCTCGTAACCCATTTCGACGATGGCATCGGTGGCATTGGCCAGCAGCCGTGCCTTGAACTCCGGATCGGCCCAGGCCCGCGCCACGACCCGGGCGCCGTTTTGCGGGCCCAGGCGGTTTTCGAACAGATCGATGATCTCGTCGATGGCCGGGCTTTCCACCAGGCCCTTTTCCAGCAACAGAGATTCAAGCGCCCTGACGCGCAGGGCCACGTCGTCATCGGAAGTCATGTCGTATCCTTCGCCCAAAACCTAGTAACCAATCTAACAATCGCTCTCCCGCTTGTCACTGCCAGGCCGGATCATCCTGAAATGCCTGCCGCAGTGCCCCTTTGCGGTCAGCCGCCTGCCATGAAGCATCGACGCCATTCAGGATCAGGGTGCGGATCTCGTCCCGGTCGAAGCCAAAGACTTCGTGCAGCGCCATGAACTCCGCCGCAAGGGAGTTGTGGAACATGCCCGGATCGTCCGTATTGACGGTCAACATCAGACCCGCCTGCCAGAACTCCCGCACCGGATGATCGCCAATCGCGGCGATGGAGCCGGTGGCAACATTAGAGAGGGGGCAGAGTTCGATGGGGATCTGGCGTTCCGCCAGCAGGGCCATGACGGATGGGTCCTGGCGGGCGGCGATACCGTGGCCGATGCGGTCGACATCCAGGGCCTCCACCGCGCCGCGGATACTCGCCGGCCCCGCCGCCTCCCCCGCATGGGCCGAGGTACGGAGGCCGAGGCCGCGGGCAGCTTCATAGACCGGGGCAAAGGGTTCGGGGGGATAGAGATGTTCCGAGCCGCCAATGCCGATCCCGACGATGCCGCAATCCATCACCTCGCGTACCTGGGCCAGGGTATGGCGGGCCTGTTCCGGGCCATGATCGCGGACCAGATCGGCGATCAGCCAGACCTGCGTCTCGGGCACCCGGTCCAGGCCCTTGCGAATGGCCTGGGCCAGGCCCTGGGGCGCCAAGCCCTGATCGAGGAACCGGGTGGGGGAGAAAAACACCTCCGCATAGCGGATATTCTGTTCTGCCAGGTCCCGCGCCACCGCCTCGGCGATGAACGAGAAATCTTCGTAAGCGCGGATGAAACCGTTCTTCCAGATCCAGGCGGCAATGAAGTCCGGAAAATCCTTGTAAGTCAGGCGCCGGCGCAATTCCGCCTGGCTGGTTACGCCAGGGTCACCGCCATATTTCTCCATCAAACTCCATAGGGCCGGCAGGGGGATGGCGCCTTCAAGATGCAGGTGCAATTCCACTTTCGGCAGCGCCCCCAACCAGGCCCGAAGATCGTCCGCCATATCCACCGTCCCATCAAATTTGCCCCGGCCCGGCGATTTGCTATTCTATTCGCCAAGCCATCGGGCACACGAGGCAGGCAGGGGATGCGATTAACAGCCTGCCCAAATTTTATTAGAGGATTGGTTATATGAAATTCGGCGTCTTTTATGAACTGCAATTGCCCCGCCCCTGGAAAGAGGGTGACGAGCATCGTTTGTTCCTGGATGCACTGGAGCAGATCGTGCTGGCCGACAAGCTGGGCATCGATCATGCCTGGACGGTGGAGCATCACTTCCTGGACGAATATTCCCATTGCTCCTCGCCGGAAGTATTCCTGGCCGCGGCGGCCGGGCAGACCAAGAATATCCGTCTGGGCCATGGTATCCGCCAGGTGATCCCGAATTACAATCATCCCGCCCGCACGGCCGAGGGCCTCGCCACCCTTGACCTCATCTCCAACGGCCGGGTTGATTTCGGCATCGGCGAGGGCGCGACGCGGCTGGAACTGGGCGCTTTTAATATCCCCGCCAAGCAAAAGCGGGCCATGGCCATCGAGGCGGCGGAGCAGATCGCCAATATGATGGTGATGACGCCCTATCCC
Source organism: Alphaproteobacteria bacterium (assembly GCA_047518225.1). Taxonomy (GTDB): domain Bacteria; phylum Pseudomonadota; class Alphaproteobacteria. The sequence goes on along the minus strand of JAKZRK010000127.1, from coordinate 17,061 downwards.
GGCTATCAAGGCGAGCATTTTTCCATGCCCTGCCGGAATATTCTGCCCAAACCGTTGCAGAAGCCGCATCCACCCATGTGGATGGCCTGCACCAACCGCGATACCATCAGGATCGCGGCGTCCCTGGGTGTTGGCGCCCTGGCATTCTCGTTCCTGGACAGGGAGGAAGCGAAAGCCTGGGCCGATATTTATTACGGCATCATAAAAAGCGAGGACTGCGTCCCCGTGGGCCACAGCGTGAACGCCAACATCGCCATCGTTTCGAATTTTTCCCTGCACAAGGATCGCGAAGAGGCCATTCGCCGGGGCCAGGTGAATTTCGAATTTTTCGCCTATGCCATGAATGCCCTGGTGGCCCATGACACGGTGCCGGGCCGTACCAACCTGTGGGAAGAATATATCGCGCAGCACGGTTCCAAGACCGAGGATCTGATCGCCTCGGTCAAGCGGGCCCGCACTCATGTTTCGGGCATCGGCACGCCCGACGATCTGGCCGGACATGTCGCCGAGTTCGAAGAGGCCGGGGTCGATCAGATCATCTTCCTGCAGCAGGCCGGGCGCAATCTTCACAGCGAGATATGCGCTTCCCTGGAATTGTTCGCCGCCGATGTGCTGCCCGCGTTCAAGGCGAAACAGGCGGCGAAGGCGGCGGCGAAGGCAGCCGATCTGGCCCCTTATATCGAGGCTACCCTGGCCCGCAAGAAATTCATGCAACCGCTGGCCGAGGACGAAATCCCAGTGGTCAAGGCCTCGGTCAAGGCCGCCCAGATCGCCGGTACATAAGGGCTGGGCCGGGGACCGGTGGCGCCGTCATGAATATTACCATACTGGATGACTATCACGACACGCTGCGGCGCTTGCCTTGTTTCGCCAGGCTGGCAGGTCACGAGGTCACGGTCTGGAACGATCATGTCCAGGAGGTCGACGCCCTGGCCGCGCGTCTGGCGGAGACGCAAGCCCTGGTGCTGATCCGGGAGCGGACGAAAATTCGAACACCCCTGCTGGCGCGTTTGCCGAAGCTGAAATTGATCAGCCAACGCAGCGTCTATCCACATATCGATGTAGATAGCTGTACCCGGCTGGGCATTATCGTTTCGTCCAACCAGCACGCCGGCACCCCATCCTATGCCACGGCGGAATTGACCTGGGGCCTGATCCTGGCCGCCATGCGGCAGATCCCCCAGCAAATGGCGGCTCTTCGGGCCGGGCAATGGCAGATCGGCGTCGGCCATTCGCTGGGGGGCCGTACCCTTGGCATTTACGGCTATGGCCGGATCGGCAGCGTCGTTGCCGTCTATGGCAAGGCATTCGGCATGAACATCCTAGTCTGGGCCCGCCCGGACTCCCGGGCCAGGGCACGGGCGGACGGCCATGGGGTCGCGGACAGCAGGGAGGCGTTCTTTGCCGCCTGCGATATACTATCCCTGCACATGCGTCTTTATGACGCCACCCGCGGCATTGTCACCCCTGCCGACCTGGCCGCAATGAAACCGACCGCCCTGTTGGTCAACACTTCCCGCGCGGCGTTGATCGAGGCTGGCGCCCTGGTGGCGGCCCTGGACGCGGGACGGCCAGGCATGGCGGCGGTAGACGTTTATGAAGACGAGCCGTTGCGGGATACGGCGCATCCTTTGCTGAACAGGGACAATGTGGTCTGCACGCCGCATATCGGCTATGTCACGGTCGAGGAATACGAAATCCAGTTCTCGGACATCTTCGACCAGGTCACGGCCTACGCCGACGGATCACCCATCAACGTCATCAATCCGGAGGTGCAACCACGATGAGCCCGGCGGATGAAGCGCGGCGCAATTGTAGACATTTCAAAATTACGGCGTCATCTAAACGGTGTTTTCCATCTACGAAGCCTGCAAGCGCCGTAGCTGCTTGCCAGGACCGGGTGGCTATGCTACGAAACGCCGCGCCTTACGGTACGGCTGTCGGAGAGGACATTTCGTCGTAAGTTTTCGCACATAAATTCAAGTACTTAAACTCGGTTTGCTGTCAAATTCAATTCCGCGACGAGGATCCCGTAAACGTGTCAGCCGAAGCAAGCGTCGTATCCGGCATCGCAGGACGGTACGCCACCGCCCTGTTTGAACTCGCGCGCGAAAACGGCGCGCTGGATGATGTGGCCTCGGAGGTCGCCGATCTCGGCGGCATGATAGAACAATCGGACGATTTGGATCGGCTGTTGCGCAGCCCGGTGATCGCGGCGGAGGACCAGCGCCGGGGCATGGCCGCGCTGCTGGAAAAGGCCGGCGCATCGGAATTGGTGGGTAATTTTGTCGGCGTCGTGGCGCGGAACCGGCGGCTTTTCGCCCTGCATGATATGATCCGGGCGTTCCGCGCCCTGTTGGCCGCCCATCGTGGCGAATTGGTAGCCGAGGTGACCTCGGCTCACGGCCTGAATGATGGGCAACTGGCCAGGATCAAAGCCGAATTGGCGGCGGCCATGAAAACCGATGTTCAAGTTGAAACCGCGGTAAATGAAAGCATTCTGGGCGGTATGATCATCAAGATCGGCTCACGCATGGTCGATTCATCGCTGCGAACGAAAATTCAAAATCTCAGATTTGCCATGAGAGGAGTTGAGTAATGGATCTGCGGGCCGCGGAAATCTCTGCAATCCTGAAGGAGCAGATCGCCAACTTTGGCACCGAGGCGGAAGTCTCGGAAGTCGGCCAGGTGCTGTCGGTGGGCGATGGTATCGCCCGTGTCTATGGTCTGGACCAGGTCCAGGCCGGCGAAATGGTCGAATTCCCCGGCGGTATCAAGGGCATGGCCTTGAACCTGGAAAGCGACAACGTCGGCGTCGTGATTTTCGGTAGCGACAGCGCCATCAAAGAAGGTGACATTGTAAAACGTACCGGCGATATCGTTGACGTGCCGGTGGGCAGGGGTCTGCTGGGCCGCGTGGTCGATGCCCTGGGCAACCCGATCGATGGCAAAGGCACCATCGAAGGCGAGGAACGCCGCCTGGTGGATGTCAAAGCGCCGGGTATTATCCCGCGCAAATCGGTGCATGAACCCATGCAGACCGGCCTGAAGGCGCTGGATTCCCTGGTCCCCGTGGGGCGTGGCCAGCGCGAATTGATCATTGGTGACCGTCAGACCGGCAAGACCGCCGTGGCGATCGATACCTTCATCAACCAAAAGCCCATTAATCAGGGCGACGACGAATCGAAAAAGCTGTACTGCATCTATGTTGCCATCGGCCAGAAACGCTCATCCGTTGCCCAGATCGTCAAGACCCTGGAAGACAATGGCGCCATGGAATATACCATTGTCGTCGCGGCCACCGCTTCGGAACCGGCACCCTTGCAGTTCCTGGCCCCTTATGCCGGCTGCACCATGGGTGAATATTTCCGCGACAACGGCATGCACGCGGTGATCGTCTATGACGATTTGACCAAGCAGGCCGTGGCCTACCGCCAGATGTCCCTGTTGCTGCGCCGCCCGCCAGGGCGCGAGGCCTATCCGGGCGACGTTTTCTATCTGCATTCACGCTTGTTGGAGCGTTCCGCCAAGATGAACGAGGATTATGGTCAGGGTTCGCTCACCGCCCTGCCGGTCATCGAAACTCAGGCCAACGACGTCTCGGCCTATATTCCGACCAACGTGATTTCCATCACCGATGGTCAGATCTTCCTGGAATCCGACCTGTTCTATCGTGGTATCCGCCCGGCCATTAACGTCGGTCTGTCGGTCTCGCGCGTGGGTTCGGCGGCTCAGGTCAAGGCCATGAAAAAAGTTGCCGGCTCCATTAAGTTGGAGTTGGCCCAATACCGCGAAATGGAGGCATTTGCCCAGTTCGGATCCGACCTGGACGCCTCGACCCAGCAGCTTTTGAATCGGGGCGCGCGCCTTACCGAATTGCTGAAACAGGATCAATACGTGCCCATGGCGGTAGAGGAACAGGTGGTTTCCATCTATTCCGGTGTGCGGGGCTATCTTGATCGGATCCAGGTTGCCGACATTGGCAGATTTGAACAAGAGTTTCTGAACGAAATTCGCGAGAAAAAGCCGGAAATTCTTGCCGCCATCCGTGACAGCAACGACATTTCCGACGACGTGGATAAGCAACTGGCCGAATACCTGGAAGAATTCACGAAGAAGTTCGCCTGATCGCCGACCACGATAACTGAATGCGGTCACCGTGCTTGCACGCTTAATCTGCCGGAGAGTTGAAGACGCCGATCCATGGCCAACCTGAAAGAACTGAAAAACCGGATCACCTCCGTCACCTCGACGCAGAAGATCACCAAGGCCATGCAGATGGTGGCGGCGGCAAAGCTGCGCCGGGCCCAGGAGGCCGCCGAGCAGTCGCGCCCCTATGCCGAACGCATGGAACGGATGATCGCGTCCGTCGCATCCAATCTACCCAGCCTGGATACGGCCCCGCGCATGGTGGTGGGCAGCGGCAAGGACGATGCGCATTTACTGGTGGTGGTCACGGCGGAACGTGGCCTATGCGGCGCCTTTAACAGCAATATTGTCCGCGCGGTGCGCCGGCGGGTGATCGAGCTACGGAACGACGGCAAGACAGTGAAGCTGTTTTGCGTCGGCCGCAAGGGCCAGGAAAGCCTGCGCCGGGATTTGGACGACCTGATCGTCGAATACATCACCTTGCGCGAGGTTCGCCAGCTTTCCTTTACCAACGCACGGCCCATCGCCGAACAGATCTCGCAAATGTTCGCGGACGGCGAATTTGACGTTTGCACAGTCTATTATAACGCCTTTAAGTCGGTGATCAGCCAGGTTGTCACCGACCAGCAGTTGATCCCGGTCAAATTGCCGGAGGCGGCCGCGGACGACGGGAGCGAAGATGACGGCGCGGCGGACCTGGGCGGCGCCATCTACGAATACGAGCCGGAAGAAAACGATTTGCTGGGTGTTCTCGTGCCCCGCAACATGGCGGTACAGATCTATCGCGCTTTGTTGGAAAGCGGGGCGGCGGAACAAGCCGCGCGCATGACCTCGATGGATAATGCCACGCGCAACGCTGGAGACATGATTGACGACCTGACTCTGACGTACAACCGCACCCGTCAGGCCATCATTACCAAGGAATTAATTGAAATTGTTTCCGGTGCCGAAGCGCTGTAGCGCCGGCGGCGGAAGACCTCACGTTACGGAAAGTCCAAGGGAAGTTTGAACATGACCAGCAATCTTGTGGGACGGGTTCACCAAGTCATCGGCGCCGTCGTCGATGTCCAGTTCGAGAGAGAATTACCGCCGATCCTCTCGGCCCTGGAAATTAAGCAGGAGGACCGCACCCTGGTCCTGGAAGTTGCCCAGCATCTGGGCGAAACCGCGGTCCGCACCATCGCCATGGACACCACCGAAGGTCTGGTCCGCGGCCAGGAAGTCACGGGATCGGGTGTGTCGATCGCGGTGCCGGTCGGGGCGGCCACCCTGGGCCGTATCATGAACGTTGTCGGCGAGCCGGTGGACGAACGCGGCCCCATCAGCCGCGAGCAGACCCGCAGCATTCATCAAGATGCCCCGGCATTCGTGGAGCAATCAACGGAAACCGAGTTGCTGGCCACGGGCATCAAGGTTGTTGACCTGCTGGCCCCCTACGTGAAGGGCGGCAAGATCGGCCTGTTCGGCGGCGCCGGCGTGGGCAAGACCGTGATTATCATGGAATTGATCAACAACATCGCCAACGCCCATGGCGGCTATTCGGTTTTCGCCGGTGTGGGCGAACGGACCCGCGAAGGCAACGACCTATACTATGAAATGATCGAATCCGGGGTTATCGATCTGGACGGCGAGGGTTCGAAAGCCTCCCTGGTATATGGCCAGATGAACGAGCCCCCGGGCGCCCGCCTCAGGGTCGGTCTGGCCGGTCTAACCGTGGCGGAACAGTTCCGTGATGAAGGCCGCGATGTGCTGTTCTTCGTGGATAACATCTTTCGCTTCACACAGGCCGGCTCTGAAGTCTCGGCGCTGTTGGGGCGCATCCCCTCGGCCGTGGGCTATCAGCCCACCCTGGCCACGGACATGGGCACTTTGCAGGAGCGGATCACGACCACCACCAAAGGCTCCATCACCTCCGTCCAGGCGATTTACGTGCCGGCCGATGATTTGACCGATCCCGCGCCCGCGACCTCTTTCGCCCATCTGGACGCCACCACGGTGCTGTCCCGGCAGATCGCCGAACTGGGTATTTACCCGGCCGTGGATCCGCTGGATTCAACGTCGCGTATTCTCGACGCCCGCGTTCTGGGTCAGGAACATTATGACACCGCCCGCGAAGTGCAACGCATCCTGCAACAATACAAGGCCCTGCAGGACATCATTGCCATTCTGGGCATGGACGAATTGTCGGAAGAGGATCGCATAACCGTATCCCGGGCCCGGAAAATGCAGCGCTTCCTCTCCCAGCCTTTCCACGTGGCGGAAGTCTTCACCGGTACGCCGGGCACTTTTGTCCAGGTCGAGGATACCGTCAAAGGCTTCAGGGAAATCTGCGCCGGTCAGCACGATGAATTGCCCGAACAGGCCTTCTACATGGTCGGCACCATTGAAGAAGCGGTCGAAAAAGCCAAAAGAATGGCGGCGGAAGTGGCCTGATTTAGGTAGCGAGGGGCGCGAACGGAATGGCTGACAAGGTCGCATTCGAACTGGTATCGCCTGACCGGCTGTTGATGTCGGTGAAAGCGGACGCCGTGGCCATGCCGGGGATGGAGGGCGATTTTGGCGTCCTGCCCGGGCACGCACCGATAATTTCGGCCCTGCGCGCCGGGGTCATCGAGGTTGAAGGCGCCGCCGACAGCCCTGATCGGATCTATATCGCAGGTGGTTTCGCCGAAATCGCCGCCGACCGCCTGGTCGTGCTGGCGGAAGAAGCCGTGGTGGTGGCGGACATGGACCGGGCGGACCTGGAACAGCGCATACAAGAGGCCAATGAAGAGCTGGCCGCGGCGGAAGAAGGCGAACAACGGCGCCTGACGGAAGGAAAAATCGCCGTCCTGCAGGAAATGCTGGGCGCCGCCCGCTAACGAAATAATTATTACGGGGACACAATATTTATATCAATCGATATAAGTATTGTGTCCCCGTAATTCTCCCTATGTTTCCGAGGGACAAGGAATACAATCATGAACGTACGGCGGGGACGCAATTTTCTCCAGACACCCGGACCGACAAATATCCCGGAGCGGGTCTTGCGGGCCATGCACCAACCGGCTTGGGAATATTCCGGGCCTGACTTTATCGAACTGGCCCGGCAATGCCTGTACGACATCCGCCCCATCTTCAAGACCGAATCAGAGGTATTTATTTACGCCTCCAACGGTCACGGCGCCTGGGAAGCGGCCCTGTCCAATATTCTCTCTCCCGGTGACAAGGTTTTGGTGCCCGAAACCGGCCTGTTCTCCTTCGCGTGGTCGGCCGTAGCCAAGCAATTGGGCGTCACCATCGACACAATTCCGAACGATTGGCGCCACGCCATCGACCCGAACGAGGTTGAAGATCGCCTGCGCGCCGACAAGGGGGGCGAATACCGCGCGGTTTTGATGGTCCATACGGAGACCGCCTCGGGCATCACCTCGGACATACCGGCGGTACGGCGCGCCATGGACGCGGCCGGCCATTCGGCGCTTTTGGTGGTCGACGTCATCGCCTCGCTGGCCTGTACCGATTTCCGCATGGACGAGTGGGGCGTCGATGTGGCGGTTGGCGGTTCGCAAAAGGGCCTGATGTGCCCGCCGGGCCTTGGCTTCAACGCGGTGAACGGAAAAGCCCGGGCGGTGGGTAATCGGGGCGGCAGTCCACGCAGCTATTGGGACTGGCGCAGCCGCGACATGGAAAATAATTCCGAGGCGTATCGCTGGTTCGCCGGCACCGCGCCGGAACATATGATCTTTGGCCTGTGCGAGGCCTTGATCATGCTGGCGGAAGAGGGCCTGGAGGCCGCATTTGCCCGGCACCGCAGGCTGGCGGACTGCACCAGGGCGGCGGTGGAGGCGTGGTCCACGGCGGGCGCCATGGAACTCAACGCCCTGATACCGGAACAGCGGGCCGAATCCATTACCACCATACGCATGGCCGAAGGCTACGATGGGGCCGCCTTTCAAGGTCTGCTGCGCGATAAATTCAACGTCGCGGTGGGCGGCGGCCTGGGACAGCTTGACGGCATAGCCTTTCGCATCGGCCATATGGGCGACGTTAACGAGCCCATGATCCTCGGCACCCTGGGCAGCATCGAAGCGGTCTTCCAGATCCTCGGCATCCCCTATGGCGAAGGCGCCCTGGCCGCAGCCATCGCCTCCCTGGCGCAAGCGCACGGAAAATAACCGCCCACTATTGCGCATTCAGGAAACCCAGCAGCGCCTTGGAGAAGGCTTCCGGCTGTTCGATATTGGCCAGATGGGCGGCCTGGGGCAGAATTTCCAGCTGCGAATTGGGGATACGGGCGTGCATTGCCTCGGACGCGGCCACGGGGGTGCCGGTATCCTCGGCACCGACGATGATCATGGTCGGCAGCTCGATGGTGTGCAGTTGATCCAGGTAGTCCAGTGGCTTCAGGGCATGGCAGCAGCCCATAAAGCCGGCCGGCGGTGTCGCCAGGAACTGCTCCCGGATAGAGTCCACCGCCGATGGTTTCTGGGCCAGATAGGGCACCGTGAACCAGCGTTCCATGGTGCCATCCGCCAGGGGCTCCATGCCACCCGCCGCAACAACGGCAATGCGGTCATCCCAGGTAGACCGCGCTGCCTCGGGAATTTGCGACGAGGTATCGCACAGGGTCAGGCTTTTAAAGCGGCCGTTCTGGCGCAAGGCCAGGTTCTGCCCGATCATTCCGCCCATGGACAGGCCGACCCAATGCACCTGGGGCAGATCCATACCATCCAATAACGACAGGGCGTCATTGCCCAGTTGATCAAGGCTATATTCCCCTTCCGGCGCAGAGGTGCCGCCATGGCCGCGGGTGTCGTAGCACAGCACCCTGTATCTCTCGGTCAATTGGGGCAGTTGCGGCGCCCACATGATCGAGGACGAGCCCAGCGAATGGCTCAACACCACCACGGGCGCGCCTTCCGGCCCAAAAAATTCATAGTCGATGGTTATGCCGTTGCCCAGAAATTTCATGATCCAACCTCTGTTTAGCTGTTTGCAATGGGGTGGGCCTTCAACTCAACCTCCATGAAGACCAGTTCCGCGCCGCCGGCGTTGATGACGTTATGGTCCACGCCGGCCTGGCGATAATACGACACGCCCCTGGTCAATTGCGCCCGGCTTTCAGACCCATCAGGTGCAATAATCAGCAGTTCCCCATCGGTAAGCGGCACCACCACATAATCCCATTGATGCACATGGGGTGTCGTCTCGGCCCCCGGCGCAAAACGGTGTTCGGTTACCCGAACCCGGTCGTTATCTTCCTGTACCGTGCCAACGGCCAGCGCACGCTGTGTCTTGTCCGACATCATCCCGCCTCCCTGCTTGTCTGAATCTAGCACGAATTGTGACGCCGCCGCAGCCCCCGCAGCGCAACACTTGTAGCCGCATCCACTATGGGGCAAATTCGGGACATGAATGATGTAACAGCGCAAATTGTCACGGGCGGCGACATCCTGGTGGATACCTTGATTGCCCATGGCGTCGATACCGCCTTTACCGTTTCGGGCGAAAGTTTCCTGGCGGTTTTGGAGGCCCTGCGCCGCAAACGCAATCAGATCAACCTGATCACGACGCGGCAGGAGGGGGGCGGCGCCTTTGCCGCGGAGGCCTTTGGCAAGCTGGCGGGGCGGCCCGCCGCCCTGTTCGTCTCGCGCGGCCCCGGCGCCACCAATGCCGCCATCGGTGTGCATACTGCCAAGCAGGACAGCACGCCCATGCTGTTATTCATCGGCCATGTGCCCAGCACCTCGCAAGGACGGGAGGCGTTTCAGGAAATCGATCTGGCCGCCATGTTCGCACCCATCGCCAAGGTGGTCCTGCAACCCAACACCGCCGATCAGGTTGCCATCGTTACCGCACGGGCCGTGGCCCTGTCCGTGGCCGGGCGGCCCGGTCCGGTGGTCGTGGTCCTGCCCCGTGACCTGACCGATGGCGCGGTCAGCCAAGCCGCCATTCCCAGGCCCGGCCACCGGCAGGCGGTGGCGCCTGACGGCGCGGCCCTGGATCAGGCCGCGCGGATGATCGCGGCCGCCAGGCGGCCCCTGCTGTTGTCGGGCGAGATCGTCGCCGTTCAAGACGCCAGTTCGGCCCTGGTCGCCTTGGCCGAGGCCATGGGCGCACCCGTCATGACGACCTACCGGCGCCAGGATACCTTTCCCAACGATCACGGCGCCTATGCCGGACATCTGGAGATCAACCGCCTGCCCTACCAGCGTCAGGCCCTGGAGGACGCGGATCTATTGATCGCCGTGGGCAGCCGCATGGATGGCATCAGCGCCGAAGACGGCGCCCTGCCCCGGCAACAGCAGAGTTTGTTACAGATCTATCCCGACGGAGAGGTCCTGGCCCGCTGCCAGCCGGCCCTGCCCCTGCTGTCGGACCCGGCCGCCGCCTGCCTGGCCCTGGCGCAACGGCTGGCCGCGCCGGCCGCGCCCAACATCGCGAAAATTTCGCCTTGGCGCGACGAATTGCACCAAGCCTATTTGAAAAGCAGCGAACCCGGCGCCGTTATGGTGCATGGCGCGGTGGATCTATCCCTGATCGCGGACGAAGTGCAGCGCCAGGCGCCGCCCGAAACCGTTATCCTGACCGACGGCGGCAGCTTTGCCCGCTGGATCCACCGCTTCTATCGCTTTCGCCAGGCCCATAGCCAGGCCGGCCCGGTCTCGGGCGCCATGGGCTATGGCGTGCCCGGTGCCATCGGCGCCCGCCTGGCCCGGCCCGGCTGCCCGGCGATCGTCTTTGTCGGGGACGGCGGTTTCATGATGACCGGCCAGGAATTGGTCACGGCAGTGGAACAAAACATCGATCTGGTGGCCGTGGTCTGTGACAACGGGGTGCATGGTTCTATTCTGGAGGGGCAGCGGCGGCGCTTTGGGCCCGAGCATATCTATGGCACCCGCCTTTGCAGCCCCGACTTCGCCGATGTGGCCCGGGCCTATGGCTGCGCTGCCTGGACCGTCGAACGCAGCGAGGATTTTGCCGCCGCCCTGCGCGGCGCCCTGGCGCACCCGGGTCCGGCCCTGATCCATCTGATCACCGACGACCGGGATATCGCCCCCTTCGAAAGGGGCCCGGACGCGGTCTAAATCGTCCGGCGCCGTGAGGCGGCGCTCAAGGCCAGGAACAGCGGCACCGAAAATACCAGCAGAAGGGCCGAAATATAGATCGGCGCGGCGGCGGTCCCGGCCCGATCCGCGCTCCACCCGATCAGGCCGGGGACCACGCCCATGCCGCCATAGAAGAAAGTATAGAGGATGGCGTTACCCTGGGCCCGACGGGCCGGCGACATGACCGAGATCGCCCGCCCCATGATGATGCCGGCGGGCGCGGCCGCGAACAGGCCGATGGCGGCGCACAACAAATATGGACGGTCAAACACGGGTAGCGCGGCCGTGGCGGCGGCGGCCAGCAGACAGCTTATGGCCAGGATCAGACCGGGCCGGCCAGTGCGGTCCGCCAGATAGCCGCCCAGGGGCAGTGCCGGCAAGGCGGCCCAACTGGCCAGGCTGATGGCCCGCCCCGCCGCCGCCACGTCCAGGCCCCGTTCGATCAATAGTGCGGGGCCAAAAGACAGAAAGGAAAAATAGGCAAGGTTGTAGACCGTCCAGACCCCGCCGGCGAAACAAACCATGGCGAGTTCGCGGCGGGGAATGCGGAAACGGGCGCGGCCGCCGCTTGATGTTGCGCTGCCGGGTGGCGGCTGATAGCCCAACCAGAGCGCGCCCATGGCGACGACACAGCCGATGGCCGTTGAATGCATGACGGCCTGCCAGCCCCATTGCCCGGCCAGGGGTCCCAGGGTGGCCAGGGCGATGGCGATACCCACGGGCCAGCCGGACAGCATGATGGCCATGGCGGTGACCACTGACTTGGCGTCGAACCATTCGGCGATCATCTTGACCAGAAAGATGGATTGCACCACGGCCCCGGCACCGCTCAACAGACGGCCAAATGCCAGCATATTAAAGTCATCGGCCAGGGCGGCGACAAAGCCGCCCAGGGCCATCACCCCGACGCCGAACAGCACCATTGTCAGGTCCGTAAAGCGGCTACCCAGAAACCCGCCGGGAATGGCCAAAACCACGCCGGGCAGCAAGTAAAACCCGACCAACGTACCGATCTGAGAGTAGTCCAGTCCCAGGTCCGTGGCGATTATTGGCGTGATCGATGCGACCGACTGGAATTGAAATCCCATAGCCACGCGCACCACGATAAGGATGGCGAGAATGGCCCAGCGATTGGCTAACATCGGCTGTTATGTATTGAAATTCCAGCGGCCGGATTATTTGGCGCCCGGGTTTTTGAATTCGACGGTTACATTGGGCATGTTTTTATCCAGCCGCTTCAGCACTTCGCCGGTCACGCTTAATCTTTGGTCGAAAACCAGCACGGCCGTCCGGGCCAGGGTAATCGTTATCTTCCGTTCCGCCATCAATTGGGTCAGCACCTTGGCGATTTCATCGCGTAATTTCCGGGTCGCGCCGATGAAGGCCCGGTTCAAGGTGCCCCGTCGTTGTTCCTCCTTGCGGCGCAAATCGGAAAACTTGGTCTCCAGGACGCGGCGCCGTTCATTGGCGGCCTCGGGCGACAAAATGGTGCCTTGCCGGCGCAGTTTCTGTTCTTCCGCCTTCAAGTCCTTGCGCACCGCCTCTATCTCCGCCTCGAAGGCCTTGCGGCGCGCATCCATGGCGGTGCGGATGCCCTTCGCCGCCACGGCGCTGCGCAACACCTGCTGGACATCCAGGACCGCGATTACGGGTCCATCCACGGCGGCGACCTGGCGCGCCTTGGAGACCGCCGCATTTGCCGGGACGGCCAGCAGGCCTGCCAAAAGCGCGGCAGATGCAGCTTCGATCCATCGAGCCATTATGCAATCAATCCTTAAACCCAGCCCCCGGCAGCGTAGGCCAACCGGCCATTTCATGGGGGCTGTTTGTTGGCGCCCGCGATTATGGGGCGAGTGTAACCCATTCTCCCGGAACATGGAATCGTCAAGCAAATGCCGCCCTGCCATATCTGGCGGACAAGGCCCCACCACGCTATGTTACAGCTACCGTCGGTGTCGAGTTGATATGGGTTTTGGGGAAGCCCGACCCGGCCCGCTGATGGCCCCGTTTGTGGTCTAAATGGCGCACCTCTCCCTTTGTTTATTGCAGCATCGGCGTCAGGCGCCGACTCACGCTGGTGCTGACCTCGCCCGGCGTTGAGCGAGGACGTCCGCTCCGGCTCGGCCCCGTCAATATCCGAACCGCCCAGGATAGCCGGCTGCCGGGGCCAGGCGGAATAGACCTGACTCCGGTTTTGGACCACTGCGTGCCAAAGGCGGTCCATCAACAATTCTTGATAATTATTCAGCGAGCAGGATAAGATTATTGGGTCGATAGTGGGGACGTAGGAATAGTATGAGCAAAGACCTCTCGAAGCCGGTTTTGATTGTCGGCGCAGGTCCGGTGGGGCTGACGCTCGCGATCGACCTGGCCTGGCGTGGCATTGAAGTCATGGTCGCGGAAATACGCGGGCGTGGTGAGGCGCCATCGCCCAAATGCAATCATGTCGCCGCCCGGAGCATGGAAATTTTCCGACGCCTTGGCGTCGCTGGCAAACTGCGCAACGCGGGGCTTCCGCCGGACTATCCGAACGATGTTTCCTACCGTACCGCCTTCACCGGCATCGAATTAGCCCGGATCCTGATCCCCTGCCGTCGGGACCGCTATCATTCGACAGAGGGGCCGGATACGGGCTGGCCAACGCCAGAGCCGCCGCATCGGATCAACCAGATTTTCCTTGAACCGATCCTCTTCGATCATGCTGCGCAATTGCCACGGGTCAAGATCCTCAGCCGAACTGAAATCCAATCCTATACGCAAGGCGACGACCGCGTTATTGCCACTGCACGAGATCTAGATAGCGGCGACTCTTTTCGGATCGACTGCAGTTATTTGATCGGCTGTGATGGCGGCCGATCAAGAGTGCGCAAGGCAATGGGTGCTAGCTTTGCGGGGGATGCCATGGTTCAGCGGGTCCAGTCCACCTACATCAAGGCGCCGGCGCTGATCGGTTTGCAGGGCGAACGGCCTGCTTGGGCGACATTCACGTTGAACCCTCGGCGTTCCGGCAATGTCTATGCGATCGATGGCGTCGAAAGATGGATCATTCACAATTACCTCCGACCTGACGAAGGCGATTTCAACGCCGTTGATCGAGATTGGGCAATTCGAACCATTCTCGGGGTTGGTGATGGTTTCGAGTACGAGATTCTTGGCAACGAGGACTGGTTCGGCCGGCGCTTCGTCGCCGACCGGTTTCGGGATCGGCGGGTCTTTATCGCCGGCGATGCGGCGCACATCTGGGTGCCCTATGCCGGTTACGGCATGAATGCTGGCATTGCTGACGCCATGAATTTGTCATGGCTCTTGGCGGCACATCTCAATGGCTGGGCCTCAGAGCAAATCTTGGATGCCCATGAACGGGAACGCCACCCGATTACCGAGCAAGTCTCGCGCTTTGTCATGAATCATGCCCAGGCGATGGCCGGCCAAAAAGGCCAAGTTCCAGACAATATCGAAGCGGATGACGCCGCGGGCGAAGCCGCACGGCGTACAATGGGCCATCTGGCCTACGAGCTAAATGTCCAACAATATTGCTGCGCTGGCCTGAATTTCGGTTATTACTATAATGACTCTCCCATTATCTCTCACGACGGCGAAGCTGCGCCTGGATACACGATGTCGGAGTTTACCCCCTCCACGGTACCGGGCTGCAGGGCGCCACATCTGTGGCTTGGCAATGGGCGCAGTCTTTATGATGCCTTGGGTCCGGAATATACCCTGCTCCGTCTGGACCCGGCGCTTGACGTCTCGCCATTAACCGAAGCGGCCCGGCAAAGAGGTCTGCCGCTTGCAGTATTAGACCTTGAAAGCGGCTCGGCGGCCCTCTACGACCACAAACTGGTGCTTACCCG
Organism: Alphaproteobacteria bacterium; assembly: GCA_047518225.1. Taxonomy (GTDB): domain Bacteria; phylum Pseudomonadota; class Alphaproteobacteria. The sequence goes on along the minus strand of JAKZRK010000127.1, from coordinate 1,967 downwards.
CCCCGACCAACATATTGCCTGGCGCAGCAACCAAGTGCCTGATGATCCGAACGCACTTATCCAATTGCTTCGCGGCGGCGCATGAATTAAGCCGGAAGAATAATTGGTCAGCGTTGAAAAAACCGTCTTGGCGATTGAAATTGCCTCTGCCTACTTATACCAACCTGCGATGATAGGAACCCATAGAGACGCCTTTCGGGAGTTTTCGGGTAGGAGCGTGCGCCGCAGCGATACGGGATATCGTCAGGCGCGCGCGACGCCATCCGAAAGCTCCCGAAATGCGCCCGTCGGGTCGTCTCCACGCAGCCTCGGATGGCGTCGAGAAGGTTTTACGATGTCCCACATCGCCGGCACCTTCTCTCCTACCCGAGGCTGCGTGGAGACGATCTCTATGGGTCCCTATCATCGCAGGTTGGTATTAGTCCGCTTCTAGGGACAAATTGCCAATCTGCGTGTCGTCGCCATTACCAGCGCCGTGCGCCAAACACACCCTGTTAGTATTTTCTGATATAACGCTCTAAGGCAGGGGTATGGCGTAAGAAGTCAACGCCAATTCCGGTGCTGCCGCCTTGGGTGCCGCCGCAATCCAAGCTGCAAGAGTCGCTATCTATTGCCAGCATGACGTCCGCCAACATGGGTTCGTACTGTTTGCTTGAGATCTCCGAGACCTCACGTTCCTTGGCGGTGCGTGGTACTCGAAAATCCGGCAAGTGAATCCCCTCTCGGTAAGTCTAAACCGAACGGCGAAGCGAAATATCGGCAAACCGAACGCCGGTGATTTCAGATATCCAGTGGTTGAATTGACCTTCTACGGGAGGGCGCGAAATTAACCGGCTACGCCCAATTGCGTTCAGCTATCGGTGGGCTGGACCCAGGGAATGGCGGTAAAATCGACGCCTTCCTCGCTCAATTCATTGGCCTCGGTCTTGGTGGCTTCGCCATAGATGTCGCGCTTTTCCGTCTCGCCATAGTGAATCTTGCGCGCTTCCTCGGCGAATGCGGGGCCCACATAGTCGCAATTTTCCTGCACTTGCTGTTGCATCTTGACAAGCATCTGCTTGGCCTGCGCGGCCATGGCGCTTTCCCGGGCCGCCTGGGCCTGCTTCCTGGATGTGGAGATATTCGGCGCCATCAAGGCTTTCTCCACCTCGTCGTCGCCACAGCTGGGGCATTGCACCTGCCCTTTGCGGCGCAAACCATCGAACGCCTTTGAATCCTTGAACCAGGCTTCAAAGGTGTGCTTGTTGGCGCATATCAAATCAAAAACTATCATTACCCCCCATAAATGGCATCGTCTGGGCCAATGAGCAAGGTTGGAATGATACAAATGCAAGAACCATCGCCCTGGATCCGCCAATTCGCGGACCTGGTACCCTCGGGCGGCCCGGTGCTGGATCTGGCCTGCGGCAGCGGCCGCCATAGCCGGTTTTTCCTGGATCGGGGGCATCCGGTGATGGCGGTCGACCGCAATGTGGACGGGCTCGGCCCGCACGACGACCTGGAAATCATGCAACACGACCTGGAAGACGGCGGCCCCTGGACCGGCGGCGCTTCGCCGCCGTGGTAGTGGTAAATTACCTTTACCGTCCCTTGCTGCCGCGCCTGGTCGCCGCGGTGGCGCCGGGCGGGCTGCTGCTGTACAACACCTTCGCGGTTGGAAACGAAGCGCTGGGACGGCCCAGAAATCCGGATTTTCTACTGCGCCCCGGCGAATTGCCCGCCGCGGTCGAAGGCGAGCTGGTGGTGGTGGACTATTTCCACGGCCGTATGGAGCAGCCGAAGCCTGCCATGCGGCAGCAGATATGCGCCCGGCGTATTTATACCAACCGGCGCTGATAGGGACCTATTGAGATCGTCTCCGCGTGCCCTCGGGCAGGAGTGAAGCCGCCGGCGATGTGGTGCATCGTCAAGGCTTCAGGACGCATCCGAGGGCGCGCGGAGACGACCGCAGGCGCCCTGGGACAGCT
>JAKZRK010000126.1:0-3348 GCA_047518225.1 Alphaproteobacteria bacterium | reverse complement strand
CCCCAATATAGACGCCGCTTCATGCTGGCTCAGCCGCCGCGCCGTCGTGCGTTCGTAAATCTCCTCGTACTTCATCAATCTCAGTCCCTGTACTTGTTCTGTCCGCCGCATCGAAGTCCTCCCTATGGAGACCTTCTAAATCCGGACAGATCATTTGGTACATAAACCGGACAGATCACATGTTACCGACAGTCTGCTTGTCGCGCCAAGCCAGATCTCTACAATATTTGGTAGAGGAAGGGTGGGCCAGTAGCGATGAATGTTTTATCAGAACGAATTATCCAGGATCGCTCACCTCAAAATGGTTCAAATGAGAGAGGCGAGATGCGCAACCTTCTTGGGAGGGTGCAGGCCAACATTGGCCGCCAGCTACTTTTGAGCGATCTGGTCGCAACCATCGAGACCGATTTCGAAGAATATGGCCGGATTGTCGACGGGGCGCCCGCATGGCATGACAAGCGGGTCGCGCCAATCGATCCTGATCATAATACCCTGGGGCCGAAAAACGCTTTTTGGATCGCCGTCCGGGATAGTCAGGGCGAAATTATGACCTGTAGCGCCCAGCGTATTTGGCCGCAATCCCGCTTGGTGGACCTGATCAACGCCGGGCGTTTCCTGTACGACGGCACCAAGGAGGATGGCCAAGACAGCCTGCATCTGTTCACGGAAGGGCTGGGACATATCGAAGGCAACCTGGCTTATTGCGGCGGCGGATGGGTGCATCCAAAGGTGCGGGGCAAGGCGGCTTCGACCATGACCATTATGTTGGCCCAGGCCAAGATGCTGCAGGACTTCGACGTCGATTATTGTATTTCCATGGTCCGGCCGGACTTCATCGAAAAAGGCATGGCGCTGCGCACCTACCGCTATTATCACATGGACTTCGGCGCCACCCTATGGCGCGCCGACCAGGGTGAGCGGCTCGATCTGTGGGTGTTACACAACAGCCGCGCCGACCTGATGCGTGAAATGACCATGTGGGTCAACGCATCCGGCTAGCGTAGTTCCGACCTATGCCGGGTCTGAAACTTGCTTCGTCAGGCTATTTATGGATGGCTTGATAGTTAGGTGCGCAGCTTATCGGGTTCTTAACGTCGCATGGCTGGCGGTTGATTTCGATCGATAGCGTGATCAGCCGGTCGACGTTATCGGCTTTGTTGACGGTCGGAAAAATAATCCGGTCATAGGTAACGTCAATGCCGTCAAATGTGCCGGCAATGCGGTGGGCCAGCGGTTCTCTTGCCGATATCGCTTCACGAAAACAAGTGATCAAGGCGCACGTCACATCTTTGTCGGGGACCTCGTGCAGACGCCTGGCGACAAAGTTACGATCGTCATAGACATTGAAGTCGCCGCCGAAGAAGGCGAAGACGTAATTCATTGGATCTTCCGCATCGACGGCCAACACGGCGGAACGGCCGTTGAGGATTTGAGGGGCACCGACCAGTGGCCCGAAACCGAGCGCCTCCCGTTGATAAAGTCCCCCCTGACCGCAAAGTTGGTACCAGCATTTCAATGCCGCGACCAAGTGCTGATCCCGAATCTTTTCCAACGCTATGTGTTCAACATTCACCATAATCGGCGTTACAGTAGTTTACGAACAAGTTAACTGCAAGCGTTTGATTCCTTTATATATTCGAATATCCAAAAATTTCTTAAGTGAAGGTTTTCTAATGACCCGGCAATTTTTGCTCACAAGTTTACCCACAAGGATACCCACAGGATGGACCTGAATTGCACCGGCTTGCCCGGCGGCATAGAGCGCTTCCGGGCTATTCTGAGTCATTTGCAAGCTTCCGTTTGACCCTTGCCTCAACGATAAGTTAGCATGCCGGTGCTATATTCCATGTCATAGGCAATCAGGTAACAGGTGCGGCGACCACTCGGTCTGTTGGCTACCTGCACGGGAAAAGGTAGTACATGGCCGCGACGACCGAAGTCGAATATCCCTTTAGCGAAGCAGCCGAATTGGGCATACCGCGGGAAGTGGCGCCCGGGGTCTTTTGGGTGCGGATGCCCCTGGAATTGACCGGACTGAACCATATTAATCTTTGGCTGCTGCGGGATGGGCCTGGCTGGACCATCATCGACACCGGCATGAAGTCCGACCGAATTCACGAATTATGGGAAGGGGTGTTCGCGAATTTTTTGAATGGTTTGCCGGTTACCCGCGTTTTCTGTACCCATTTCCACCCCGATCATATGGGCCAGGCAGGCTGGCTGACCCGGCGCTGGAATTGTCCTTTTTGGGCCACCCATCGCGAATGGCTACAAGGCCGGGTGGCCGAATTGGACCAGCATGACAAGACACCGGACTGGTTCCTGAGCTTTTTTCACAAGGTCGGTTTGTCTGACAACGCCTTGGCCCAGATGGCGGACAGCGGCTATAATCACTTTCGCGATGCCGTGACGCCCATTCCGCCCCAGGTGCGATCCGTTCGTGAAGGTGAAATGATCCGGATTGGCGAGGATGACTGGCAGGTCATCATCGGCCGGGGCCATTCCCCCGAACATGCCTGCCTATTCAACCACAAGACCCATGTCATGATCGCCGGCGATCAAATCTTGCCAAAAATCACGCCGCATATCGGCGTCCATGCTTCTGAACCAGAGGCAAATCCGTTGCAATTATACCTGGACACTTTGGCTAACTTTGATCATTTGCCCGCCGATACCCTGGTATTGCCGGCACACGGCCTGCCTTTTTACAATCTGCACCCGCGCCTGGCCTATCTGCGCCAGCATCATGCGGATCGCCTGGCGGTCCTGGAAGACTTCTGCGCCGAGCCAACCCGGGTTCTGTCCACTCTGAAGGTGATGTTCCGCCGCCAGTTGAACCCGTTCGAGGCTCTGTTGGGGATGAGCGAAGCCTTGTCCCATCTGCATTGTCTGATGGGCCAGGGCCGCATCATTCGGGAAACCAATGATGACGGCGTCTGGCTTTACCGGGTCAGCGGCCGGCGGGCGGATGCCGCCTGAGGCCACATTGCTGGGCCTGGACTGGGGCACCACCACCCTGCGGGGTTATTTGATCGGCGAAGACGGTACCGTGCTGGCGGAACGATCGGCCGACGCCGGCATCCTGCACATTCAGCACGGCGCCTTCGCCGACGCCCTAATGGATCTGGCCGGCGATTGGCTAGGGGCGGATAAAAGCCTGCCCATCGTCGCCTCCGGCATGATCGGTTCGCGCCAGGGCTGGGCCGAGGCGCCCTATGTGGATCTTCCCGCGGGCGCCGGGGACCTGACCCTGTACCGGCATGACGGCTTTGAGCGCCCCATCCACATTGTACCGGGCCTGGCGCGCCGCGACGGGGACGGCGTCCCGGATGTCATGCGCGGCGAAGA
>JAKZRK010000125.1:0-7099 GCA_047518225.1 Alphaproteobacteria bacterium | reverse complement strand
CCACGGCGTTAGCCACCAGCACCTACAAGCCTACCTCAACGAGTTCACCTTCCGCTTCAACAGGCGGTTCTACCCGTTCAACGCCTTCCGCTCATTGCTCGGCATCGCGGGCGACACCTCTGCTCCAACCTATGCCGAGCTTTACTCCGGAGAGTGGCGGCACCCTACATGTAGCGGTCATGGGCGTTAACCGGATAGGCAAGGTTAATACATAGCGTAATTACGCTATGTATTAGTCCTCGCGCCGATGGCAGACCGCCTGAATTTTATTGCCATCGGGGTCGCGCACATAGGCGCCGTAATAATTGCGATGATAGTGCGGGCGCGGTCCCGGCGGCCCCTCGTCGCTGCCGCCGTTCGCCAACGCGGCGGCGTGAAAGGCCCGCACGGCGGCGCGGTTGGGGGCAAGAAAGGCAACATGGCTGCCGTTGCCGGGGCTTGCAGCCGCTTTATCGAAGGGCGATAACAGCCAAAATTTACTGCCGTCGGGGCTGCCGTAGCCCACGTGATCGCCGCCGCTGGTGAAACGGCCATGGTCCAGGGTCGCCAGTACGGCGTCATAGAAAGCGGCGGCGCGTTCAAAGTCATTGGTGCCGACGGTGACGTGGCTGAACATGTCCGGGGCCTCATTCACGTTCGCGCCAGGGCCTGTTCCAGATCGGCAATAAGATCGGCGGCGGTTTCGATGCCGATGGAAAGGCGGATGACATCCGCGCCGGCGCCTGCCGCCTCCTGTTGCTCTGGGGTCAACTGGCGGTGGGTGGTGGAGGCGGGATGAATGATCAGGCTGCGGGTATCGCCCACGTTGGCCAGATGGGAAAATATCTCGACCGTATTAACCACCGTTTCACCAGCGGCAAAACCCCCCTTGACGCCGAAGGTGAAGACCGCGCCGGCGCCCTTGGGTAGATATTTGCGGGCCAGGGCGCGATAGGGACTGGAGGGCAGACCGGCATAGGACACCCAGGCAACCTTTGGATGGCTTTCCAGGTATTCGGCGACCACCTGGGCATTGGCGCAATGGCGTTCCATGCGCAGGGGCAGGGTTTCCACGCCCTGTAAAATGTTCCAGGCGGATTGCGCCGACAGGGTGGGGCCGTAATCGCGCAGGGCGACCGCCCGCATCTTCATGGAAAAGCCAAAATCGCCAAATGTCTCGGCGAAAGTCAGGCCGTGATAGGCCGGGTCCGGCTGGGTCATGGAGGGGAATTTGTCGTTCTGGTTCCAATCGAACCGGCCCGATTCCGCGACCACGCCGCCCATGGTGTTGCCATGGCCGCCGATATACTTGGTTGCGGAATGCACGACGATATCGGCGCCCCAATCGAACGGGCGGCACAGATAGGGCGTGGCAAGGGTGTTATCGACCACCAAGGGCACACCCCATTCCCGGGCGATTTCGGCCAGGGCTTGCAAATCCAGCACCACGCCGCCGGGATTGGCCAGCCCCTCGCAGAAAATGAACTTGATTTTATGGTTCATGGCCGCGCGCAAGGCGTCCGGGTCGGTCATATCGGCGAAATGACAGGTCCAACCCAGCTTGGCGAAGGACACGCCGAACTGGGTGATGGAGCCGCCGTAGAGGTTGCGCGAGGCGACGAATTCGTCACCTGCTTCCAGCAAGGTGGCGGCGATCAAAAATTGCCCCGAATGCCCCGTGGCGCAGGCCACGGCGGCACGGCCATTTTCCAGGGCGCAAACCCGCTCCTCCAGAACCGAGACAGTGGGGTTGGTCAGGCGGGAATAGATGAAGCCAAAAGTCTGCAGGTTGAAAAGCTCGGCGGCGTGCTCGGCGTCTCGAAAGACAAAGGCGTTGCTTTGAAAGATCGGCGTGCTGCGGGCGCCGGTGGTGGGATCGGGCCGGGCGCCGGCGTGTACGGCCAGGGTTTCGAAACCGTATTCCGGTTCATTGCTGTCGTTTGACGTCGGGCTCATGCTCTGGGCGCCTTCAAAACCTTGGAGGTGATAATGCGGGTGTTGATGCCGCTCCAGGAAAGCTCCCCCGACAACCGGGCGAATTCGATCTTTGGGCAGCGGTCCATGATCACCTGTATGCCTGCCGCCTCGGCTATTTCGGCCGCGGCATCGTTGCGGATGCCCAGTTGCAGCCACAGCACCTTGATCTGCTTGTCCGCCACCAGCGCAGCCGCTTCCTGGGCAATCCCCGGGGCCGCCTCGGAGGCGCGGAAGACATCCACCATGTCAATCCGGCCGGGCACGTCGACCAAGGACGCGTATACCGTCTCGCCCAGAATTTCCGTGCCGGCACGGCCCGGGTTGATGGGAATAACCCGATAGCCCCGGCGTTGCAGATATTTCATGGCGAAAAAGCTGGGCCGCTTCCAATCGCCGCTGGCCCCGACCATGGCAATGATGCCCACGGACGAGAGGACGGTACGCAACATTCCGTCGCTGTAATGCAGGTTGTCTGTCGTGTTAACTGTCATGGGGGCCATCCATCAGCGGTCGCGCCAAATAGGTTCACGTTTTTCAATAAATGCCGTCATGCCCTCATGGGCATCCTGGGCCATCATATTCTCGACCATCACTTCGCTGGCCATGGCATAGGCCTCTTCCAGGCCCATATCCATTTGGCGATAGAACGCTTCCTTGCCCACGCGCAGGGTGTAGCTGGATTTTCCGGCGATCAACCGGGCGAATTGCATGGCCGCGCCGTCCAGTTCCGCGCTGGGCACATGTCGGTTGATCAGGCCGAAGCGGTGGGCGGTGGGCGCATCCATGGCCTCGCCGGTCAACAGCATCTCCATGGCGTGCTTGCGGCCCACGTTGCGGCCCAAGGCGACCATGGGGGTATGGCAGAACAGCCCGATGTTGACGCCGGGGGTAGCGAAACGGGTGCCCTCGTCGGCCACGGCCAGATCGCAACTGGCGACAAGCTGGCAACCGGCCGCGGCGGCCACGCCATGCACCTTGGCGATCACCGGCTTGGGGCAATGCACCACCGACAGCATCAGCTTGCAACATTGTGCCATCAGGGCCTGCCGCGCTTCCACTGTTTTCAGCGAGGTAATTTCCTTCAGGTCATGGCCGGCGCAAAAGCCCCGCCCGGCCCCTTCGATGATGATCACGCGCGCCGCGGGGTCGGCCGCGATATCATCCAGCTCATCCTGCAACAGGCTCATCAACCCGCTGGACAGACTGTTGAACGCCTCGGGCCGGTTCAGGGTCAGATGCACGATGCCCCCGCCCCTATCCCGACGCAACAGCATGCCATCGGCCTTCGCGTCAGTTGCCGCGACTGTCATGATGTCTCTCCTACAATTGCACCATCACCTTATAGCCGACCCATGCCGGGGCGTCACCTCGGGCGATCGGATGGTTTGCCTGTCAACGAATAGCGATAAACAGCGGCAGATTGTTGTTGCAACGATCTCGAACGCAGGGATGATGGCCGCAATATGAAAACCCAAACGAGGATGCCCATGCCCCGCATACCCTATGCCACCGTCGACGATCCCAGCCTGGAACCGGAGGCGGCCGCGCTGTTGGCCAAGATGCAGCCCCTGAACGTCTTTAAAATCCTGGCCCATGGCGGCAAGGCTTACGGCGCCTATACCCGTTTGGCCACGGCCCTGTTGTATAAGAGCAGGATTGATCCGATCCTGCGCGAAATGGCCATCGTCCGCGCCGGTATCCTGTGCGGCTCTTCCTATGAAGTCTTTCAGCACGAAAAGATCAGCCGCGATGTCGGCATGGCGGAGGCCAAGGTACAGGCCCTCAAGGTCGGCCCGGACGATCCGATTTTCGACGATACGGAGCGGGCGGTGTTGCGCCTGACCGACGAAATCGTGAAAAACGTCAAAGCCTCGGACGAGACGTTCAATGCCGCCGCCGCGCTGTTCGGGCACCAGGAAATGGTGGAACTGGTGATGTGCATCGGTTTCTATGTGATGACGTCGGCTTTTCTGGAGAACTTCGAGGTCGAGGTGGAACCGCCCGAAGTGCAAAAGCAGATTAATATGACGACGAAGGGTGGCGGCAAGGGGCCCCGATAAAGCACCCGAATGCGGCCTTCGCAGGAAGAATCTTCTGTGCTATAGAGTGCCGCCCTCGGCAAGGCGGGGGCGGAATCTCCGTCAAATGCGGGCGTGGCGGAACTGGTAGACGCGCCAGGTTTAGGTCCTGGTGGCTTAACAGTCGTGGGGGTTCGAGTCCCTCCGCCCGCACCAATTGCGTACGGGCACAGATGTGGGCTGGTCAAGGCGGCTGAAATAGCATAATTGGGGCCTAACTGGTGGCAAACTGACAGAATGAGCGGGAAATTTCATGCAGGTTAGCGAAACCCTGTCCGAGGGCTTGAAGCGCGAATACAAAGTGGTGGTGGAAGCCGCCGATATGGCGGCCAAGGTCACCGACCGGCTGACGGATATTGCAAAAGAGGCGCAGATGCCCGGATTCCGTCCCGGCAAAGTGCCCGTCAAAATTCTGCGCCGGACCTATGGCAAGCAAATTTTGGGCGAAGTTCTGGAGCAGACGGTTAACGAAGCAACCACCGAGACTTTGGAAAAGCACGAACTGAAACCGGCCATGCAGCCGAAGATCGAGGTGGTGTCATTCGACGAGGGCGCTGATCTGGAATACACCATTCAGTTGGAGGTGATGCCTGAATTCGAGCCCATGGACTTCGCGACCCTGTCCCTGGAACGCGTGGTGGCTGAAATCAGCGATGAGGAAATTGACGAACGGGTGACTTCCCTGGCCCAGCAGTTCAAGGAATTTACCGAAGGCGCCGAGGGCCAGGCGGCCCAGGACGGCGATACCGTGGTGATGGACTTCAAAGGCCGCGTCGATGGCGAATTGTTCGACGGCGGCACGGCCGAGGAACATAGTCTCGAACTTGGCTCCAACACATTCATTCCGGGCTTTGAAGAACAGCTCGTGGGCGTCAAAAAGGGCGATGAGACCGTTGTCACGGTGCTTTTTCCGGATGAGTATCAGGCCGAACATCTGGCGGGTAAAGAGGCCGAATTCGCGGTCACCGTGCGCGAGGTCAAGGTGCCTTTGCCGGTTGCGGTCGATGACGCCCTGGCCGAAAAACTGGGCCTGGAAAACCTGGGCGCCCTCAAGGATGCGGTGCGCGAGCAGGGCGAGAAGGATTATGCCGAAGTGTCGCGCACCAGGCTGAAGAGGCTGTTGCTGGATGCCTTGGCCGAAAATCACGATTTTGATCTGCCGCCCACTCTGGTTGATGGCGAGTTCGAGCAAATTTGGGGCCAGGTGGAGGAGGATCTAAAGCGGCAGGACAAGACCGTCGCCGATTTGGACAAGCCGGAGGAAGAGTCCCGGGCCGAATATCGTGACATCGCGGCGCGGCGGGTGCGTCTGGGACTGCTTTTGTCGCAAGTGGGCAACGACAATAACCTGACGGTCACCCAGGACGAAGTGAACCGGGCCATGGCCACACAGGCGCAGCGCTTTCCGGGTCAGGAACGGCAGATCTTTGAATTTTACCAATCAAACCCGGAAATGCGGGCCCAATTGGAAGCACCGATCATGGAAGACAAGGTGGTTGATTTCATTCTGGAGATCGCCCAGATCAGCGAAAGCAAAGTCAGCGTCGAAGAATTGGTGCGCGACCTTGACGAGGAAAATTCCGATGAAGATGGCGCGGACACGGCCGTTACGGCCGATGCGGCCCCAGCGGACAAGCCGGCCGACAAGGACGACAAATAGTCAATTCGCATGCAAGGCGGTGGAACCTGATGAGCGATCCTAACGATATCTATATGAATACCCTGGTGCCCATGGTGGTGGAGCAAACCAACCGTGGCGAGCGTTCCTACGACATCTATTCCCGTTTGCTGAAGGAACGCATTATCTTCGTGGTGGGGCCGGTACACGACACCATGGCCAGCCTGGTGACGGCGCAATTGCTGTTTCTGGAGGCGGAAACCCCCAAGAAAGATATTTTTATGTACATTAATTCCCCTGGCGGGGCGGTCACGGCCGGCTTGGCGATTTACGACGCAATGGGCTATATCCGACCCGACGTCTCCACATTGTGTACGGGACAGGCGGCATCCATGGGCTCCTTGCTGTTGGCCGCCGGTGCCGCCGGCAAGCGGTTTAGCCTGCCGAATTCACGGATCATGGTACATCAGCCCTCTGGCGGTTTTCAGGGTCAGGCCACGGATATCGAAATTCAGGCCCGGGAAATCATCGAACTGCGGGCGCGGCTGAACCAAATCTATGCGGACCATACGGGACAGAGTTTAGAGGTGATTGAAAAGGCCATGGACCGTGACACATTCCTGTCGGCGGAAAAGGCCAAGGATTTCGGTTTGATCGACGAAGTGGTGGAAAAACGCGCTGTTCCGGAGGATGAAGACGAAAATGGCGATGCCAACGATGGCGAGGGCGACAAGGGGAAATAGGGGAACACCGGGGCGTCGTTTTGCCTTAACGAATTATTGATCGCCACGACGCTATCTTTAGCCCTATATGGTTACATGTCTAGATTCGTGTGGACATGTATTGGTGATACCCGTGGTTTACAATGACCTCCATTGACCGCCTATTTGGTCTCTGCTACTGCGTCAGGGTCTACGGGTGATGGTTTGCGTGGGTAGGGCCAATTCTTTAACGCCGCCGGATTGGCGGAAATTCTTCGATCCGATCGGCAAAGTCGAGCAGGGATTAAGATGACGAAGCTTAGCGGCGGCGATTCAAAAAACACGCTGTACTGTTCGTTTTGTGGCAAAAGTCAACACGAAGTACGCAAGCTGATTGCCGGTCCCACCGTATTTATCTGCGATGAATGCGTTGAATTGTGCATGGACATTATTCGCGAAGAGAATAAGTCCACGTTGGTTAAAGCCGACGACGGCGTACCCACGCCGCAGGAAATTTGCGACGTCCTTGATGATTATGTCATCGGGCAGGAGCATGCCAAGAAGGTGCTTTCGGTGGCCGTGCATAACCACTACAAGCGCCTGCACCACGGCGCCAAAAACAACGATGTTGAAATCGCAAAATCCAACATCCTGCTGGCCGGCCCGACCGGCTGCGGCAAAACATTGCTGGCGCAAACCTTGGCCCGCATCATCGATGTCCCCTTCACCATGGCTGACGCGACGAC
>JAKZRK010000124.1:0-3919 GCA_047518225.1 Alphaproteobacteria bacterium | reverse complement strand
GCGCAACGCATCCGAATGGCTTAGGGGCGCCACCGAAGGCCGCTCACCAAGGCCCCGTGGCGGCGTTACGGTTCTTGGACGATGTCCCACATCGACCTGCGAACCGCGCCTACCCACGGGGCCTTGGTGAGCGGTCAAATGATCCAGAATAGCCCGGAAGTGCTCTAGCCGCCCAGGCGTGATCGCCGTGCCCGGCCACGTGCTTGAACAGAGGCCACATGCGGCGGTAAAATCGGCCGTACCGGCGCAGCGTCCAGCGCCCTCCGCGTTGTCGACCGTGTATTGAATTGGGTAGGGAAAATGACCGTAAATAATCAAGCGCTCGAATTTCTTGAATTCGTGGAACGGCAGCCGCGTCAATCAGTGCGCCAACTGATGAACAAGGTGCTGTTGAAAAGCCGCCTGATGACCAGCGCGGAAGCAGGCACGATATTTCTTGTCCGAAAGAAAGGGGCGCAGCGTTGGTTGCAGCCGATCAGCCTGCAAAATGACGCGGTCCGCATAGGTGGCAATGATTTCATCGTTCCGATCACCACCAAAAGCATCGCCGGCTTTGTCGCGTCGTCCGGCGAGATAGTGCGCATAGACAACGTCTACAATATACCGTCGGGCAAACCATACAGCTTCAATCCAGACAACGAGATCGTCAACTATCACACGATGTCGGTGCTTTGCTTTCCTCTGAAAAACTACCAGGAACAGGTAATCGGCGTGGTGCAATTGATCAACCGCCGCATTCCCGGCGATGATCAACCCGTGCGCTTTGAAGACCAACAGATTCAATTGGTCACGCCCATCGCCAACGTCCTCGCCACGCACATCGAACGGGCGGACATGCTGGAAAATATCCGGCAGAAAAATATCCGCCTACGCCAACGCAATCGCCAACTTGGCGACCAGCGGGCACAAGTCATCTCCTTGCAGGCAGAGACCGAGGAAGCCTTTTTATTATCCATCCAATTGTTGGCGAGGGCATCGGAAATCCATGACGAAGGCACCGGCAACCACATTGTCAGGGTCAACGAATACAGCTATTTCCTGGCCAGGGAATTTGGCATGCCAAAAGCTTATTGCGACGAAATCCGCTATTCCGCCCAGTTGCATGACGTAGGCAAGATGAGCGTCGATGTCGCGGTGTTAAAGAAAAAAGGCGGCCTGGACGACGAGGAACGGGCCGAGATGGACAAGCACCCCCTTTACGGCCATCAAATCCTGAATGCCGCCCCGCGCCTGGGCATGGCGGCGGAAATTGCCCTGTCGCATCACGAAAAATGGGCCGGCGGCGGCTATCCCCGGGGCACGGCGGGAGACGATATCCCGCTATCGGCGCGCATAGTGGCCGTCGCGGACATCTATGACGCCCTGCGTTCCGAGCGCCCCTACAAGCCAGCCTTCAGTCACAAAAAGACCATTCATATCATGCTGAAGGGGGATGACCGGATCGAACCCGCCAAACATTTCGATCCAAAGCTGATGGCCCTGTTGCAAAAGCAACACCGGGGCATGAACGAGATCTATCGTCGTTTGAAAGACTAGTTGACGTTATTTCGAAGAGGGTTCTGACCAGGCCATGCGGGCAATTCGTATTATAAAACGCCAAATGGTGTACATCATACCAGCCTTGGTGCTGGTGGCGTGCCTTGGCCTGCGATTGGAGCACCCGCAATTTCTACAGGTTTTCCAGCTGAAATTGTTTGATTTGTACAATCAACTGCATCCCCGCGAATATCAGCCCGTACCGGTCGCGACCCTTGATCTGGACGATGAAACATTGTCGCGCACCGGCTTGCAATGGCCCTGGCCGCGCAGCAAGCTGGCCGAAATGTTGGCCCGGTTGTTCAACGCTGGCGCCAAGGTAGTGGCCTTTGACGTCGTGTTTGCCGAGCCGGATCGGACATCGCCACGGCAAGCGCTATCAATCTGGCTGAACCAACCGATCTTGGACATGGACAAGCTGTCGCCGGCGGCCAGGGCGTTTTCCAAGCCGATCATCGATGCCATTCCCGACCACGATGAGGCCTTTGCCAATATCATTGGCCAGATCCGCGATGCGGCCAAGGACCATGGCGTCGTCGCCGGTGTCGTTTTGACCAACGACCTCGGCAAGAACCTGCCGGCGGTAAAAGCGGGCTTTGCCATCAACGGTGACGATCCGCTGCCGTTCCTGAATAATTATGCCGGTGCCGTCGTCAATCTACCCGACATCGAAGCCGCTGCCTCCGGGGTCGGCAGTTTCAACCTGTCGCCGGAAAGCGACGGCATCATCCGCCGGGTGCCAACTTTCATGCGCATCGGCACGCAACTCTATCCGAGCCTCTCGTTGGAAGCCCTGCGGGTTTTCCAGGGCGCCTCTACCTATATTCTGAAATCTTCCGGTGCGAATCTGGAGGAAAATTTCGGCGAAGCGACGGGTATGAACCATATCAAGGTGGGCCGCCTGGAGATACCGGTGGACGGCCGTGGGCGGTTTTGGGTGCATTTCGCCAAGTCGGCGCCGGAGCGGGTGATCCCGCTGTGGAAAGTTTTCGAGAAAGATTTTGATCCGGCTCTGGTCGCGGGGAAAATTCTGTTTTTTGGCACTTCCGCCGCGGGCCTGAAGGATTTGCGCACGACCCCGCTGAATCCGGCGGCCGCAGGCGTCGATGTGCATGTTCAGACGACCGAACAGATACTGTCCGGACAATTCCTGGAACGCCCCGATTGGGCCGACGGCATGGAAAAACTCTTTATTCTGGTCATCGGCGGGCTGTTGATCTTGCTGACGCCACGCTTTGGCGCCCTCCCCGGCGCTTCCATCTCTCTGGGCACGGCCATCGCGGCCACGGCCATGAGTTGGTATCTCTATACCGACAGACTTCTTCTGATAGATCCGATCTATCCGGGCATTGCCATACTGTCGATCTATTTGGCCAGTTCGACCATCATGTATCTGCAGACCGAGGCGGAGCGGGAGCGTGTGCGCGGCGCCTTCAGTCAATATCTTTCGCCGGCGCTGGTTGAACAACTGGCCAGGGAGCCGGACCGTCTGCGCCTGGGTGGTGAAAGCCGCAACATGAGCTTTTTGTTCTGCGACGTACGCGGCTTTACCTCCATCTCCGAATCATTCAAGAGCAATCCACAAGGGTTGACCCGCCTTATCAACCGCTTCCTAACGCCTCTGACCGACGCCATTTTGGCCCGTCAGGCCACCATCGATAAGTATATGGGCGATTGCATCATGGCCTTTTGGAACGCTCCCATGGAAGATCCGCAACATCCCCAGCATGCCTGCGAATCGGCCCTGGTGATGTTCGAGGAACTGGAACAGCTAAACCAGGATCTGGAGGCGGAAGCCCGCGAAAACGGTGAAGAGCATAAGCCCTTGAAGGTCGGCGTCGGCGTTAACACCGGCGATTGCGTGGTCGGTAACATGGGGTCGGAACAGCGCTTCGACTATTCGGTTCTGGGCGATGCGGTAAACTTGGCCGCCCGCCTGGAAGGGCAGTCCAAGAACTACGGTGTCGGCATCGTCATTGGCGAGGATACCGAAGCCATGATCGGTGACGAATTCGCGACCCTTGAATTGGACCTGATCGCCGTAAAAGGCAAATCGGAAGCGGTGCATATTCATACGATTTTAGGCGGCGGGGATATGTTGCAGCAGCAGGACTATCTGGCCATGAAAACGCAACACACCGCCATGCTGGACGCTTACCGGCAGCAGGACTGGGCCAAGGCCCGTGAATTGGTTGAAGAGTGCCGATCCGCCGACGGCAGCTTTGGCGAATTGTATGATATGTATACTCGCCTCACCCCAGAACCCGAAAATCCTTGTGCGAGATGATTCGGAAATTGTCGGTGATGGTGTCGCGCCACGTCGTCCACTCTCGTGGCAGTCGTCGGCGGAAGAAATCGTCGATGGCTTCGGTGAAGAGGGCGA
>JAKZRK010000123.1:0-23921 GCA_047518225.1 Alphaproteobacteria bacterium | reverse complement strand
TCATGCCCGCGTAGGCGGGCATCCAGATGCGGCAATAATTATCGCTGTTTTCAGGCGTTTTCTGGATTCCCGCCTTCGCGGGAATGACCAAGAATTTGTGGTATGGGGCGTCTTAAAACGTTTTTCAGCAACCTGCTAGGGCGTCTTCGAGAAAGGTAACCGTGCGGCCCACCGCATACAGGCGTTCCTCCTGGAACTGCTCCATCTGATACATGAAGCCCATATTCTCTTCGCCGATGCGATTGCGCTGGGGCACCCGCACCTCGTCAAAATTGATGTGCCCGGTGTCGGAGCAGTGCAGGCCCAGCTTTTTCAACTTCGTCTTGGCGATACCCTTGCTGTCCATGGGCACGATGATCAGGGTTTTGTTACGGTGCGGGCCATTGTCTTCCTCCGTGTTGCACAGCATGCACATCCAATTCGCCCGGATGGAATTGATGATGAACATCTTATTGCCGGAAATGACATAATCCTCGCCGTCCTTGCGGGCAAAGGAACGAACAGAGGAAACGTCCGAGCCGGAGCCTTCTTCCGTGACGCCGATACAGCCGATCATCTCGCCCGCGATGGCGGGCGCCAAAAATTCCTGGCGCAGCTCGTCACTGCCATGGGTGGCGAGCGCAGGGGTGGCCATATTGCTCTGCACGCCAATGGCGGTGGAGACGCCCTGGGCCCTGGCATGGCCCATTTCCTCGGCAAAGACCACCTCGTAGGAGTAATCCAACTCCATGCCGCCAAAATCCGCCGGCTTGGAGATGCCCAGCATACCCGCCTGCCCCATAATCCTGCATAGATCGTGCAGGGGTATCATCTCGGCCTCTTCCCATTCGTCCACAAACGGGTTGATATCGTTCGCGACGATGTTGGCGACCGTGCGCCTCAGTTCCATATGCTCCTGAGTTTCCTGCATTTTGACCTCCTGTACAATTCCGGGCACCGCCACGCTATAGTCTGCTCTCGGCACCATCATATTACCAAGCGGAGTAATGCCATGACCACGCCCCTGGGAGACAATAATCCTTCAGCGATGTTTTTCTGGCCCACGCCGGAACGCCCCGTGGTTGACCGTGGGGATGGCATCTACCTGTGGGATCAGGACGGCAAACGCTATATCGATGGCTGTTCCGGGCCGCAAACCGCCAATATCGGCCACGGCAACGTGCGTGTGCGCGAGGCCATGATGGCCCAGGCGGAAAAGGTCAGTTATGCCTTCCGCTCCCATTTCCTGAACGAACCGGCGGAATTGCTGGCCAAGGAAATCACCGCAATTGCGCCCGACGGTTTCGATCAGGTCTTTTTCGGCTCCGGCGGCTCGGAGGCGGTGGAGGCGTGCATGAAGCTGGCCCGGCAATACGCCCTCGCCATCGGCCAGGCGACCCGCTACAAAATCATCTCCCGCCTGCCCTCTTACCACGGCACCACCCTGGGCGCCCTGGCCCTGACCGGCGATCCGGGCGGCGCCTCCATGTTCGCGCCCATGATGGTCAACCATCCCAAAATACCGGCGCCATTTTGCCGTTACCGCCGCCCCGGCCAATCGGAGGACGAGGCGGCCCTGGATTACGCCAATGCCCTGGCCACCGAAATCGAGAACCAGGGGCCGGAAACCGTCCTGGCCTTTATCATGGAACCCATTGGCGGCGCGGCCACCGGCGCCCTGACCGCGCCGGATGTCTATTATCACCGCATCCGCGAGATCTGCGATCAATACGACGTGCTGTTGATCTTCGATGAAGTCATGAGCGGCGCCGGGCGCAGCGGCAAATATCTGGCGGCGGAGCATTGGGGGGTGACGCCGGATCTGGTCGCCCTGGCCAAGGGTCTGGCCTCGGGCTATATCCCCCTGGGCGCCTGCCTGACCTCGCGCCGCATCGTCGGCGCGGTGGAGGACGCGGGCGGCTTCATGCACGGCCATACCTATTCCGCCTCGCCCATCGCCTGCGCCGTGGGCCGGGCCGTCCTGGCGGAGCATCTGGACAATGACCTGATCGGCAACGCCGCCCGCATGGGCGCCATTCTGAAAGGCCGCCTGGAAGGGCTGTTGGACGAGTTCGAATTCATTGGCGAAATTCGCGGACGGGGCCTGTTGCTCGGCTTTGACGTGATCGCCGACAGGGCCACGGGACGGCCCCTGCCGCCCGGGTTGAACGCCTATCTGCGCCTGAGCCAGGAGGCCTATGACCGCGGCCTGATCATTTATTCCCGGCGCATGATGGGCGGGGTGCGCGGCGATAATTTCCTGGTCTCGCCGCCCCTGATCGTGACGGAAGAGCAAATCGATGAAATCATGGATTTGCTGGTGCAGGCCCTGCGCGCCTTTGCCCCCGAAGCCCGCGCCGCTATAAAGACCGGCAATTAGTCAAACAACTTGGGAGACCGCCATCATGCTAGCCGCCATCGCCACGCTTAAAGTCAAAGAGGGCTGCGAGGACGATTTTCTCGCCGTCGCCAAGGAACTGGTGGCCGCCGTCAATGCCAACGAGCCGGGCTGCCAGTTCTATCAAATTTACAAGGGTGACGAGCCCCTGACCTTTGTCTTCATAGAGCGTTACGAGAACCAGGCCGCCACGGAAGCGCACCGCGCCTCGGAGCATTTCAAAAGCATCGGCGGCCGCATGGGCCCCTTCATGGCCGGCCGCCCGGACGTGTTGCGTTTATCCGAGGCCTAAAGCGGCGGCGCAGAGGAGAGACGCACGATGTTACCACCCTGGGCGACCGCCCTGCTGTCAGTCGGCGCTTTCGTTTCCTTCGCCCTCTTGCTGGCGCTGGTCCGGAGGCGCTCCGGGGGAAAGTTCACCGTGGAGACCCGGGAGATAGCGGCGGCCGTTGTCGCGCTCGGCATCGGACTGTTCCTGTTCGGCTGGTCCGCAAGATCTCGGCGGAAGCCAATACCCCTGTCGGCGACCGCATCGCCGCCACGCCGTCGACCTTGAAATACGAGCCGATCAGCCAGGAGGCGAGAAAGGGAGGCACCGACGCCATCGAGAAATATCTTCGAAGCGGCGTCGAGGCGCTCAGCTTCGACCTGGGCAGAAAGAACTATTACGTGCCCAGTGTGGTGCGGCAATATATAGAGCGGCTGACGAGGGCACCCTATTTAAAGTACCTCGTCTTTTACGGGCCGGACGGCAAGATGCATGCGGTCGCCGATGCCCGCGCCATCGCGGCGCATTTCCGAACGGGCAACGCAAAGCTTACACCCCGGTCGTTGACGGCCTGGATCACCAAGCCGGACCTGATGCAACTGAAGGGCCTGCCGGGTTACGTGGAACCCGTGGGCGTGAAGAGCAGCACCCGTGAAGCGCTCGCCGAAATGCTGCGGTTCGATGCGGACTTCGTGCCGATCATGGACGAGCGCGGCAAGTTCGTCGGCATCGCCAGGGGCTCGCAACTGATCGGCCGCCTGGTCAGCGCGCTGGCCGCCGCCGAGGTTCGTTAGGCGGGCCGCCCGAACCCGCCGCCCCATCCAGGGCGGGCCCCCGCCCCCAAGCTTGTGCCTGGGCGGCGAGGCCGATCAAGACCAAGCCGTTGGCGGGCCGGGTCGAGCGGGCGGCCTTTGCCAAGGGTTCAATGCTCCACATGCGCCCAACCGCCTGTACCAGGTGCAAACGGCCCGGCGCATCCAGGGTCTCGACAAATCCCTTCACCCGCAACAGGCCCTTTGGCGGGTTATCCAGGAAAGCCGCCAGGCGGGCGCGCTCGATGGGTCCGCGCAGTACGATGGTCCGGGTTGCGAAGCCGCCGCCATCATGGGGCATGTCCGGGGGCTCGGCCCGCGCGCCCCGCAGTGCCGCGCCCAGGGCTACATCCGGCTCCAACCGGCCCTGTTCGGTCGCGATCACCGGACGGCCGGGCGCCAGCAGGCCCAGCCGGGTTGTCGCCGCCGTGATGACATCATCGCCGGCCAGGTCGGCCTTGTTCAGCACCAGCAGATGGGCGGCATCCAGTTGCCTCTGGAAAATCGGCGCCGTCGCGGGATTGTCGAGCCAGGTATCCAGCGCGGTGGCATCGACCACGGTGACAACGCCGTCGAGGCGGGCGCGGGGGTTGGCGGCCACGATGGTTGCCAGGCCCGCCGGATCGGCGATGCCGCTAGCCTCGATGATGATCCCGTCGGGCGGCAGGTTTTCCGTGGCAAGCCTGTTGATCGTACGCCCCAGTTCGGCGCCCAGGGCGCAGCAGCTGCAGCCATTTGTCAGTTCGGTGACGCCGCCGCTGGCATAATCGACCAGGGAGGCGTCTATGTTGACGGCACCCAGATCATTGACCACCGCCGCCAGTCTCAGGCCGTGCCGGCCCTGGAGAAGATGGCGCAGCATGGTGGTCTTCCCCGAACCAAGGAAACCGGCCAGGATCGTTACCCCGACAGAATTCGGCGAAGGTTCCGCGTTTGCGTCGTGGGGAGCCTGCAAGGTGGAGACCAGCAGCTCCCACGACGCCACCAGGCGGCGCAATTGCGCGCCATCCGCCATCCCGGGCATCTCAGTCATGGGCCAGATGCGGCACGCCGCCCACAATGGTGCCCTTGACGGGGACATCGCGCAGGGCGCCGGGGTCCACCTCGTAAGGATCCGCGCCCAGGATCGCTAGATCGGCCAGCTTGCCCACTTCCAGGCTGCCGATTTCGTGGTCCCGGCGCAGAATGAAGGCGGCATCGATGGTCACCGCGCGGAGGGCACGGTCGAGGGAAATTCTCTCGCCCGGCGCCATCACCGTTGCATCATCGGCGGCGATGCGGTTGACCGCCACCCAGGCCGCGGTCAGGGGCGCCATGGGCCCCACCACCAGGTTGAAGTCGGAATGCAGGGCGAAGATCACCCCGGCCCGTTCCAGGCTGCCCAGGCGCGCCGTCGCCTCGGCCCGGTCGGGGCCGAAACCGCTGTCGGCGTGGATCAGCGAGCGGTAGTGGACAAAGTACGGATTGACACTGGCCAATCCACCCAGGGCGGCCAGCTGCCGGCCCTGGGCCACCGTGGAAATACAATAATGCTCGATCGTAAAGCGGTGGTCGAAACGGGGGTGGCGCTGTTGCAACGCCGCCAGGGTATCCAGGGTCATATCCACGGTCTGATCGCCGTTGGCATGGGAATGGATCTGGATACCGGCCTGCCAGTAGGGCAGCATGCATTCGACCATGTCCTCCCACGGGGTTTCCCCGGTCAGGCCTGTTTCGCCATCCAGATAGCCGGGAAAATTCAGGCGCAGGGTCATGGAGGGATAGGAGCCATCGTTTATGAACTTCACCCCGTGCACCGCCAGCTTGTCGGTCGCCTGGGCCCGCATGGAATTGAGATAATCGAAACGGTCCGCGCCGTATTTGGCCACCAGACGGGCATCGAACGGTATCAACAGAATGCGCAACGGGAAACCCGGTTCGATGACCGCCTTGACGTGGTCGTTCCATTCGGTCTCGAAGGACTCGAAACCCCAGGCCAGGTCCGCCACCGTGGTGATGCCGTTCCGCACCGCGACCTCTGATTGGCGCCACAGGGCTTCGTGGCCGAAGCCGGTGCGATAGACCTGCCGCTGCACCGGCCGGGTGGCCTGTCCCACGGCACGGCTCTCGATGAACCAACCGTTCAGGCGGCCGTCGGGATAGCGGCCGATGCCGTGGGCCGTGGTGTCGTCCGTAACCCCGGTCCGCGCCATCATGGGCGTGTTGGTGTAGACGATATGCGGGGCGTAGGAGAGCACCCAGATCGGCACCTGGTCCGAGATCCGATCCAGCATGTCCCGGTCCAGATGGCCGCCCTGCATGCCGGGGTCGTAGCCCCAGGTGATGATGGGGCTGTCGGGATCGTTCTGCTCGTCCACCAGTTCCTTGAGCCGCCCCAGCACCGCATCGCGGCCAGGCAGAGCGGCCACGGGGCCGTCCGGACCATGTGAAGTTATGGGCCCGACGTAATGCAAACCCATGTAGATGCCCGACATGCGCAGGTGGGTGTGGGGATCGATAAAGCCGGGCATCAGAACATCGTCCTTGAAGCGGTCATCGATGTCGTGGCTGAGCCGGCGCAGCCAGGGTTGCATGGATTGCAGCGTACCTACCGAGACAATGCGGCCCTCGGCCACGGCAATGGCATCGGCCGTGGGGCGGCCCGGATCCATGGTATGGATGCGCCGCGCGGTGTAGACCTTGATTTGGTCCATGAAACCCTCCCGTGCTCCATCAATGGGCTCAATTCTTAAGAATTGCCCAATTACCTAAAGGCGTCCAGGGTTTCGCCGCCGGTGGCGGGCCGGACCGGCTCTAGAGCGGTTCCGGGGTGAGAACAGGTTTGCCGTCGAAATGGGCGCGTAGATTATCGTAGACCAGATCGCCCATGGCGCGGCGGGTCTCGACGGTGGAAGAGGCGATATGGGGCGTCAGGACCACGTTCTCCATGGCCATCAGTTCGGCGGGAACTTCAGGCTCGCCGTCGAATACGTCAAGGGCGGCTCCGGCGATGCTGCCGTCACCCAGGGCCGCGACCAGGGCCCCCTGATCGACAATCGTCCCCCGCGCGGCGTTAATCAGGAAGCCGGCGGGACCGAGGGCATCCAACACCGCGCCATCGACCAGCCCACGGGTCGCCGGGCCACCCTCGCAGGCGACCAGCAGGATATCGGAGGCGCCCGCCAGATCGAGCAAACTTGGATAGGATCGGTACGCCAGGTCACCCATGGGCTTGATGTCGTGATAGGCGATATGGAGGCCGAACACCTCCGCCCGGCGGGCCACCGCCCTGCCGATGCGGCCAAGCCCCAGAATGCCCAGCCGCTTGCCCCGTACTGTCGTGCCCAGGTCCATGCGGCCCCCCAGCCACTTGCCCTGGCGGAGAAAGCGTTCCGCTTCGCCAATCCGGCGCGGCGCCATCAGGATCAATGTCATGGCCAGATCGGCGACGTCGCCGGTCAGCACTTCCGGGGTATGGGTGACGATCACGCCGCGGGCTTGCGCGGCGGCGACGTCCGTGGCATCGAACCCGACGCTGAACGAGGCAATGATCTCTAAATTCTCCAGCCGATTGATCAGGTTGGCGTTCGCGCCTTTCATGCCACCGGCCAGGAGGCCGCGAATGCGGGGCCCCACCCCATCAAGAAGCCGATCTGGATGGGCCGGATCGACGAAGTCGTGCAGGGTAAAATCCTTTTCCAGCCGTTCCACCAGAAAGGGCGGCAACGGTGAAATCTGCAACAGCTCGATCACGGCCGGGCACCCCGCACAAAGCGCCCCGGCAACGCGTCCGTGGCCTCGCCGTTTCCACAGGCCACCTGACCCGACACGACGGTGGCGTCATAGCCGCCGCTTCGTTGCACCATTCGTTTACCGCCGCCCGAGCCATCGATCAGCGTGCCGGGGCGCATAACCAGATCCGGGTTTGCGGACATCTATTCTTGTACCTTTCTCAGCGCACATAAAATCTAAATTGGATGTGATCTCTTTTCCGGCCGCGACCTCAAGCCTGGGCCGTGAACGCGTCCAGGATTTCGCCGCCCGTGGCGGACCAGACGCCGTCGCGGCCCATCATATAAGCCAGCGCCTCCTCCAACGCCTTGATGCGGTAGGCCTGGCCGGTCACCCATGGGTTCAGGTTGATGGCCATGATGCGGCCGCCGGCCGTGGCGGCTTCCTCATAGAGGCGATCGAACTGGTCTTTCAGTTGGCCGACATATTCCCCCTCCGTATGGCGCAGGGCGATTAGGATTTGCTGGTCGTCCAGTTCCATCGTGTGGGGCATATTGTGGATGGTGCCCGAGGCGGTTTCAAAGGCATACGGCAGATCGTCGTTGGCCCAGTCGCACAGGTATTCGATACCCTCCGCCGCCACCAGGTCCGGGGTGTTCATGGATTCCGATCGCACCGGCGAGAGCCAGCCGCGGACCTTCTGGCCCGACAGGCCGCGCAGGCTCTCCAACACGCCCTTGATCAGGGCGGCTTCCTCGTCCCTCTCCATCCCGCCGTGGTGGGGATGGCCCATGTCCAGGCCGTTGGCGATCAACTCCCAATGCCGCGCGTTCACCGCCTCCACCAGATAGGGATGGCGTTCGGCCAGGGCGGAATTAATGGCCACGGAGGACTTGATACCCAGTTTATCCAGCACCTTGAAGATGCGGAAAACCCCGATGCGGTTGCCGTAATCGCGCAGGGTATAATCCCAATAATCCGGATAGGGCCGCGCCATGGACCCTGGCACGGGGATGGCGGGTTTCATATCCAGGGGGAACCATTGCAACTGGGTCACCACCCACAGGGCCACGCGGGCGCCGTTGGGCCAGGTGACGGCGGGGCGGTCCTTCAACATGGACCAGGCATAGCGGTCATGATCCATGCCGTGGCCGCGCTTGGGATATTTCAGATAATCGTCCGGTAGGGCGGTCATGTTCAGGCTCCCCTTCTCTCGCGCAGCGAGGCCACCACATTGTCATAATGGTGTTCGTAATAATGCGCCGCGATCTCCCGCCCCGTGGTCACCCAGACCTTGTCGTGGCCGGTGATATATTCCAGCACCTCGGCGAAATTTCCGATGCGGTGGGGCTGGCCGATCAAAAAGGGATGCAGGGGTATGCACATGACCTGGCCGTTCTCCGCGCCCTCCTCGTAAAGCTGATCGAAATTCGCCTTCAGGATATCGGTATAATGGCGGCTGCTCTTGCCCAACATGTAGAGCACCACGGTGTCGTTCATTTCCAGGGAATAAGGAACGGATATAAGACGGCCGCTTTTGGTGTTCACGGGCTGGGGCTGATCGTCGTGGAAAAAATCGCAGGTATATTTTATGCCGTACTCCGCCAGCAGTTCGATGGTGTTAGCGGTGTTGGAGAGCGCCGGCGACAGCCAGCCGTCCACGTTCTGCCCGGAGGCGTCCTTTATGGTGGCGATCACGTCTTCCATCATGGCCCGTTCCTGGGCCTCGGACATGGTGTAGGTATAGCGGGTGTTGTAGACACCGTGGGAGAAGAGCTCCCAATCCAACTCGTTGCAGGCCGCGATAATTTCCGGGTGATGCTGGCAAACGGCGACGTTTAGCGAGACGCTGCCGCGCACGCCATACTTCGCCATGGTCTCCATCATGCGCCAGAAGCCGGCCCGGTTGCCATAATCCCGATGGGAATAGCCCGCCACGTCCGGGTGCGGCCTGGGCCAGGCCCGCCGTCCGGGATTTATCGGTGGATCCAATTCGTAAAATTCGATGTTCGGCGCCACCCAAAAGGCGACCCTGGCGCCGTTCGGCCAGGTTATCTTGGGACGATCCGCCATGGGCGAATAGTCATACAGGCCGGGTTCCCGCAGCATGGCCCTCTCCTCCCCTCTAATCGTTCAGGATTTGATAGTTTTCCAGATATTCGATGACATCCGCCGCCGGCACCACATCGGCATATTTTATGGCCATGTCATAGAGGTTGGCGAAATGCGGGCTTTCATGTTTATCGGCCACGCATTCCTCGGGCACGATGGTGCGGAAACTGCGCGACAGGCTGTCGACCACCGTGGCCCGGACGCAGCCGGATGTGGAGCCTCCCGTGACGATCACCGTGTCGATGCCATGGAAGTTCAGGACCGAAGATAAATTGGATTCATGAAAGGCCGAGGCCATGCGCTTGTTGATGATAACGTCTTTTTCACGATCCACATGCAGGCGGTCATCGAACTCCGAGCGGCGGGAGCCTACCTTGATGTTCTGCAAAGAGTCCGGGGTATCCGTGCGGGTGCCCCAAATGCCGCAATCCTCGCCCGAGTCCATGTAGGCCACATAGGTCCAGACCACGGGCAGGTTCTTGGCGCGCGCCAGATCCGAGATTTCGTTGACGTAATCCATCTGCTTCGGGTCGGTCTCGTAGGCCGTCACGAATTCGCCGACATTCGTATAAGCCTTTTGCAGATCGATATTGAGCACCGCCGCCTTGCGGCCAAAACCAAAGCGCGGCCGGGTCGGGTTGGCCTTGATCTCTTCATAGAGTTGCCGGGCGCTCTTGTCAGAGATATCCATGGCTTAGCTCTCCCATCTTTCAATCCACGTTTTCGTCATTCCCGCCCCCGCCTTCGTGAGGACAGGCTTCGCGGGAATCCATACGGTTCAGCTATCTTCTGTCTCCTCAACCACTTGCCTCGGTATCGCCATTCGCACATCTGGATTCCCGCCTTCGCGCGAATGACGACGAGCTTGTTGCTTCAGGGTTGAAATCCGACGGCACCATCATACTTGGCGGCCTCTTCCTCGGGCAGGAATTCCGCCTCCAATTGGCGGATTTCCCCGAATCCGACAAAGCCGTGGAAATCCGCCAACGGATGCGACTTGTTGGCCGCTTTCAGGCGGTCCTCCAGCCCATTGTCCTCCGCCGCAAAGGCGCGGTAATAGTCCCACATGGCATTGGCCGCGGCCCGCATGGCGCCGCCGGGGTTTATGACAATGTCCACGCCAAGCTCTTGCAGACCCTCGGAGGAAATATTGGGCGAAACACCGGTGCGGTTGTACAATATGCCGCCCGGCACCGCCTCACAGACCTGTTGGATCTCCTCCCCCGATAACAGCCCCTCGGGGAAGGCCACATCGGCGCCCGCCTCGCGATAGGCACGGCAACGGTTAATGGCATCTTCCAGAGAGCCGCCCGCGACGCCGCGGGCATCGCAGCGCGCGATCAGCAGGAAATCCGGGTCCATCTCGTCGCGCACGCGCGCCGCTGCGCGGATCTTGCCGGCGGCTTCCGCCAAAGGGATCACCTGCTTACCGGCCACATGGCCACAGCGTTTCGGTGCGATCTGATCCTCCAGATGGATGCCCGCCACGCCGGACTTGATAAACTCCTCCACCGTGCGCATGACGTTGATGGCGTTGCCATACCCCGTATCCGCATCGCAGATCACCGGCACCCTGACCGAAGAGGCGACCTTGGAGGCAACGTCCGTCACCTCCGTCAAGGTGGTCAGGCCCACGTCGGGCCGGCCAATATGGCTGACCGAAACCCCATAGCCCGAAATGTAAACGGTGGAAAACCCCGTTTGTTCGATCATCCGCGCGCCCATGGCATTGAAACAACCCGGCGCCACGACAATATCGTCGGCGGCGAGCAGCGCGCGCAGGGCCTTCGCCGCACCTCGAGAATTGGACAAAACAAGCACCTCCCAGTCCCGGAATTTTTGTCATCCGCTTAAGTCCCGGAAGACTAGCAGAAGCACCCGGCATGGGAAACGCAAAGGGCCGCCCCGAAGGGCGGCCCAAGATACAGGCGCGTTAGACGCTGTAGTACATTTCGAACTCGATCGGATGGGGCGCGTGTTCGAAAGTGTAGACCTCTTGCCACTTCAGCTCCAAATAGCCGTCGATCTGATCGTCCGTGAAGACACCGCCTTTTTTCAGGAAATCGCGGTTGGCATCCAGATTTTCCAGGGCTTCGCGCAACGAACCGCAGAGGGTGGGCACATCGGCCAGCTCCTCGGGCGGCAGGTCGTAGAGATCCTTGTCCATGGGGTCGCCAGGGTGGATCTTGTTCTCGATCCCGTCCAGGCCGGCCATCAACATGGCCGTGAAGGCCAAATAGGGATTGGCGCCCGGATCGGGGAAGCGGACTTCCACCCGCTTGCCATTGGGGCTGGGCGAGAACGGAATACGGCACGCGGCGGAGCGGTTGCGGGCCGAATAGGCCAACAACACCGGCGCCTCGAAGCCAGGGATCAACCGCTTGTAGGAGTTGGTAAGCGGGTTGGTGAAGGCGTTGATCGCCTTGGCGTGCTTCATGACGCCGCCGATGTAATACAGGCAGTTCTCGGACAAATCCGCATACCCCGACCCGGCGAACAGCGGTTTGCCATCCTTCCAGATCGATTGATGCACATGCATGCCGGAACCATTGTCGTCCATCACCGGCTTGGGCATGAAAGTCGCCGTCTTGCCATAGGAATGGGCAACGTTGTGGACCACATATTTGTAGATCTGCATCTGGTCCGCACAGGATGTCAGGGGTGCGAACTTCATGCCCAGTTCATGCTGGCTTGGGGCGACTTCATGATGGTGCTTTTCGGTATCGATGCCCATTTCGCGCATCACCGTCAGCATTTCGCTGCGCAGATCGGCCGCCGAATCCACCGGGGGCACGGGGAAGTAGCCGCCCTTGGCGGCGGGGCGATGGCCAATGTTGCCGCCCTCAAGATCGCTGCCGGAATTGTACGGCCCCTCGCCTTCATCGATGGCATAAAATGTCTCGTTCTGCGAAACCTTGAAGCGCACGTCATCGAAGACGAAGAACTCGGCCTCGGGCCCGAAATAAGCCGTATCGCCCGCGCCGGAACTTTGCAGATAGGCCTCCGCCCGCCGCGCCGTCGAACGGGGATCGCGGCCATAGGCCTCATGGGTTGACGGTTCCACCACATCGCAGAACAGAACCAGGGTCGGCTGCGCGAGGAAGGGGTCCATCACCGCCGTGCCTGGATCCGGCATCAGCGCCATATCGGAATCGTTGATTGCTTTCCAGCCCGCGATGGATGAGCCGTCGAACATGACGCCGTCGGCAAACAGATCCGCATCGACAAAATTGGAGTCCATGGCAAGATGCTGCCATTTGCCCCGCGGATCGGTGAAGCGAAAGTCGACGAATGGAATTTCTTCGTCCTGAATTCTCTTCAGGACGCTTTCGGCAGTGGACATGGCTTTCGGTTCCTTCCTGTGTCCTCGATTACTTGACTGAGTTTTCCGCTAGTTGTTCTTTAAGTGCCTTGATAGCCCGGAAGCGCTCTAGATGGCGTCATTGCCGGTCTCGCCGGTACGAATGCGGATGGCCTGTTCGACGGTGGTGATGAAGATCTTGCCATCGCCAATACGGCCCGTGTGCGCCGCCGTCTGGATCGCCTCCACGGCGCGTTCGACCAGATCGTCTTCAAGCACCACCTCCAACTTCACCTTGGGCAAAAAATCCACCACATATTCCGCGCCCCGGTAAAGCTCGGTGTGCCCCTTCTGCCTGCCGAAGCCCTTGGCCTCGATCACGGTGATGCCTTGGAGACCGATTTCGTGCAAAGCCTCCTTCACTTCATCCAGTTTGAAGGGCTTGATAATCGCTTCAATTTTTTTCATCGCACCAAATCTCTTGTGATTGCCGCCATAACGCCGGGCTCTTTCAGCACTCTACATCTCGTTAATAAGCATAAATCGTGCCAACTTGAGTATTTTTTAAGCCATTGATTTTAAATGAAATTTATATGACTGAATTCGCCCGCCAAGGTGTCTGCCTAAAATTTTATCATGTTGCCCGCAAAATATGCAGATGAATGGTCATTGTGCCGCCAGCAGCTCACGGATGCGGTTCATGGCGGCGCGGATATTCTCGGTGGAATTGGCATAGGAAAAGCGCAAATAGCCTTCCCCATGGGCCCCGAACGAGGTGCCGGAAATGGCAGCGACGCCGGCCTCGTTCAGCATCATTTCCTGCAATACCTGGCTGCTCATGCCCGTGCCCTCGATATTGGGAAAGGCGTAAAAGGCCCCGCCCGGCCGTACGCAGCGAAAACCGGGGATGGCGTTCAACTCGTCCACGATAACTTCACGCCGCGCATCGAAAGCCTTGACCATGGCATCGGCCTCATCTTGCGGGCCGCGCAGGGCCTCGACCCCGGCCCACTGGGTTGCCGCATTGACGCAGGAATGGTCGTTGACGCACAGGCGCGTGGCCTGTTCGGCGCAGGCCGCTGGCCAAATGGCATAGCCCAGGCGCCAGCCCGTCATGGCATAGGTCTTGGACCAGCCGTCCAGCAGGATCAGACGGCCGCGGATGGAGGGATAGCTCAACAGGCTGATGTGCGGTTGGTTATCATAGACCATGCGGCTGTAGATCTCGTCGGACAGGACCACCACCTCCGGGTGCCGTTCCAGGCCGGCCACCAGCTTGTCCAATTCGCCCTTTTGCACCACCCCGCCGGTGGGATTGGCCGGCGAGTTGATGATAATCAGGCGGGTGCGCTCGTTAATCTTCTCCAGCACCTCGTCGGCCGAGAAGGAAAAGCCCGTATCCTCGTGCAAGGCGATGGGCACCGGGGTGGCGCCGGAAAAGCGGATCGCCGATTCATAAATGGGGAAACCGGGGTTGGGATACATGATCTCCGCCCCCGCCTCGCCAAACATCAGGCAGGCGTAGAACATCGTCGGTTTGCCGCCCGGCTGGATCACCACATGCTCGGGATCGATGGCAACGCCACGATATTTCTGGATATCGTCCGCCACCGCCTGGCGCAATTCCGGGATGCCGTTGGCGGGGGTATAGCCGTGATGGCCGTCGGCCAGGGCCTTGCGCCCGGCCTCGACAATATTGCCAGGCGTCTTGAAATCGGGCTGGCCGATGCCAAGGTTGATGATGTCGCGGCCCTGGGCGGCCAGCGCATTGGCCCGGGCCAGGACCTCGAACGCGGTCTCCGTGCCCAGGTGGTTCATTCGGTCGGCAAGTTGCATGGCGGGTTTATGCCATGTCCGCGCGGCGGCTCCAAGCCCCGGATGCGGTCAAATCAATATCCATGGGCCGCTTCACATTCCTTCGTCACTAATCCACCTTGCCTTTGCCCCGCCGAGTAGAGCACATTCGTCCTGGCCGCGTAAAAACAAGGGCAGCGGGATGAAACCAGCCAACAGTATTCTTGCCGGCTTCGGCACCACGGTGTTCGAGGTCATGACCCGTCTGGCCATGGAACACAAAACCATCAATCTGGGCCAGGGCTTTCCCGACGAGGACGGCCCCGACAGCATCAAGGCGATGCTGGACAAGGCCACGCGGGAGGGTCCCAACCAATATCCGCCCATGCTGGGCATTCCCGAATTGCGCCAGGCCGTGGCCAATCACAACAAACGCTTTTACGGCCTGGAAGTGGATTGGGAACGGGAGGTCATGGTTACCTCCGGCGCCACGGAGGCCCTGGCCGCATCCATTCTGGCGCTGATAGAACCGGGCGACGAGGCGGTGGTGTTCGAACCGCTGTATGACAGCTATGTGCCCATGCTGCGCCGGGCCGGAGCGGAGGTGAAATTCGTCCGCCTGCAACCGCCCCACTGGGATCCGCCGCGGGAGGAGCTGGCGGCGGCCTTTTCCCCGCGCACCAAGCTGATCCTGTTGAACACGCCCATGAACCCCACGGGCAAGGTGTTCACGGGCGGCGAGTTGGACTTTATCGCCGGTCTGATCCAAAAACACGACACCTACGCCATCTGTGACGAGGTTTACGAACATCTGATTTTCGACGGGGTCAAACACCTGCCCCTGATCACCCTGCCTCACATGCGGGACCGGGTCATCCGGATCGGCTCCGCCGGCAAGACCTTTTCCATGACCTCGTGGAAGGTCGGTTATCTGACGGCGGCGCCCAATCTGCTGGGCCTGATCGCCAAGGCGCACCAGTTCCTGGTTTTTACCACGCCATCCAATTTGCAGCGCGCCGTGGCCCATGGCCTGGACAACGAACAGGAATGGTACACCAACCTGGCCGTGGTGCTGCAGGCCAAGCGGGATATGCTGCAATCCGCCCTGACCGGGATCGGCTTCGATGTCATGCCGTGCGGCGCGACCTATTTCATGAATGCGGATTACCGGCCCCTGGGCTTCGTGGGCACGGATGTGGATTTCTGCCGCCATGTCACCATCGAGGCCGGGGTTACCGTGCTGCCCGTCTCGGCCCTGTATGCTACGCCGGACGTGGATCATCTGGTGCGTTTCTGCTTCTGCAAAAAGGATGCGGTTTTGCAGGGCGCGGTTGACCGTTTGCGGGGTTTTTTCCAACCCTAGACCATTTTCGAGATTGATTTACCCATTTGCCGCGCCCATGGATGCCCGGATCAAGTCCGGGCATGATCCCGTGCTGTGGGTTGATGCCAAGTTTCATTGTCATTGCCGGGCTTGACCCGGCAATCCAGGGCGGTGTGAATCAACCAATATCGAAAATGGTCTAGACGGCGTCTCGGCCCCCGCCGCTTGACGCCGGCCCATGGGCTAGGCTAATCAGCCATTCGACCCTGTGGCGGGTGTAGCTCAGTCGGTTAGAGCGCTAGATTGTGGATCTAGAGGTCGGGGGTTCAATTCCCCTCACTCGCCCCATTTTCCCCTTATGAATCGTCGTAAATTTTGTTGACGGCGGGCCTTAAAATCTACCGGGCGCGGTGGTCCCGATCCAGTCCCGGCTGTTTCGGATGCGGGTAGGGGTGGTGAAAATCCGGCGCTACATAGTCGATGGCGGCCAGCTTCTCGCAGGCGTCGCGATAGACGGCGGCGATGGCGTCCTCCATGCCGTAAGTCTCGGCCAGTTTGGCGGCGAATTCAGGGGTCTCCTCGGGGGGGTGGTCCCGGTACCAGCGCACCGTGCGTTCCATGGCCTCCACGGGCGGCACCAGGTCCCGGTAGCCCAGTTCCGATTTCACCTTGTAGAGATCGAAAAGCAGATGGTTGGACGGCCCGTCGAACATCATCAGGCCACGCGCCGGATAGGCGAATGGGTCCGGCACGCTGACGATTTCGATTTCTCCGTCCATGGCCCGGCCGACCACTTCGATCCATTGCGCCAAGGTCAGTTGCACTTCGTCGCCGCAATTATAGATCTGTCCGGCGGCGGCTTCGGGTTGTTGGGCTGCCAGCAGGACGGCATGGGCGACATTCTCGGAATAACCACGGGTCGTCAGGGTCAATCCGCCATCGGGCAGTACCATGTAGGGCCGCTTGTCCATGAAGCGGCGCATGATTGTCCAGGCGGTCGGCGTCAACTGACGGGGGCCGTAGACGACCGGATAGCGGAAATGGCTGGCGCTATAGCGCCCCTCGGCATGGCCCTGCATGACCGCGTCCTCCGCCATCCGGACCAGATAGCCGAAGCGGAATTCCTCTTCGCTCCCCACCTTCGGCGCCTCCTCGGGCAGCGGCACCTGCAAGCCGGCGGGGAACAGCGCCTCGGGCTGTAATACGCCACGGTAGCAGGGCGCGCCGCCAACCGTGATCAGCCGGCCGGTGTAATCCCCCGCGATCTCGGCGATATAGCGGATACGGCCGTAGGTGGCGATGATCAGGTCGAAGGAACGGCCGTCCAGCGCCTCGCGCAGGGTTTCGCGAAAATGCGGGTCGCCGATGATCCGCCCGACCGAACGCGGGATCTCGTCGCTGTCATGGGTTCCGCGATGCATGATCGATACATCGTAACCCTGCGCGATCAGTCCATTTACCAGAAACGGCCCGGTCGGTCCCGTGCCGCCGATTACAAGAGCTTTCAATTCGTTCTCCCCTAGGGCCTAGCCGGGCTTTTGCGCCGTGATCAGGCCAAGCTGGTGCGGCGTGAACCAGCGCGCGGCGGCGTTCACATAGCCGGCCTGACCAAGGAAATCGCGCCATTCGGCACCGGTGTTGACGCGCCCCAGATAACGGCCCTTGCGCACTCCGGCCAGATTGACGAAGGCCGGGTCCAAGGGGCCGCTCTTGTCGTCTTCCAGCATGTAATCGATGATCAGCATCTCGCCGCCGGGCTTAAGCGCTTGGAGGCTCCGGCGCAACACGGCAATTATCTCGTCGGGCATGTAGCCTTGCAGCGGCGTGATGTACGAGGCCAGATCGTGGCCCTCGGGAAAGGGCGTCTCCAGGAAATTCCCGGCCATGGTATCGATGCGGGCTTCCAGCCCGTGTTTGGCGATGAATTCCTGGGCGATAACGATGACGTTGGGCTGGTCCATGATCGTTACCCGCAGATCGGAATTGCGCTCGCAGGCGGGGATCGCATAGCAGCCCGAGCCGCCGGCGATGTCCAGCCAGCGGCCAAAGCGGGAAAAGTCAAACTCCTTGGCCAGCTTGTGACCCAGCCCGATCGAGGCTTCGTAACCGGCGACGGTGAAACGCCGCGCTTCCTCCGGGTCCGCCAGGGCGTTGAGGTAGCTGCGTTCGTCACGCCCCTCGCCGTCCGGAACCGCCGTCAGGTCGGCGGCGATATTGTCCCAGTCGGCGTAGTCGCGCCGCGCGATATAGATCAGATAATCACCAAAATAGGTGCGGCTGCCCTTTACCAGATAGCGCTCCACATCGCTCATATTGACGTGGCGGCCGTCTACCTCGCGCAACAAGTCCATCGCCTTGCAAGCGGTGAGCAAGCGGTCTGTCTTCTCGGCCTCGATCCCCATCGCCGCGCCCAGTTCCGCCGCCGTTCCCGCGCCCTTGGCGATGTGGGTGAAAAGCTCCATTTCGATCGCCGCCAGCATGGCGCCGGTTTTCTTAAAAGAAAGCGCAATATCGGTCATCCGCTCGGTCTTCATGCCGAGCGTGAAATCTTCCTTGGCCATCTTTCCTCCCGTCACATTTTATTGTGTTTTTTGGTCGCGATAGCGTTGCTTGCGCGTCTCCCAGTTCTTCACCTGATCCGGCGACAGAAACGGCTGTTCCGCCGTAAAGATGGTATCTTTCCAGGTCTCGCCCTTGGACCAGGCCAGCGGCATGGTGACGGTGCTTCGGGGCGCCTTCGCCCCTTCCAGCAAATCCAGCGCCGCCGCGACGATCCGGCTCTGCATATCATTGTCGAACGGCTCTCCGCACGGGCTTCCTAGTGGAAAGTCCACGAAGACGAACCTTGGCACCCCGCAATGCTCGACGATGTCGCGCGCCGCGCCGATGATGACGGTGGGTATGCCGTTCTCTTCCAGGTGCCGGGCGACCAGACTCACGGTCTGGTGGCAGACGGGTCAGACGGGTGTTAGTACCGCGACGTCGGCCCCCTCCTCGCGGCACTTCGCCAGGGCGGCCGGGGCCGAAGTGTCCCGCATTAGCTTCTGGCTGTAGCCCCGATTGACGTTGTGGAAGCTGCGCGACACCGCGCCGATGCGCCCGGCCTCGACGAATTCCCGCAGCCGGGTGAGCGGCAGGTATGAATCGATGTCATCGAGCGAGGTCGCGTGGCGGTCGAAGCTCTCCTGCCGGCTGTACAGCGTCTCAATCTGCGTGTTCGAGGGCACCGAGTAGACCTCGCCGACCGTGGTCTCCGATGCCGGCAGCGCGCCGCCTTCCTCTCGCCGCACCGAAACGTCGGATGTGTAAAACAAGGTAACCGTCGATTCCGACAGCGGCTTCTTGAGCGGGGTAAAGGGGACATCCTCGAAATGCGCCCACACATAGGGCTTCTCATAGCCTTGGCCCAGGTAATATTCCCGGATCCACTGCATATATTGAACGTGGCTCATACGGGCCCTCCTCGGTGGTTTGCAGGTGCCTTGGCCGCCAAGCATAGCGGCAAAGGCGCGGGGCGCAAAGCACCCGTCAGGCCGCGCGGTTTTCCAAGTTCACCTGACGCCAGTTGGACGATATGATCGCCGCAAGCGGTTCGGGTGGTATAAGCTATCGCGGGTAGGATATCTAAATCTCCGGCGTCCTGACGGCGGCATGACGGCGGCATAGGAATAGGGCAGCGGACGCCAACCAAGTATAGGATTTTCCATGAATAAGTTCGGTATCGGCCAGCCGGTCAAACGGTTCGAGGATCGGCGACTGCTGTCGGGCAAGGGCCGCTTCATCAATGACGTCAACCTGGCCGGCCAGGCCTATGCCGTGGTCGTGCGGTCCCCCCATGCCAATGCGCGGATGGTCTCCATGGAGGTCTCGGCGGCAAGGGCGGTGCCCGGTGTTCTTGCCGTCTATACCGGCGAGGATGTAGCCGCCGACGGCCTGGGCACCATGGCGCCCACTGTCCAGCGCAAGCGCCCCGACGGCTCGCCGATGTTTGCCCGCTCTCATCCCGGTTTGGCCATTGGCTGGGTCCGCTATGTGGGCGATCCGTTCGCCCTGGTAATCGCGGAAAGCCTGATGCTGGCGAAGGATGCCGCCGAGTTGATCGCGGTCGAGTATGACGATTTGCCCTCGGTCACCGACACCGCCCAGGCGGCGAAGGGCAAGACGGCGGTCTGGCGGGAATGCCCGGACAATATCTCCAACGTCTTCGAGGCCGGGGATAAGGCCGCGACCGAGGCGGCTTTCGCCAAGGCGGCGCACATCGTCAGCAGGCGTTATGTGATCAGCCGCGTCTATGCCCATTTCATGGAACCGCGCGGCGTCATTGGCAGTTACGATGCGGGCGAGGACCGCTATACCCTTTACGCCGACGTGCAATACCCCCACCGGGTCCGCAACGCGCTCGCCAACAAGATCTTCAAGATTTCCGAGAGCAAAATCCGCGTCATCGCCGGCGATGTGGGGGGCGGCTTCGGCACCAAGGGTTGGCAGTATCCGGAACACCGCCTGATGCTGTGGGCCTCGCGCAAGCTGGGTCGCCCGGTGAAATGGTGCTGCGAGCGGAGCGAGGCGATCCTGGCCGACGAACATGCCCGCGACAATATCAGCGAGGCGGAACTGGCCCTTGATAGCGACAACAAGATTTTGGCCCTGCGGGTGCGGATCCTGGCCAATGTAGGCGCCTATGTATCGTCCTACCGCAATTTGCTGGCGACCTTCGCCAATGTCTCCACCCTAGTCGGGGTCTATGACATCGCCGCCGCGCATGTGCATGTTACCTGCGTCATGTCGAACAGCAACGGCACCGCGCCCTATCGCGGCGCCGGGCGGCCGGAAGCGATTTATGTCATCGAGAGGCTGCTCGACGATGCCGCCCGGGAACTGGAGATCGACCGCATGGATATACGGGGGGCGAACATCATTTCCACGGACGCCATGCCCTACCGCAACGCCTTTGGCCGAACCTACGATTGCGGCCAGTTCGATGTGAACATGGAACGGGTCTTGAAGCTGGCCGACCATGACGGCTTCCCGGCCCGCCGGCAGGAGGCAAGTTCACGGGGCAAACTGCGCGGCGTCGGTTTTGCCAATGCCATCGAACGGGCCGCCTCGCCGGGCCTGGAATTCGCCGAAATCCGCTTCAATCCCTCCGGCAGCGCCACGATCCTGATGGGCAGCAAGAACCAGGGCCAGGGCCATGAGACCATTTTCCGCCAGATCGCGGCGGAACGCCTGGGCATCGACCCCAGCGATATCGAATATATCGATGGCGATACCGACCGGGTTGCCTTTGGCATCGGCACCAACGGTTCACGCTCCACCGTCATTGGCGGCTCCGCCCTTTGGCAGGCGGCGGGCAAGATCATCGACAAGGGCAAGAAGGTCGCCGCGCATTTCATGGAAGCGGATGTGGGCGATATGGAATACGCTAACGGCATGTTCACCGTGGCCGGCACCGACCAGGGCATGAGTTTACAGGATGTGGCAAAATCCGCCTTCATGCACGCCAAACTGCCGCCCGGAATGGAAGGCGGCCTGTTCGAAACCGCCACCTTTTCGCCCGAGACGGACACCTTTCCCAATGGCGCCCACGTCTGCGAAGTGGAAATCGATGGGGAAACCGGCGAAGTCGACGTCATGAGCTATGCCGTGGTGGACGACGTGGGCACGGTGATCAACCCCATGGGCCTGAAGGGTCAAATCCATGGCGGCATCGCGCAGGGTTTGGGCCAGGCGTTGATGGAACAGGTGGTCTACGATCCCGACAGCGGCCAATTGTTGAGCGGTTCTTTCATGGACTACACCATGCCCCGCGCCGATACGACCTGCTCGATCCAGGTTGAAAGCAATCCCGTGCCGACCGCACAAAACCCCCTAGGCGCCAAGGGTGCGGGCGAGGCCGGCACCGTTGGCGCCCTGCCGGCGGTGATGAATGCCGTGCTCCATGCCCTAGCGCCATTGGACGTGCGCGAACTGGACATGCCGGCGACCAGCGAACGGATCTGGCAGGCCATGCAGCGGGCAAGGACCGAACGATGAATGGGAGACAGTAATGGCTGGAAGATTGAGGGGACGGCGGGCGGTGGTAACCGGGGGCGCGGCGGGCATCGGGCGGGCCATCGCGGCGGCCTATTTGCACGAGGGGGCGGCGGTGGTGATCGCCGATATTGATGCGGCGGCGGCTGAGCGCACGGCAGGCGAACTTTCAAGTGCCGGCGAAATCTCCGCCATCGGCTGCGATGTCACCAAATCGGAACAGACCCGCGCCCTGGCGGCGGAGGCTGCACAACGCCTGGGCAGCGTCAATGTACTGGTCAACAACGCCGGCCTGAGCGGCCGGGGCCTGATCACCGAAATCCCCGAAGATCTGATCGATGCCCTGCTGGCGGTCAACCTGAAGGGCGTTATCCTGTGCGCCCAGGCCTTCGCCCAGGCCATGTACGACGAGGGCGAGGCGGTGATGATCAACCTGTCGTCCCAGGCCGGCAAGCGCGGCTGGCCCGAACTGTCGGTCTACGGCGCCACCAAGGCGGGCGTGCTGGGCATGAACCGTGCCCTGGCGGTAGAGCTTGCCCCACGGGTCCGGGTCAACGCCATCTGTCCCGGCTATATCAGCGACGTGGGCATGGCCTGGCGCGGCTGGGAAGGACGCAGCATTATCGAGGGCGGCACGGCGGCGGATATCGGCGCAAGTTTCGCGGCGGAAAACATCCCCCTGCAACGCCTGCAAAGCGCCGACGATATCGCCAACACGGCTGTCTTCCTGGCCTCCGACGAGGCCCGCGAGATCACCGGCGACGCCATCAACGTCGGCGGCGGCGTGGTCATGGATTGACCGTGCGCGGCTGCACCGAAAAAGTTAGTTTAAATGGTAACAATTGCAATTTTTTGATAGCCGTGGAATATTTATTCAACTACCACCGGTGTGCTTAGTAATCCTGAAACAATAGTCGAAGCAGCGGCGTCAACCACACATGCGATATCCTGACGAAGCCCGGTGTGGCGGTGAGTGCGCCGATCGATGGCAAGATCAGCAAGCATGGATTTTTACATGGCGATGAAAGACAGGAATTTTACTACGTTGAAATCGAGGGATCTGGCAAATACGCCGGCATGACAACCAGGATCTTTTACATCGAGGAAAGTAGCCGTCTCGCCATTGGCACGGCGGTAAAGGCCGGACAAACTAATATTGGTTCCAGCGACGATACGCGGCCCCGTTACGACGCCCGCATGAAACCCCATGTGCACATCCAAATAGAATGGCATGGGAAGAAAATTGATCTGGCCCGGGTTTTACCCAATTGGCCGCCGGGCAAACCATGAACGGCGGCAGAGGTATAAAACGCCGGGGCTGCCTCGTGGCCTCTTTCCTCGCCTTGATGATGGTCTTGGCGATCGGTTCGCCGGCTCGGGCGCAGACTCTCGATCCCCTATCAACAGACATCTCGAATTGCCCAACGCCGGCGGCGACACCGGCCTGTGCGACGCTGGCATATTCCCAATGTCTTTGGTTGAACAAACCGTCATTATGCGCCGAGGTGGGAGCGGGCGATTTGGTCGTCTGGGAAGGCGATCTGGTCACCGAGGCCGATCTGGCCGCCGTGCCGCGGGCGTACGTTGGACGGATCGAGGCGCGTTTCCCTGAAATCCTAAAGATGGTGGAAGGGCCAACCGTCGTTGGCCGGCTCGGCGCCGACGGCATGCCGCTGCTTGGCCTGGATGACTATCCCGACAAAACCTCGCACCGAATTCTCGCCGTACGCCGCGTCGATGCGGAGCGCTTTCATTCCCACAGCCCGTTTTTTAAAAAATCGATCGCGGCCCGCTTCATCGGCACCCACGAAGTGCTTCTGGGGCCGGATTTTGTCCAATCCATGTTCTTCCGCCTGGAGGGCGCGCGCTGGATTATTACCGCCTTCGCAATGGTCGGCATGGACTGCGTCGGCATGGATTTAGATATCCCGTATCTTTGGCATTGCCGGCGCTCTCCGCCGATCGAAGGCTGGATAGACTACTATCCGAGAGATCAGTGGATAGACTACTATCCGAGAGATCAGTGGCCAAGGTAGAGTAACGCTGCGGACAAATAGGCACGTCGAACACTCTGTTGGCCGCGAAAGCCGGTCGAATGCCTAGAGCAGTTCCGGGCTGTTGTCTTGGATTGACGCGTGCCTATCCGGTTGTCACCCATACCCACTACATCT
Organism: Alphaproteobacteria bacterium; assembly: GCA_047518225.1. GTDB lineage: Bacteria > Pseudomonadota > Alphaproteobacteria. The sequence goes on along the minus strand of JAKZRK010000123.1, from coordinate 18 downwards.
AGGGTGCTCCCAATCCCC
>JAKZRK010000122.1:0-2765 GCA_047518225.1 Alphaproteobacteria bacterium | reverse complement strand
TCATGCCCGCGTAGGCGGGCATCCAGATGCGGCAATAATTATCGCTGTTTTCAGGCGTTTTCTGGATTCCCGCCTTCGCGGGAATGACCAAGAATTTGTGGTATGGGGCGTCTTAAAACGTTTTTCAGCAACCTGCTAGAGCGCTTCCGGGCTATTCTGGGGATTGAAAGAAAAGAATCGACCATTGATGTTCTTGGAAACAATTGTGCGCAGAATTGCAAAATCTGATTCTGAATATTTCAAATTTCGACCCTCTATTTTTTACTCGGACAGGCTCCTAGGGCGCTAAATCTTGGGGCAGATATTTGTCGGCGGCCGCATGCCGGCGGGCAATATGGGAAGCTTAACCCCAATGCCCCTTCGAAGGCAGGCACCATCGATTTGCGTTTGCGTCATATTTGTCGCCCCGCGGAGGTTGGCGCCCCTGAGATTGGCCCCGATGAGATTGACGCCGCCGAGATTGGCGCCGATGAGAGAGGCCCCGCTAAGATCGGCGCCGATGAGAGAGGCCCCGCTGAGGTCGGCCTCGCGGAGATCGGCCCTGATGAGATCGGCCTCGCGGAGATCGGCCCTGATGAGATTGGCCCCGCGGAGATCCGCCCCGATGAATTTGACGCCCCAGAGACGGGCCCCGCTGAGATTGACGCCGACGAGATCGGCGCCGCTGAGATCGGCCAGGATCAGATTGGCCCGGCTGAGATTTGCCCCGGTAAGCTCGGCCCCGTGCAGGTCAATGCCCTTCAAATAAGCTTTGGCAAGGGATAATCCCGGGAGCGGCTTATTCAGCCTGTTGAGGAATTCCAGGGCCAGAATTTTTCCGCTGTTGCCGGGGCGCGGATCGGTGGCGACGTTCCAAATGCGGATCAGGCGTTCGTCACGGCGATCGGCCAATTCAAACATGAAGGCCGTGACCGCAACCAAGACCACAAGCATTGCGATGGCTCTGACCCAATGCGCCGGCTGCCATTCCGTCATATGCCCAATCGTCCATTCCAGCGGCGCGTTGATTGGCCACAAAAGGCCCGCGGCCATTTCCTTCAAAACCGATGGCACATCCTTGAGCATTGGAATCTCCCCTTGATATGGTGGCAATACTCTAGTGCTTCTTGCCATCGGCGCAAAACATTCCTGAAAACGTGGGCACCGAAGCGAGGATAAGCGCCGACAGCGCCCGCAACCTGTCGCCGGTGGCGGTCCATTTCGCGGCCACGGCCCAGGCCCCTGATCCGGCGATTTGGCGGGACGGGATTAAATCGTCCGCGCGGCCCGGGGTGGCACGGCCCGGTGGAAACCGTCGCCGGGGGCTATCCCCGGTAGCCGCTCTGCCTCGCCGGGCCGTGCAAGGGCATGGCGGTTTCCCGCCGCATCCGGCCCGGCATCGGAGGCATCGGCGGCCCGAATTTGGCTGCCTCGAAAATATTCCCGGCGATCTTGTTCTTGGCATTGACCCGTCCGCCCGCGACTTGCGGGGCCCCGGATTCGGGATCGCCGCCGGACAATTTACAGCCGCCGAAGCCGACCCAAGCCACCGCCGCCAACGGCTGTTGCCATTGGCCGGGCCAACCGCCGCCCGGCCGGGCAACGCCCCCATGACCCGGCTCTCCGCCGCCGGCGCGCGATTCGTCAGGGGGACGTGTTAGTGCGGTTCCGGCATGGATTGGGTGGCGACAATCCGGCCTGTTTCCAAGTGGCCAAGCCGCACACCCTTCGGCCGGTTCGCATAACGATCCCGCGCGGTCATGGAAAGCCATCGAAGGCTGGTTTGATCGCACGGAGGCCAGGCTCGATATTATCGACGAGAATCTGCGCGCGTTTCGGCTGGATTTTGACCAGGCGCGCAGGCGTAATACCGCGGCCGAGCCGGGACCAACCGACATCCTGGGCATGGCCGGCGTACCCATGGACGAGTGGTATTTTACGGTGCGCCTGAAAGGGCGGATCTATGTGCTCCCGCGCCATGAGACCGCCGCGGCTCAGTTACGTAGCGCCGGTTTTAAAAAGCACCGGATTACGCCGTATCTTTCTGGCTATAAGATCGATTAACCACACACCGAACGGGTAACGGTTGCCCATTCGCCCGGCGCGCCGTCACGGCCTGGAAGCTATTATCTGCCCACCTGCCGAACCAATGCGGCAAAGCGATCCCATGAGCCCGTCCATGCGCAGCGCAGGCAGATGGCCCCCAGGCCGCCCCACACGGCCGCATTGCCCTCCGGGCCAATCGAGATGAATAAGTTCAGCATTGTTGCCATGATGCCGCGGGCTTGCCCGGCACGGGAGGCTTCCATGGCATCCAGTGATATATCGCTCACGGGGAACGGGCCGGAGAATGCAAATCCCAAGCCGGCGAGCAACAGCGATGCGCCCGCGACGGAGAGCAGGCCGAGGCTGATGTGCCGCCACACCGGGCCGCCCCGCCGGCAGGATGTTATGAACAGGACCAGCGCAAAAATACCGATTATCATCAGCCAGGTGAGCATAGCCTGGATATGGGATTTCGAACCGCCGACGGCCAGTCCAACATAATCGTACCGAACGGGCCGTTCACCATCGCCGCGTCCCAATGACAAAGGGGACGCTACCCCTATTTATTGCCTTGTGTTTACGCGCAAGCATGAATCCTAGAGTGTCGATAACAAACTGAATTGACCGCTTTATGTACCATATAGTTTGACCGCTTCGGTTTTGGTTGTTGGCTCTGTGGGGAAGTGGTCAGGTCGGCGTAGCCGGGCTGTCCCCTTATCCACAGAGCGTCCTTTTGCCGC
>JAKZRK010000121.1:0-3567 GCA_047518225.1 Alphaproteobacteria bacterium | reverse complement strand
AACGCATCCGAATGGCTTAGGGTCGCCACCGAAGGCCGCTCACCAAGGCCCCGTGGCGGCGTTACGGTTCTTGGACGATGTCCCACATCGACCTGCGAACCGCGCCTACCCACGGGGCCTTGGTGAGCGGTCAAATGACCCAGAATAGCCCGGAAGCGCTCTAACCGCCCATGAATTCAGACACAACGAGCCCGGTTAAATCAATTCACGTTATCGGCGGCGGCCTGGCCGGTTCGGAGGCGGCCTGGCAAATCGCCCGCGCCGGCGTGCCTGTTATCCTGCACGAAATGCGCCCCTTGCGCATGACCGAGGCGCATCAGAGCGACGGTCTGGCGGAACTGGTTTGTTCCAATTCCTTCCGCTCGGACGACGCCCAGGCCAGTGCCGTGGGCTTGCTGCACGAAGAAATGCGCCGCTGCGGCAGCTTGATCATGGCCGCCGCCGATGCCAACAAGGTGCCGGCGGGGGGTGCCTTGGCCATGGACCGCGATGACTTTTCGGCCCATGTCGGCGCCGCCCTGGCCGCCGAACCGTTGGTGGAACTGGCCAGGGGTGAAGTGGCCGGCCTGCCGCCCAAGGACTGGGACAGCGTCATTATCGCCACCGGCCCCCTCACCTCGCCCGATTTGACCGAGGCCATTGGCGATCTGACAGGGGCCGAGCATCTTGCCTTTTTCGATGCCATCGCGCCCATCGTCTATGCGGATTCCGTCGATCTGAGCCAGGCCTGGTTTCAATCCCGCTATGACAAGCCGGGGCCGGGGGGCACGGGCAAGGATTACCTGAACTGCCCCTTGAGCAAGGCTCAATATGAGGCCTTTATCGCCGCCCTGTTGGCCGGTGAAATGACCAAATTTCACGATTGGGAGCGCGATACGCCCTATTTTGAAGGCTGTTTACCCATAGAAGTGATGGCGGAGCGGGGCCCGGAAACCCTGCGTTTCGGGCCCATGAAGCCGGTCGGCCTGACCAACGCCCACCAGCCCGGTATCAAGCCCTATGGCGTGGTGCAACTGCGCCAGGATAACGCCCAGGGGACCCTGTACAATCTGGTCGGATTTCAAACCAAGTTGAAGCATGGCGCCCAGGTGGAAATTTTGCGCACCATTCCCGGCCTGGAGAGCGCCCGCTTTGCCCGCATGGGCGGCATCCACCGCAATACCTTTTTGAACAGCCCCGCCCTGTTGGATGGCACCTGCCGTCTGAGGGTCCAGCCGCGCCTGCGTTTCGCGGGCCAGATTACCGGTGTCGAGGGCTATGTGGAGAGCGCGGCCATGGGCCTGTTGAGCGGCCGTTTCGCCGCCGCCGAAAGGCTGGGCCGCCGCCCCGCGCCGCCGCCCCTGACAACCGCCATGGGCACGCTGTTGGGCCATATCACCGGCACGGCGAAGCATCGGGACGCCAAGGATGGCAAGGTGGCGGATTTTCAGCCCATGAACGCCAATTTCGGCCTGTTTCCCCAATTGCAGCCACCTGTACGGAAGAAACTGCGCAAGGCCGCCTATGCCGCGCGGGCCCTGGCCGATCTGAGTGACTGGTCAAATTAGGGCCGGCGCAGCAACGCCTGCCAGCATAGCAGCAACGGCCGGCCCAGGGGATGCAGCCCCAGGTTCGGGGAAAAGGGATCATGGCCTGCCCTGGCCAGACGGCGCAAATAGGCCCGCGCCAGGCTGCCGTGTAACAGCGGCGAGAGGGCCGGGCCGGCGGGAGCAAGCATCGCCAGGGTTTCCAACTTTTGCCTGGCCGGCGCCGCCACCTGGGCCACGCAGGCCGCCACCGCGCCGGCGTTCTTGCCCGACCAGACCTCCGCCGCCGTCAATTCGTTCGCGGCCAGCAGATCCTGGGGCAGACAAAGTCGGCCCTGGTACCCCCTGCCCGGTTGCTGATAGGGAATGGCGCGCAGCATGCCGGCCAGGGCATAGGCCGTTCCCGCCGCCCGCGCCGCATCCACATAACCCGCGGCCAAATTCCGCACGGCCAGGGCCGCCAGGGCACCGCCCGTGGCCTCCGCCTGGTCCACCACATCGGCCAGGGTGGCGAAGGGCTGGTCGGTCAAATCCCGCTCCCGCGCCGCCAAAAGGCCATGCAGTTGCGTCAAGGGAAATTGTCCGCGCTCTATTTCGTCAGCCAACGCGGTCAGAACCGGATGGGCGCGGTTTTCCACCAAGCCATCGCGCCACCATTGCAGGCGCATTTGCCCCAACAGCGGTTCCTGCCCTCCGGCACTCACGGCACGGGCGCATTCCAGATTAAAGGCGTACAACGCCGCCAGGGCCGGCCGGGCCCGGCGCGGCGCGAACAACAATGTCAAATAGCGGTCCCGGTCCTCGCGGCGCAACGCCGCCAGGCAATAGGCCAGGGCGCCGGCGCCATCTGTTACCTCGTTGCTGCCCCGCCTCTGTTCATCCATCACGGCAATAAATATATCCCATGGCGTAAACCCGTTCTGATAGGCCAGTATACATCCCCATGCACAGCCGCCCCGATGAGATGATCGCTTATTTCACATGATCCCCCCTGGTCAATCCCTGCCCCCAACAGGGTCGGCGGCGGACCGTGACATGGCTTCGCCACGGGCGCTTGTCGCCCGGCTTGGCGCGCGCGCGCCGGCGCCCCCGTCCGCACCTGTGGCGGGCATACATTATGGCTGGTGGATCGCGCTCGCGGCCATATTCAGCGCTTTCGTCGGGGTGGGCGTCGGGCGTTTCGCCCTGGGCATGCTGTTGCCGGCCATGGGCGAGGCCCTGGACCTGGATTATGTGCAAATTGGCTGGATCAGCACGGCCAATTTCATGGGCTATCTGCTGGGCACCCTGTGGGTGCGGCGCCTGTTGCCCCGCTTTGGCGAGCGGCGCCTGATTGCCATGGCCCTGATGGCGGTTGTCGCCACCATGGCCGGGGTCGCCCTGTCTTCCGGTTTCTGGCCCCTGGTGATCTTCTATACGGGTACGGGGGTGGGCAGTGGCATCGCCTTTGTCTGTACCGTGACGTTGCTGCCGCACTGGTTCGCTTCCCATTATCGGGGCCGGGCGGCGGGAACCCTGGCCACCGGCACCGGCCTGGCGATGATGCTGGCGGGCTGGGCCATACCCCTGATCAACCAAGGGGCGGTGGATATTGGCTGGCGCCTGGGCTGGGGCGGTCTGGCCGCCGTCTGTCTGCCCCTGGCGCTGTTCTGCCTGATCGTGGTGCGCAACCGGCCCCGCGATTTGGGGTTGCGGCCCTATGGCGAAGGGACCGGCGCGGCGCCCGGCAACAGGACTGGCGGGGCGGCAGCAACGCAGGTGAGCGAGCGCAATCTAATCATGCGCCTTGGCGCGGTTTATGCCCTGTTTGGCGCCACCTATGTGGTCTACGCCACTTTTGTGGTCACCACCCTGGTGCGGGAACATGGCATGGCAGAGGCCGAGGCCGGGCTGTTCTGTATCGGGGGGATGTCCCGGTATTTGTTGAAACTTTGAATTAGGGTGGCGTTGCTTCCCCTGAGCCGTAGGCTCGGGGTGCTTAAACCAAGAAAGGAAGCAACACCATGAAGACGACTACCACATCCGCGCCCGCGCTGGCCAG
>JAKZRK010000120.1:0-3778 GCA_047518225.1 Alphaproteobacteria bacterium | reverse complement strand
CTAACCGCCGCGGTCGCGCCGCAGCAGGTCCAGCACGCCGGGCGCGCCGGCCCGGGCGATGGCCTGGGCCAGATCCCGCCAATCGCCCGCCAACTGGGCCGTGGGCACCTTGTTGGCTTGGCTGACCTGGCCGAATTCCTGGCCGTCGGGGCGGATTAATTGCCAGACGACTTCGATCCGCCGGCCGCCGCCGGTGCCCGCGCCGCCATCGGGCGCAACCCGCATGCTGCCCAGCAGGATAAAACCGTCGTCCGCGGGTTGCCGCGACAGGGGTACGCCGGCCTTGGCCAGGGCCGTGCGCATGGCCTCGGCCAATTGGCCGCCGCCCCGGCCCGGCACCCCGTCCACGGGTCCCATCGTGACCGGGGCCAAGGCAATGCGCCGGCCTTCGCCGCGCTCCTGGCGGCGCAAACGCAAGTCTATGGCCTCGGCCGCCCTGCCCGCCAGCCGGGCCAGCAGCGCCCCCTCGCCCTGGCGCCAGGCGGCGGGCGCGACCGTGTCCTCCTGGGTCAGGGTCATGGTTTCCAGGTCTTCCGGCGTGCGCAGGCGCCAGGTCAGGCGCAATCGGCCATTGGACTCCAGGGCGGCGCTGCCCGACAGACGGTGGCTGCCGCGATGGCCATGATTGGTGCTGGCCGTGACTTCGCGCCGGCGCAGGGCCCGTGCCGTGGCCGCCGCCAGCTTGCCGCCCACATCCGCGGCCACCGCGCCGGTAACGGGCAGAACCACCATGCCGGCTCTGGGCCCGATCTGGATAGCGCTGAAATCGCCTTTATGGGCGGCGGCGAAGGGCCGGGGCACCGGTTGGCATTGGCCAAGCAGGGCCGACAATCCAACGGCGAAGATCAAACAGCAAATACGGCGGGCACTTGTTATCATGTTCATTGCCTGCAAGATGCCATGGATCGCGGGCGGAGGCGACGGCTTATGAGCAAAGCAAATTTTGAGCGGATTGCGGCCGCTCTGCTGCCGTTGGGTCTGATCCCACGGGGGGGCTTTCACCCCTTGGCGGAAGACGGCGTGCCCACCCTGCGTGATGGCGGGGCGGCGGCCACTGTTGTGCTTGTCGGCAATGCCGGGCCGGACCTTTGGCAACGTTTCAAGGGCCACGCCGCCGGCGCCCACCCCCTGGACGAATGGTGCCGCCAGGTTCTGGCACCCCTGGCGCAAAACCTGGGCGCGGATATTTTGTTCCCGTTCGATGGACCGCCCCATCCACCGTTTCAGCGCTGGGCCCAGCGGGCCGAAGGCTTGCCACCCTCGCCCATCGGTCCCTTGATCCATCCTGAATATGGCCTGTGGCACGCCTATCGGGGCGCCTTGCTGTTTGGCCAGGTGCTGGCGCTGCCGCCAGTTCTGTCGATCAATCCTTGCGATGATTGCGCCGACAAGCCTTGTTTGACTGCCTGCCCCGTGGCCGCCTTCAGCGCCGGGGCCTATGATGTGGCGGCCTGTGTCGGCCATTTGCGGCGACCCGCCGGCGGCGATTGCATGGAACTGGGCTGCCGGGCGCGCCGGGCCTGTCCCATCGGCCAGGACTATCATTACAATAGGGCACAGGCGCATTTCCACATGGCAGCCTTTTTGCGCAATTATTAGGCAGCCTAGAGCGCTTCCCGGCTATTCTGACCCATTTAACCGCACACCAAGGCCCCGTGGGTAGGCGCGGTTCGCAGGTCGATGTGGGACATCGTCCAAGAACCGTAACGCCGCCACGGGGCCTTGGGGACGCCATCAAATGATTCACAATAGCCCGGAAACGCTCTAGCCGGTCATTCCGCGGGCAGGATCAGACAGGTGGTGGTGGCGTGGGCGTATAACTTGCCGCTGGTATCCTCCACCCGGGCCCGGGCCGTGGCGGTGCTGCATCCCACATGCAAGGTCTCGGCAATGCAGCGCATCTCGCCACTATCGACGGCCACGGCGCGGACATAATTGACCTTCAGTTCCAAAGTGGTATAGCGCGCGCCGGCGGGCAGGGCGGCATGCACCGCGCTGCCAATCGCGGCATCGATCAGGGCGGCCAGCCAGCCGCCCTGGACCGAGCCCACATCGTTGGCGAAATCTTCCCCTGGCTGGCCGCTATAGACCACCCGGCCTTTTGATACTTCGACCAGGGCCAGGCGCATGGCGACCGCCACGGGTGGCGGCGGCACCTCGCCCCGGATCACGGTGGAAAGGTAATCCAGCCCCGACAATTCGCCCAGGCGGGCCCAATGGGCCGCGGGATCATGCCAGGTGTAATAGCGTTGGCGGTCATCGTCGGCCATGCTTTCAGCCCGCCATGGTATGGCCATGGTTGAGGGGGCCATGTCCCTGACCAAACCCAGGCGCGCTGCGGATCGCCTCCCAGACATAGGCCCGCGCCCGCGCCACCGCCGCTTCCACGGCCAGTCCCTGGGCCAAGCCGCAGGCCAAGGCCGAGGCCAGGGTACAACCGGTGCCGTGGGTATGGCGGCTGTCGATCCGGGTGGCGGTATAACGGCTGACCCCCGCCACGGTCAGCAACAGATCGGCCACCTCGTCACCTGGTAAATGGCCGCCTTTCATCAAGACCGCCCCGGGGCCCAGTGTAAGCAGTTTTCGCCCCGCCGCGGCCATGGCATCTTCGTCCGCGATGGCCATCCCCGCCAGGATTTCCGCCTCCGGCACATTTGGCGTCAGAACCGTGGCGCGCGGGATCAGGCCCTGGCGCAATACCGCGCGGGTATCCTCGTTCAGCAGCGAGGCGCCGCCTTTCGCCACCATCACCGGATCAACCACGAGGGGCACATCGGGCGCCAGCCGCGCCAGGGTGGCGCAGACCGCATCCAGGACATCGGTGCTGTGCAACATGCCGGTCTTGATGGCGTCGGCGCCGATATCGTCGAGCACCACTTCAATCTGCCGGGCCACGAAGGCGGGGGGCACCTCATGGACACCATGAACGCCGTTGGTATTTTGCGCCGTCAGGGCGGTGATCGCCGTGGCGGCATAGCCGCCCAGGGCGGTCACCGTCTTGATATCCGCCTGAATGCCGGCACCGCCCCCCGAATCGGATCCGGCTATGATCAATACTCTGCCCTGCATCAGGTACCTTGCATCAGGTTGCGGCCGCCGCCGTCTCGATCAGATCGATCAGTTCATCAACCACCGAATGGATCAGGCCACGGTCATCACCTTCGGCCATGACCCGGATCAACGGCTCGGTCCCCGAGGGCCGGATCAATAGGCGCCCCTGGGCGCCAAGGCGGCCGCGCTGGAGCTTGATTGCCTTCTTGATCTGGGGCGCGTCCAAGGGCGAGGCGCCGCTGTAACGGACGTTTCTCAACAATTGCGGCACCGCCTCGAAACGGCTGCAAACTTCGCTGACCGGCCGTTCCTCGGCCACCACCAGGGCCAGAATCTGCAACGCCGCGATCAGTCCGTCGCCTGTGGTGCCGAAATCCGACATGACAATATGGCCGGATTGTTCGCCGCCCACGTTGAAACCGTGCTGGCGCATATATTCCACCACATAGCGGTCACCGACCTGGGTCCGGGCCAGCGCCAGCCCCTTGGCGGCGAGATGGCGTTCCAATCCCAGATTTGACATTACCGTGGCAACGATACCATCGCCTTTCAGATCGCCGGTTTCGGCCCAGTAATCACTTATGGCCGCCATCAGCTGATCGCCATCGACCAACTGGCCTTTTTCATCGGCCACGATCAGCCGGTCGGCGTCACCGTCCAGGGCGATACCCACGTCGGCGCCATGGGCGACAACCTGTTCACAAATATAGTCCGTGAATACCGAGCC
>JAKZRK010000119.1:0-12423 GCA_047518225.1 Alphaproteobacteria bacterium | reverse complement strand
GTTCGCAGGTCGATGTGGGACATCGTCCAAGAACCGCAACGCCGCCACGGGGTCTTGGTGGGCGGCCTTCGGTGGCGACCCTAAGCCATTCGGATGCGTTGCGCCGCTTGCCCGATATACCATATCGCGCTGCGCGGCGCGCCTACCCGAATGGCTTATGGACGCCATCAAATGACCCACAATAGCCCGGAAACGCTCTAGATAGGCGAGCGGCTGCCTCAACCGATTTCGAGAATGGTCCAGGAAACTCGGAAAAAACATCACGCCCGCCGGAAAATTAAACCTGCACACAACGGGCTTGGAAGGGACAGTGACCAATATTAGCGCAATACGGTATAACACCAAGTTGTGCTGAATGATGCGGTCACCAGAGGATTGTGGGTTTGATACAATATCCAGACAAGGATGGAAAACGCCGGTCGGTGGCGGACCATGGCTAGTCGCGAAGTGTCCGTCGACCGGGACGCCATCAACGACACGGTGGAATGGTTAATCACGGCGCGGCGCTTTGGCGGCCCGCGCGAGGTGCTGGAAGAGCTATGCCAACGTCTGCGCACCGCCCGGCGGCGCCTTCTACCGCTCGGCCGTCTTCATCCGCACCTTGCATCCCAGCATCATGGGGCGGCGGTATTCCTGGGCCGACGGCGAAGGGGTGAGCATGATCCAGGCACCCTATGCGATTTTGGACAGCGATCTTTTCAAGGCAAGCCCGATCGATGCTGTGTACCAGACCGGGGAAGCGGTTCGTCTGCGCCTGGACGATCCCGATTGTCCCCGTGATTATAATATGGTCGATGATCTGCGGGCCGAGGGGGCAAGCGATTATCTAATGCGGCCAATGTTTTTCTCCAACGGCGAAATCCACGCCATCAGTTGGGCGACGCGGCGGCCGGGCGGATTTGCCGGCGCTGAACTAGCTGCGTTCGACGCGGTGACGCCGCCATTTGCCCGGGCGACGGAAATCTATGCCTTGCGGCGGACCGCGGTGACGTTTCTGGATACTTATGTAGGCCATGGGGCCGGCGCACGGATACTCTCGGGTAATATTCAGCGCGGCGACGTGCAGGAAATCGACGCGGTCATACTGGCCGCCGACCTGCGCGGTTTTTCAAGCTACACCAACCGTCATGATGGCGCGCGGGTGGTCGAAAGGCTGAATGCCTTCTTCGATTTGCTGGTGGCGCCGATCGGCGAGCGGTCGGGCGAAGTCTTGAAATTCACCGGCGACGGGCTGCTGGCGATGTTTCCCTTCGATGGGGCCTCTGATCTGGGCGCGCGCTGCCGCGACGCCCTGGCCGCGGCACAATCGGCGATCGCGGCGCTGGCGGGGCCCGCGGACAGCGGTGAAGCGATCCGTTGCGGCATCGCGTTGCATCCGGGCCGGGTTTTGTTTGGCAACGTGGGCAGTGACAGCAGGCTGGATTTCACCGCCATCGGCGCGGCCGTCAATTTGGCGGCACGTTTGGAAACCGTCGCCGGCTAGCTTGGCCGCGATATCGTCGTCTCGGCCGATTTCGCCGCCGCCGAGGCGGGCGTTTATCTTTCCCTCGGCCGCTTCGACCTCAAGGGGTTCGAGGAAAAACAGGAAGTATTCGCCCCGGCCATCGCTTAACACTTGGTCGCTTCCGCCGATTGTATCCAGAGAGAAGTTTCCATTCGGCAAAAAGGGCTCCTTCGCCCTTTAAACGGCCATTATCCCGTTCGCCAAAATCAAGAAATTCCGGGGCATCGCCGCAGGGTGAATGTCCACGCGCCCTAGCCGAACAGACCGATCATGCCGGCGACGGCCAGAAATGTATAGGCGATCCAGCGGTAGGTCTGCTCCGCCGCCTTGCCCGCCAACCGGCTGCCGATCCAGGAACCCACTAGAATGACGGGCATTAACACAATGGCGTCGATCAGGGCCGCCGTCCCGGCGGGAGAGGCCAGTATGACCATTGTAACCAGCACGACACCGGTCAGCAGATAATAGGCGATAATGTTGGCGCGGATGCTGGCCGCGGGGATTTGCGCCGCCAGCATATAAAGCAAAACCGGCGGTCCGCCGACCGAGGTGGTCGCCATCATGGCGCCGGAAACCCCGCCGATGCCAAGGGTCAGGGCCAAGGGGCGCGGCCCGCGATAGCGCCAGCCGGTGATCAACACCATGACGAACAACAACACGATGACCGATACGGCCTTGGTAATGATGCCGCTATCCAGGCTGACCAGCAACCAGATGCCAATGGGCATGGCGGCAATGGCGACGGCTGCCAGGGGGCCGACGAATTTCCATTCGATGTCCCGGCGGGCGCCGAAGAACAACATAACGCCCATGGGGATTTCGATGCTGGCCACCATGGGAACCATGTGAACAGGCCCCAACAGCACGGCGAAAATCGGCGCCATTAGAATGGCGGAGCCAAAGCCGGCAAAGCCGCGCATCAAACCGGCGGCAAAGGCCGTGAGACCGGCCCAGATCAAAACCCCGCCGGGATCGGCGAGAAGCAGCGAACCATACAGGGCGTTTGTCATATGCTGATTGTTTAATTCTTTTGCCGCCGGGCGCGCCATCGTCTGATTTGCGCCAGGCGTGCGGGCCCGGCCAACGGCGGCACAAAGCCGCCGGCCAGGGCAACGATGGCCCGGAACGGCTGTTGCATCCACTTCACGGCGGCCAGGTTCCTATCCCGCGGCTATGCCGCGCCGCCATGGAGGCGACGGCGCCACGGATCCGGCCTCAAATACAAGCCAGCGCATAAACCCCTTGGACTCCATCGGGCAGTTGATGGGTTTGCCAGCTTTTGCCGCCGTCCTCGGTGCCAAAGACCTGGCCCCGGCGGGCGGCGCAATAGACCCGGTCCGGAGTGGTGACGCTTTCGGCTACGGTCATCAGGGTGCTATCGATGGAGACGCCATGATCGAAGCGGGACCAGGTGGTGCCGAAATCGTCGCTGCGGTACAGCGCGCCTTCATCGCTCGTCGCGGCAAGCGAAAGGGCGGCATATATGCGGTCCGTCTGATGATCCGAGACGATGATGTCGCGGGCGTAGGTCAGGGGCGAAAAGCGGCTGATGCCGAATTCCCGCCAATGGGCGCCCTGGTCATCGCTGCGGAACAGGCCCATGCGGTTGGCCAGCCAGACCGTATCCGGGTGGCCGGGGCTAAGCGCCAGGGCGTGCGAATCCATCATCCCCTCGTTTTCATTATCACTGACGATCGCGCTGCGTAAATGCGGCTGGTCGGTCATCTGCAACAGGTCTTGGTTACAGGTTTCCCAACTCCGGCCGCCATCCAGGCTGCGCACCAGGCCGCCGATCTCGAACGCGACAATGATGTGGTCGGAATTGTCGTTGGCCACGGCAATGCGGATCACCCGCATGGGGAAATTTGCTTGCAAGGCGCCCTCGGGTGCCTCGATCGCCAGGCGCTGCCAGTCAGCCCCGCCGTTATTGCTGCGGAACACAGAGGTATTCTGGGTGCCCACGTAGATCGTCTCGGGGTCGTTGGGATCCAGACAGATGGACCAGACCAGGCTGTCCTCGTCGGATGTGCCGGCGGGAAGGGGCAGGGCGCGCCAACTTTCCCCGCCGTCATCGGAACAATAGGGGCCGGTCTGGGTGCCGGCGTAGACCGTTTGCGGGCGATCCGGGCGCACCGCGATGTAGCGTACCTCCAGATCATCGGGCAGCCCCTCGCTAATCGGCTGCCATTCACCCGTGCCCGGGTCGAAGCCGAACAAACCCTGGGCCCGTGCATCGTCCACGACGCCGACCCATTGACCCGCGCCCACGAATACCGAATAAGCCATGTCCGTTCCCCATTTGAATTTTGTTTATGCGTCTTGCCCTTGGCAAAAATCTTAACCTATTTGCGGCGGCCCCGCATAGGCCCTGGGCTATGGACGCCATCAATTCACTCTGTATATTTTGAACATGCGCAAAAATGGAGAATGGCATGAGTGAAAATGTTGCCTTTATCGGGCTCGGCGTCATGGGCTATCCAATGGCGGGGCATCTGGCCGCCAAGGGCCATGATGTCACTGTATTCAATCGAACCGGCGCCAAGGCCGAAGCCTGGGTGGCGGCGCATGGCGGTAGCAGCGCCGGGACGCCAAAGGCGGCGGCCAGCGGCGCCAGCATCGTCTTTGCCTGCGTCGGCGCCGATAATGATCTGCGCGAGGTGACACTGGGCCCGGACGGCATCTATGCGGGCATGGAAGGGGGCGCGGTATTCGTGGATCACACCACGGCCTCGGCCGATGTGGCCCGTGACATGTATACGGAGGCCAAGGATCGCGGCCTGGGTTTCATTGATGCCCCGGTTTCGGGCGGCCAGGCGGGCGCTGAAAACGGCGCGCTGACGGTGATGTGCGGCGGCGACGGCGACGATTTCGCCAAGGTTGAGGGCGCGATCCAAAGTTATGCCAAGATGTGTCAACTCATGGGCCCCTCCGGTTCCGGTCAATTGACCAAGATGGTCAATCAGATCTGCATCGCGGGCGTGGTCCAGGGGTTGTCCGAAGGTATCAATCTGGCAGTTAGCGCCGGCCTGGACGGCGCGCAGGTCGTCGATGTGATCTCGAAAGGCGCCGCGCAATCATGGCAGATGGAGAACCGCTACAAGACCATGCTGGCCGATGAATATGAGCATGGCTTCGCCGTGCAGTGGATGCGCAAGGATTTGGCCATCTGCATGCAGGAGGCCAAGAACCTGGGGATATCGCTGCCCGTGGCGGCTCTGGTGGATCAATTCTATGCCGAGGTCGAGGCGCTGGGCGGCACGCGCTGGGATACCTCCGCCCTGCTGGCCCGGCTGACGGCGGTGCGGCCGAAAAAGTAATTCTGGTTCCTGGCGCGGTTGTCAGGGCTGTTTGGCGATGGCCACGCCGGCGGCGGTATAGCCGGTGCCGGCCACATTGAATTCCGCGCCGATTTCGCCAACATTGCTGTTGGCCCCTTGCATGAAGGCGCCCCGCAGGCTGCCGCTGCGCCCAGCGCCGGAGATCGAGCCGACAAATTCAGAGCCTTGGGCGCCTGTAACCCCGGCTATGGATCCGGTATAGGTGGCGCCGTCCAGGTTCGAGATGGTGGCGCTGCCGCTGCGGGTGCCGAAATTCCAGCTCTGGTCATAATTGCCGAAGGCAACATATTGATTGGCGCCAGCCTTGATATTCGCCGCCACATGACCCGAATAACTCGCCGTGCCGGTCAGGGCGGCGGTAATTGCCGGCCCCGAAACCCGGCCGGCAACCCATGGCACCAGATGAAAACGGTGGCGCTGCACCGAGGCGTCCTTGCGGACTTCGCCGGAAATGAAGCCCCATTTGGTATGTTCGCAGGTGCAAAACCCGACCCCGTTTGCCAGGCTGCTGGATAACTTCGTGAAGGCCGAGGTGACCAGGACAATACTGCTTGTCCCCGCGGCACCGCCGAAGGTTGGCGTCGACGATGTCGAATCCCGGACGCCGAAGATATCGTCGTCGATAAAGGCTTGCCGCGAACGCCCAACGCCGCTGGGATTACCCAGGGGTACGATCAGGGACGCTTGCGTGGCGGACGCATCCTCGGTTTTAAATGTGGCGTACAACCGGTTGGTGCCGGCATTGGTGACGATTTCCAAGCTGTTCGGCGTGGCGTTCAGATTTTGCGCAATATAGACGGGGAAAGTCGAAAGGCTGGTCTTGGCGGTAACCAGACCGGAGACATAGCCATTCAGCGTTTGAGAGGACCGCAGGACCGCCACCGCGCTGGGCACTGGCGCGGGCCGGGAATAGGTCTCCTGAAAGAACACCAGCGCCGGCGTGGCGGTATTATCCAAGGCTTGAACAAAGCCGGCGGCGTCCAGCAGAACAGAATCGCCAGAGGTGAAATCTGAACTGATGACGAAATGGTCGGGTGCGCCGGTGCCGAAAAACGAATTTCCGAGAATGTCGCGCGAGGTGGCGCCACCACCGCCATCGACCCGTATGGGCAGACCGCTGGCCGATGCGCGCACGGAGCGAGGGGAATAGCCCGACAGCATGATTTTGTTGTCTGAAGCAGCATCGCCAAAATATGTGCCGATATAGACAACTTGGGCGGACCGCTGGTTGATACCGACGCCATCAATGGCGATTGATCCGTATATGGCGACCGAACGGCCGTCATCGGGAAAGTTGGTCAGATTGGGCGAATTGGCGCTGTACAACAGGGGTATTGGACCGCCGGCGAAATTGCCGCCAAAGGCCAAGGGCAGCATTGGAATGCTTGTTTCACCGGGAAATCCCGGAAACAGGTCATGGACTCTAACGCCGGCCGTTGGAAATAGGCCGCTAAAAGCAACCCCGGCGAATAAGCTGGACGGATTGTTGTTGAACTGGGTCTCCCGCAAATTCAAGTAGAAGAATGACAGGTCCGGGGCGCCAAAACCGACGCCGCTGACGGCGCCAAATTGGGTGCCGCCGTCGCCGCCGCCAAAGGCGAAGTTGCCGCGTTCGACCGGCAACTTGAAGGACGTGCCATCGGCGTCCGGGCCGGCGGTTAGAAAATTACCGCTGATTTGAGCCCCTCCGCCATTAACATTGCGCAAAGCGACCCGGGTGGTGCGGGCGGTAGTGAAATCAAACGCGGTGAAGGGCGTTTGGCTCAAGAAACGGCCACCATAGAAAAAATTATTGATGCTGGTGAGCCGGACACCACCTTCGGTGCCGACCGTGGCGTCCAAGGTAGCGTTCCGCTGCGCGTCGATCGTCGAGTCGCCAGCAACAAAAAGGGTTTTCTGGGTGGCCAAGGGATCTTTGCCCGGTGGCGGCGGCGGTGCGATACCGGCGAATGGCGCCGATATAATGGTTTGCGGTTGCAGCTTGGAGCCCAAATTTGAAATTTGGGTATCCGAGACATCCTCGTTGGTCGGCGCCTCGGGCGCGCCGCCCCTGCTATCGCCGCCCGCCCCTTCCAAGCCGGCCAGACCCTCGGCCTTGCCTTCGGCCCGGGCGGGCTGGCTGGGCGCTTGTCGCGGGTTCTCCGCCACGACCTCGAAGCCGGGAATATTGATCGCCCGGGTCACGCCGCCGGACTGCACGGTCATCGTGCCGAAGGCCAATTGCGCCGTGGTCACGACCCCGGCATTGGCCTGACCGCCAACTTCGCGCACGGTAATGATGCCGATACCGCCGCGAATGCCGATCAACGCCGTTGGCGTCTTAAATATAACCGCGGATTTCTTTGAAATTTGCCGCCCACCAGACGGAACAGACCCTTGGTGGCGCTGAAGGCCAACTTGCCTGTTTTTGTATTTGGATCATAGACGAATTCGTCCAGCACCACATCGGAATTCGGCCCGATGGTCAGGGCCGAGCCATCCAGAAACAGTAATTGGGTGCGGCCCTTGTCGGTGGTCACGATCCGCTCATTGTGGCGCATTTTGGAACCGACAACGATCACCCGGTCGGAACCATCGGGTGCGGTACCATTGGTTGCCGGATTAACCGCCGCCGCGATACCGACCCGCTGCCCAGTCGCCTCGACCGCCCCTAGTGCCGGGCTTGAAATCAAGCTCAAAGTGAAGGCCGGAATGATAAATACATATGCGAAGAAAGTTCTGTAATTATTTGAAATCATTAAAAAAAATACCCCTACAAAAACTGCCTTGCGTTTTAACGAATAGCCGCCAAATCCGCAAAAAACCCAGGCAAAACGGATTCTGCCCGAATTCTGTTAACTTTTTCCTATAGTGGTGGAGACAACGGGTCCCGTTACAGGTAGAGACGCTAATTTCAGGCTGTTATTTGGCGCCGCGCAGCAGTGTCGCCGCCTTGGCCGCGAAATAGGTGAGAATGCCGTCGGCGCCGGCCCGTTTGAAAGACATCAGGCTTTCCATCATCACCCGTTCGCCATCCATCCAGCCGCGCTCCGCCGCGCCCGTCAGCATGGCGTATTCGCCGCTGACCTGATAGGCAAAGGTGGGGACGCCGAATTCATCTTTCACCCGGCGCACGATATCAAGGTAGGGCATGCCCGGCTTGACCATCACCATGTCCGCCCCCTCGGCAATGTCCAGGGCGATCTCACGCATGGCCTCGTCGGAATTGGCCGGGTCCATCTGATAGGTTTTCTTGTCTGCCTTGCCCAGATACGTGCCCGAGCCGACGGCGTCACGAAAGGGGCCATAGAAGGCGGAGGCATATTTTGCCGAATAGGCCATGATCAGCACATGGTCAAACCCGTTCTCATCCAGACAGTCGCGAATGGCGCCAATTCGACCGTCCATCATATCCGAGGGCGAAATGATCTGGCAGCCGGCCTGAGCCTGTATGAGCGCCTGTTGGCACAGTACGTCCACGGTCTCATCGTTGACCACGTAATCATCACGGATCAAGCCGTCATGCCCATGCGAGGTGAAAGGATCGAGGGCGACATCGCACATCACCCCAATCCCGGGCACCGCGTCGGATATGGCGCGGACGGCCTGGCAAACGATATTGTTGGGATTGGTCGCTTCGTCGCCCTCGGCGTTTTTCAATTCAGGTTCGACGGCTGGAAAAACCGCCACCACGGGAATGCCTAAATCGGCCGCCTGACGCGCCGCATCGACCACGCCGGCAATGCTGAGCCGATAAACGTCGGGCATGGAGGGGACGGCGGTCGCCACGTCCCGGTCATGGACGAACAGGGGCCAGATCAGATCATCGGCGCTCAAGGTATTTTCGGCGACCAGCCGCCGGTTCCAATCGTCCTGGCGGTTGCGGCGCATGCGGGTGCGCGGATACTGGCCATGGGGCCGCGCCGGCCCCTCCGCCGCCTTTTTCTGGCGTTGCTTCGCTGGATTGACCTTGGCGACTTCTGCCATTGCGCCACCTTCATGAAATTGTCCGTAGCGGCAGTGTACCGCCCTGACGCCGAATGATCTAGATGTGCAATCTTCGCGGCGGACATGTTATGTAGAGGCGGTTGATGGATATGAAGCGGAGAATTGGCGGTGGATGGCATCGGTGTAAGCAGGCGCGGCGCAGGTAAATCGTCCGGCGGCGGCGTGGCCGCACGCCAAGCCGGCCGGGTGCCGGGCCAGCCGTCCAAGCGCGGCTATCGGTTGCGGAACCATCTACGCTTTGTCACCTCGACGGCGCTGTTTGACGGTCATGATGCGGCCATCAATGTCATGCGCCGGATGATCCAGGCCACGGGTGCGGAGGTTATTCATCTGGGCCACAACCGTTCGGTGGAAGAGATTATCTCCGCCGCGATCGACGAGGACGTCCAGGGCATCGCCGTCAGCTCGTATCAGGGCGGCCATATCGAATTCTTCCAATATATGATCGATCTGCTGCGCCAGCGCGGCGCGGGCCATATCAAGGTGTTTGGCGGCGGCGGCGGTGTTATCGTGCCGGAAGAGGTGCGCGCCCTGCACGACTATGGTGTTTGCCGCGTCTATACGCCGGAAGACGGCCAAGCCATGGGCCTGCCCGGCATGATCGAGGATCTGGTCAAGCGGGCCGATTTTGATCTGTCGCGAAAACTGCCGAAAAATCTCGCCAAATTAAAAAAGGGCGACCGGGGCGCCCTGGCCCGCCTGATCACCGGGCTGGAGGCGGGTACCTTGTCCAAGGCCAAGGGGCGGGAACTTGCCGCCCTGGCCGCGAAAAAGGGCGGCGTGCCCGTGGTTGGCATCACCGGTACCGGCGGGGCCGGCAAATCCTCGCTTACGGATGAGTTGGTGCGCCGCCTGCGCACGGATCGGCCGGATATGAAAATAGCCGTCATCGCGGTGGATCCTTCGCGCCGGAAATCGGGCGGCGCCTTGTTGGGCGACCGTATCCGCATGAATGCCATTGGTAAATTCGCCGGCAACGGCTCGGTCTATATGCGTTCGTTGGCCACCCGAGGATCGGGCAGCGAGCTGGCGGCCTGTCTGCCGGGCGCCATCACCGCGTGCACGGCGGCGGGATACGATCTGGTATTGGTCGAAACGTCCGGCATTGGCCAGGGCGATGCGGCCATCGTGCCCTTCGTGGACCTGACCATCTATGCCATGACGCCGGAATATGGCGCCGCCTCTCAGTTGGAAAAGATCGACATGCTGGATTTCGCGGATCTGGTCGCGATCAATAAATTCGACCGCAAGGGTGCCCAGGACGCTTTCCGCGATGTGCGCAAGCAATATCAGCGCAACCATGAACTGTTTGCCCAGCCGGTGGCCGAAATGCCGGTCTTTGGCACCATCGCATCCAAGTTCAATGACGACGGGGTCACCGCACTCTATCATGCCATCCTGGATGCCTTGGCCGCGCGCGGCAAGGCGCAATGGTCCACGACTTTGCCACGAAACCCGGCCAAAGTCTCATCCCGTCATGACTTCATCGTGCCCTCCGACCGGGTCCAGTATTTGGCCGACATCGCCCGCGGCATGCGCGCTTATCACGGTACGGTCAAGACCTGGTCCGGGGCGGTGCGGGAACGCCAACAACTGCTTGCCTCCCGCGATCTGTTGGCCAAGGCCGGCGCGCCAAAGGCGCAGCTCAGCCGGATGGAGAAACTGGCGGCGGATCGGGCCAGCTCGGCCGGCGAGGACAGCATCGCGTTGCTGGAAGCCTGGCCCAAAACCAAACTGGCCTATGGCGGCAAGGAATTCGTCACGAAAGTGGACGGCAGGGAAATCCGCAGCCGCCTGACCTCCACCACCATTTGCGGCACGGCCATTCCGAAGGTGGCGCTGCCCCGCTACGAGGATGAAGGTGATTTGCTGCGCTGGATGATGCTGGAGAATTTGCCCGGTCACTTCCCCTATACCGCCGGCGTCTTTCCCTTCAGGCGCGAGGGGGAGGATCCCACCCGCATGTTCGCGGGCGAGGGCGATCCCTTCCGCACCAACAAACGCTTCAAGTTCGTTTCGAGGGACTCGGCGGCCAAGCGCCTTTCCACCGCCTTTGATTCCGTCACCCTGTACGGCAACGACCCCGATCCGCGCCCCGACATCTATGGCAAGGTGGGTAACGCCGGCGTCTCGATCGCCACTTTGGATGATATGAAGGTGCTCTACGGCGGCTTCGAGCTGTGTCAGCCGTCGACCTCGGTCTCCATGACCATCAACGGCCCGGCGCCGACCATTCTGGCCATGTTCATCAACACGGCCATGGATCAGCGGCTGACGGCTTTCAAGGCGGAAAAGGGCCGTCCGGCCAACGACAAGGAAACCGCCAAGATCCGCGCCTGGGTGCACGAAAATGTCCGTGGCACCGTTCAGGCGGATATTCTGAAAGAGGATCAGGGCCAGAACACCTGCCTGTTCTCAACCGAATTCAGCCTCAAGGTGATGGGCGATATTCAAGCCTATTTCGTCGAGAACCGGGTGCGGAATTTTTATTCCGTCTCCATCTCCGGCTATCATATCGCCGAGGCTGGCGCCAACCCGATTTCGCAGTTGGCTTTTACCTTGGCCAATGGCTTTACCTATGTGGAAAGCTATCTGGCCCGGGGCATGATAGTTGACGATTTCGCGCCAAATCTGTCGTTTTTCCTCTCGGCCGGCATGGACCCGGAATATACCGTGCTGGGCCGGGTGGCGCGGCGCATCTGGGCCGTGACCATGCGCGACCGTTATGGCGCGGGCGAACGTAGCCAGAAGTTGAAATATCATACCCAGACCTCGGGCCGTTCCCTGCACGCCCAGGAATTCGCCTTCAACGATATCCGCACCACGTTGCAGGCTCTGGTGGCCAGCTATGACAATACCAACAGTTTGCATACCAATGCCTATGACGAGGCGATCACCACGCCCTCGGAAGAATCCGTACGCCGGGCAATGGCGATACAGATGATTATCGGCAAGGAATGGGGCCTGGCGAAAAACGAAAACCCGAACCAGGGTTCCTTCATTATCGAGGAATTGACGGATCTGGTGGAAGAAGCGGTGTTGCAGGAGTTCGAGCGGATCAGCGACCGTGGCGGTGTTTTGGGCGCCATGGAAACGGGCTACCAACGGGGCAAGATCCAGGATGAAAGCCTGTACTACGAAACCCTGAAGCACGATGGCAGCTATCCCATTATCGGCGTCAACACTTTCATCAACCCCGAACCACCGCCACCGAACACCACCGTGGAGCTTAGCCGGTCATCGGAGCGGGAAAAGAAATCGCAAATGAAACGTCTGGCCGCCTTCCATAAACGTCACGCCAAGGTAGCGCCGGCCATGTTGCAACGCCTGAAAGACGCCGCGCGAAACGACGAAAACGTCTTTGCCGTCCTGGTGGAAGCCGTCCGGGTCTGCTCGCTGGGTCAGATCACCAACGCCTTGTTCGAGGTCGGCGGCCAGTATCGGCGCAATATGTAACTAGCCCGGATTTCTCAAACCCCTTGATGCATCGAGGCGGGGAATCGCGGAAAATGGCGATTCGCCAATCGCTTACCGCAATTCCGGAGAGGCCCCGATGCAAACAGAGTGTAGCCCAACATTGTTCGAATTTGAACC
>JAKZRK010000118.1:0-5767 GCA_047518225.1 Alphaproteobacteria bacterium | reverse complement strand
GTCGTAACCACGGGGTGGGCGCTTGAGAGACTCACCCATCAACTCGAAGGTTTCACGGAAAGCTTTGGCGGTTGTGATGCGCCTCCACTCGTCTGGCCGGTCGATGATCGCGCCGCGTATCTGCGCCGCCGGGCCGGCAAGGAACGGGTCGAGTTCCCCTCTAAGGATCTGGAAGCGGTTCTGGGCAAGACCCTGGGCATACCCCTGTTTCAGGAACAGGCCATGCGCATCGCCATCGTCGCCGCCGGCTTTACCCCGTCCGAGGCCGACCGCTTGCGCCGCGCCATGGCGACGTTTCGCCACACCGGCACCATCCATACGTTCCGCCACAAGATGATCGAGGGCATGGCCGCGCGCGGCTATGACCGCGGCTTCGCCGAACGCTGTTTCAAGCAGATCGAGGGTTTCGGCGAATACGGCTTTCCTGAAAGCCACGCGGCCTCCTTTGCCCTGTTGGTCTATATCTCGGCCTGGATGAAGCAGCATTATCCGGCGGTCTTTGCCTGCGCCCTGTTGAACAGCCAGCCCATGGGTTTCTATGCCCCGGCCCAGATCGTCCGCGATGCCCGCGAACATGGCGCCGAGGTGCGTCCCGTCGACATCAACCACTCGGATTGGGATTGCACGCTGGAAAATGACGCGCCGGCCGGGCGTCCCGCTCTACGTCTCGGCCTGCGGCAAATCAGGCATTTCCCCGAGGCGGCGGCGACGGTTCTGCTAGCCGAACGGGCAGGGGGCTATGAGGACCCGGAGGATTTGTGGCGGCGCACCGGGTTGGGCGCCGGCGCCTTGGAGAAATTGGCCAATGGCGATGCCTGGCGCTCCACAGGGCTGGACCGGCGGGGCGCCCTGTGGGCCCTGAAACGCCTGAACCAGCCGGAATTACCCCTGTTCGCCGCCGCCCAGGTTCGCCCCCCCAGCGCCCATGCGCCGAGGGAGGCCACCGTGTCCTTGCCGGACATGCCCATCGGCGAACAGGTGGTGCAGGATTATACCAGCCTGCGCCTGTCCCTGAAGGATCACCCCCTGCGCCTGTTGCGCCCGGCCCTGGCGGCCTGGGATATTGTCGAGAACGAGGCCTTATTGAACCTCTCCCACGGCGCCCGGGTCACGGTGGCCGGCCTGGTCCTGGTCCGGCAACGGCCGGGCACCGCCAAGGGCGTGATCTTCATTACCATCGAGGATGAAGGCGCCGTCGCCAATATCATCGTCCGCCCGCCGATTTTCGAGACCTACCGCCGGGTCGTCCTCTCGGCCCGCCTGCTGGCGGCCCGCGGCCGGGTGGAGCGTGAAGGCCTGGTGATCCACCTGCTGGCCGAGGAACTGATCGATCTATCGGCAGACCTGGATACCCTGCGCGAAGACCCGGGCCTGGACCCAGACAACCCACCATTCGCCCGCCGCCGCACCGGCCACCCCCGCAACGCCAACCCGGCCGCACCAATCCCCCAGCCGAGGAGTTTTCGCTAGCGCAAAAACGCGCCGCTTCGCAGGAACGTGCCGGTTTCTTGGATCACCTCGTCATGATCGCAGATGAAGGTGTGGTGGGCATCGATGATAACGCTGTCGTTGGCCTCGGCCAGGCGGGTATTGGCCAGTTCGACGGTGCCGTCGTGGGCCTCTCCGGCGCGGTGAAATAGATTTACGTAGGAGATGAAATTCAGCGGGTGAAAAACCCCTATGCCGGCAATAATGCCGATCTCGGCATCGGGCACGCCCAGGTTCCCCAAGGTCGTCGAGCCCTCCGCCAGATCCTCCAACGGCAGGCCGAAGATGAGCCGTGAAAACGGCCAGCGGCCGAAGCGAGAGACCACGCCGGCGCCCCGATTGGGCGTGGCGATCATGACGATCCGGCCGACCTGAACCGGCGGCGCCACCGCCAGTGCGCCGCGAATGACGATGCCGCCCAGGGAATGCCCGACAAAATGTACCGGACCTTCGAAAGCCTGAGCCCCCAGCCATTGCCGAAACGCATCGATATGCCCCGCCAGACGACGGCAGCGGCTGGGATAGGACCAGCATCGTACGGCGTAGCCCTTGGCCTCGAGACCGCGTTGCAGGCGGGCCATGCTGCGGCAGGTCCGCCCCAGGCCGTGGATCAATACGACCCGTTCTCTCACCCCGCCTCTACCCCGGTTTCGAAATAATGCGCGATGGCGTTGGCGTAGTATTGCAGCATGGGTAACTCGCCGGCCTTGACCGAATACAGACCGTCTTTTTCCGCAATCAGATGCCGCAGGGTCAACATGCGCAGGCCGACCGACAAGGCGTAATCGGCATCCGCGTGAGGGACATAAACCTGCGCGCTTTTCGCCTCCAGTTCCGTCTTCAGGGCATGCGCCGCCACCTTGAGGTCAAGCTCGCTGATGGCCTGATCCGGCGCCCGGGTAAAAACCGTTGCCATCAATGAGACCGGCAACACCGGCACGACCGCGCCCACCCTGTCCATCAAATGTTGCCCCAGCGCCTCGACGCGGTGGCGCCGGCCATCTTCATCCAGCGCCTCCCGTGTTGCCATCCAGGCCCGGGCCGATACGGGCGGCCCGAAATTCACGCAGGCATAGCCGAAACGGTACCACCGGCCCCTGGCCATCAGCGCGAAATTGTGACCGATGAAGCCGAAGGTTTTCTTCAATGCATAGCCCGTGGAGCGGCGTTCAGCGGTCTCGTCCAAGGTCCGTACCAGCGTGCGGTCTTCGAAAACCCGGTCGTAGTTGATGCCCACGGGGACGAATACGACATCCTTGGCGCCATCCGTCTCCAGCGCTTTCAGCATGTAATTGACCAGACCCAGCCGCGGCGGGCGCAGGCGGCCATCGCGGCTCAACCCGCCTTCAGGATAAACCGCCTGGACCACGCCCGCCGCCGTCGCCATGGCCACGTAACGTTCCAAAACCCGGCGGTATAGCGTGTCGCCTGAATCGCGCCGTACGAAATAGGCGCCGAGGGAGCGGATCAACGCCTGCAGGGGCCAAATGCGCGCCCATTCGCCCACTGCGTAACTAAGCGCCGTCCGCGTAGCGGCGAGATAGGCGACCAGAACATAGTCCATGTTGGAGCGGTGGTTCATGACGAAGACGACGCTGGCCTCCGGGTCGACGGAAGCCAGGCCATCCTCATCGGCATAGCCGAGGCGGACCCGGTACAGCCATTCGGCGACCCGTCGGGCGGCCCAGGCGCCAAAGCGAAAGTATATATAGGCATTAAAGGCGGGGACGATTTCGCGGGCGTGGCGGGCCACATCGGCCATCAGCACCTCGCGGGGAATATTGTCGGCGGCGCTTTTCTCCGCCACGGCGGCCATGACGTCCGGGTCAAAGGTCAGCCGGTCGATCAACACCTGCCGCCGGGTCAACTTGAACGATTGGATCTTGAGGTCAAGCCGGGTGTTGATCTCTTCCACCACCTGGCTGACGCGGCGGCGCAGGAACCAGCGCGCGCCCGGCAATAAAAACCGGTCGAGCACGGCCCAGGCCGCCAATAGCACCACCAGGCCCGCCAGCCACAGCGGAATGGCAATCGTCTCACCCACCAGCACCTCCCCGAACGCTGATGCAGACTACCCGGCGAAACCGCGCCGGTCACCCCCAACGGGGCAAAAGAGACTGTTAGGTAACGATATTGAACAAGTTTTGGACGCTGCCGCCGCCCAGGCCTTGCTGGCGCAGCTGATTGGTCAGGTTCATGGAAGAGGCGACGCCGGATATGGCGGAAAGGGCGCCTTGCAACTGGGCAATGCGTTCTGAATCCCGCGCGCTAATATTGGTTAGGCCGGCCAGGGGATCATCTTCCTCCGGTCCCACGGCGATATAGCGGAACATCTTGCGCACCTCGCGCAGGGCATTATCGATCAGGACACCAACTTCGGCCGCGCCGGTCCGCGTTTCCAGGGACAGATCGCCGATGATGCCCAGTTCAAAGACTTTGCCTTCAGCCACCTCCGTCTCCTCGTCGTCCAGGCCGGTGGGTTCTGCGTATAGCACGGCCTCTTTCAGGCCGAGGGAGGCAAGGGCATCAAAACCGTCCGGCCCTGGGATGATCTCAACCACCGCGCCATTCTTCGCCTCTATCTTGAGCGCGGAGTCCGTGGTGCCCTGTACGATGGTGCTGCTGCCATATCGGCCCATGGCATTGTTGATCTTGACGGCCAGCAAACCCAAACTGTCGTCGGTCTCGATTTCAATCCGTTTCACCGCGCCGCCGTCGACCCGGACCGAGAAGTACTGCCCCGGCCGTGCGGTCGTCAGGCTCAACACCTCCGTCGCCGCCGTCACCGGCAACTCACCGGTTGACAGGCCCAGGCGGCTGATAACTGAGGAGGCCGTGGCGTCATAGGCGATGGCATTGCCGCTTTGGCTGACCGCGCCATGGTCCTGGTGGGCCCACACTTCCGCCCCGGTGTTATCCAGTTTCATGACGAAAGCATCTTGCACGCTGGCCGCCGCCCCGCCATCGACGGCACCCTGGGTGGCGCCGGTGATATAAATTTCGTCCGCACCGGCAGCGGCCTTGACGGCGATGCCGCCCAGGGTATCCGTGCTGGTGCTGCCGACATAGGTGGTAAAGCCAACCGCCGCCGATGCACCGGAATCGATAATCTGGCTGACGAAACCGTCGGTCCCCCCGGAATGGGCGTTGACGATACTGCCCGATAGGGCGGCGTTGGAAGTCTGGCCCGAGATATAGACGTTACCGCTGCTGCCCACCGCAATGCCGGTAACCGCGCCGTCGCCATTCAGGGCGCCCAGGTCAACTTCCCAGTCCGGAGTTTGCGAGGCGGCGCTGTCCACATAACGGCGCAGGATCGCGTTTCCGTCCTTTTCACCGGCGACATAGATATTGCCCGATCCATCCACCGCGATCGCCGTGGCGCGGTCGGTGCCGGTGCCGCCGAATTGCTTGTCCCAGACATGGGTGCCGCTGCTGTCCAATTTTGTCAGATAGCCGTCGGTGCCCCCGGCATAGGTAACCCCGCTCCCTATTTCGGACGAGGTTTGGCCGGCCACGAAAACGTTGCCGCTGGCATCCGTGGTCAGAGCCAGGGCACTATCATTCGCATACGGCGCGGCCTGGCGGGTCCATTGTTCGGCGCCGGTGCTATCGAATTTGGTCACGAAGCTGTCGTAATTGCCGCCATAGGCGGTTTCGGTCAATGAACCCTGCACGGTGCCGGCGATGATGACGTTGTCATTGACGTCCACGGCGACGGCAAAGCCATTGGCGTCTCCCGAGGCGCCCAGCAGACGCGACCAGACCAGTTGCCCGGAGACGTCATACTTATTCAAATAGGCGTCATTTATCCCCTGGTTGGCAAGACCGCCCAGATCACCGGACGTGGAGCCCACGGAATAAACATTGCCCAGGCTGTCAACGGCAACGGCACTGGCGCTATCGGCTTCCGAGGTATCGATTTCGGAGCGGAAGGCGTCGTTGGGCGCGGTATTGCCCAGGTCGTCGACCTTGCGCACGAAGCCGGAGGCATAGTCGCCAACGCTGTTGGTGCCGGCGATATATAGGCCCGCCGTCTGATCGGATGCACTGCCAAGGGTCACGGTTTCCGTGCTGTTCAGGTTCAGTTTGAGGCCGTACGAGTTTTCATTGTAACGCTCCGCCTGGATGGTCGAGGTGACACCGGCGGCCGACAGTTGCGTATTGATGTAGTCCGAGACATTGTCCACGTTCAAGGTGCCGACGACGGCTGATAGATCAATGTTGACCACCGTGGTGCCGACGGAATTGACTACCGTAATGTCAAAAGTCTCATTAC
>JAKZRK010000117.1:0-3313 GCA_047518225.1 Alphaproteobacteria bacterium | reverse complement strand
GTTCTACCCGTTCAACGCCTTCCGCTCATTGCTCGGCATCGCGGGCGACACCTCTGCTCCAACCTATGCCGAGCTTTACTCGGGAGAGTGGCGGCACCCTACATGTAGCGGTCATGGGCGTTAACCGGATAGGCAAGCCTCTTCCTTTCTATTATTCAGAGAATATCGCGATAGGGGATGAGAGTATATCGTATCGCTCGCCTATCGGAACTCATGCAATTGAAGCAGGAATGCCATTCTCCGTCCGGTTTTTTGTTTGGGGTTCAGGCCGATACCACAGATCGACACAAGACTGTTTTGTGATCAACGCTGCAGAACCAGATTGAGACTGCCCTCATTAGGTAGGCGACCCGGCGCCGGTGGTGTGTAGCTCAGGTCATCTTTGGCGAACTTCAACTGGGCGGGCAGCAGGGTTGTTTTCCTTCTCACGTGAACACTCTAACCTTTGTTCTCAGCGACCCTATTTTGTAAGTTTCCTATAGAGATTATCACGATCCAGTGCACATCTTCGTCCAAATCGGCACACCATTCCCCCTGAATTAACACTTGGTATATGGCCTCTTGCCCGGGGCAAGGGCTATGCTGGCGGCCTGTTTTTGAAGTTGCGAGGAAAGGCCCCGTCCCGATGGCCAGCATATTCAGCCTAACGTCGCACGTGGTTTATGGCCATGTGGGCGCCCAGGCGGCGCTGCCGGCCTGGCATTTGTTGGGCCACCAGGTCTGGCATTTACCCACCGTGTTGTTTTCCAACCATCCGGGCCATGGCGGCTATGGCGGCGGGCCGGTGGATATGGCGTTGCAGAACCGATTGCTGGACGGGTTGGAGGAACGGGATCTGTTGGCGGGCTGCGCCGCGCTGCACACGGGCTATCTAGGTCAGCCGGGCAGCGTCGATGTGGCCTTACGCGCCATCGCGGCCATGCCCGGCGCATTGGTTCTGTGCGATCCGGTGCTGGGCGATGAGGGCGGGCTGTATGTGGAGCCAGAACTGGCGGCCGGGATGCAGGAGAGATTGTTGCCCAAGGCTGATCTGGTGACGCCGAACCGGTTCGAACTGGCCTGGCTGACCGGCCAGGATATCCATAACCTCGATGATGCGGTCCAGGCGGCCCAGAGCCTGCGCCGGCGCGGCCCCAAGACGGTGGTCTGTACCGGCGCCGCGCGCGAGGGCGATTGGCTGTGCAACCTGGCGGTTGGGCCGGACGGCATCTTTCAGGTCAGGGTGCCCTATCTCGCCCATGGGGCTGGCGTGCCCAAGGGTACGGGGGATGCCTTTGCCGCCATTCTGTTGGGCCACTACCTCAACCATAGGGACATGGCCGCCGCCCTGGCCTGGGCCTCCGCCGCGCTGCATGGCCTGATCCAGGCCAGCATGGCGGTGCAATCGGGCGAACTGGCCGTGGTCGCGGCCCAAAACCAGATTACCGCCCCCAGCCGGATGTTCGAGGTTGAGCGTCTGGATTAGAGCGGTTCCGGGCTAAAGCGCGGCGGGCTTTGGTCCGCCGGTCGCCCAGTCCAGCAGTTCCACCGTATGCACCACGGGCACGTCCAGGCCGCCGCGCAGTTGCACCATGCAGCCAATGTTGCCGGCGGCGACCACGTCGGGTTCCAGGCTTTGGATATGACCGGCCTTGCGTTCCAGCAGGCGGCCCGCCAATTCCGGCTGCAACAGATTATAGGTGCCGGCGGAGCCGCAACATAAATGCCCCTCCGGTACATCCATGACCTCGAACCCCGCCTGCTGCAAAAGTTGTTTTGGCAGCGTCACTATTTTCTGGCCATGTTGCAGGGAACAGGCGGCATGATAGGCTACCTTCAACGGCCGCGCCTGATCCGGCCCATGGGACCCCGCCGGCATATCCAGGCGCCGCACCAGTTCGGTGACATCCAGGGCCAGTTCGGCAATGCGTTTCGCGGGCGCGGCCCAGACCGGATCCTCGGCCAGAATATGGCCATAGTCCTTGATCGTGGTGCCGCAGCCCGAGGCGTTGATGACCACGGCATCCAGGCCCTCGCCATCCAGTTCCGCCGTCCAGGCCCCCACGTTGGCGCGGATGGAGGCCATGGCCTCCCCTTCCCGGCCCATATGGTGGGTCAGCGCGCCGCAGCAGCCTGCCCCCTGCGCCACCACCACATCGCAGCCAAGGCGGGTCAACAGGCGCACGGTGGCGGCGTTGATGCCTGGGTCCAGCACCCGTTGGGCGCAGCCCGTCAGCAGGGCCACCCGCATCCTGCGGGCACCCTGGGCCGGGTGAACCTGGGGCCGGTCCGTATCCGAGGGGCCGGGCAATTCGTCCGGCGCCATGGCCAGTATGGCCCGCAATCGTCCCGGCGCCAGGCCGGCCACGGGTTTCACCAGGCGGGCGCCCTGCAAGGCCAGGCGAAACAGGCCGGGCCGGGGCAATACCATTGCCAATATGCGGCGCAGCCACCGCTCACCCAGGGGCCGGCGGAACTGCGTCTCGATCCGGGCCCGGGCCCGGTCCACCAGATGCATATAATTGACGCCCGAGGGGCAAGTGGTCATGCAGGCCAGACACGACAGACAGCGGTCGATATGGCGCACCGTGCGCGCATCGGGCTTGGCGCCCGATTCCAGCATATTCTTGATCAGATTAATCCGGCCCCGGGGGCTGTCCAATTCATCGCCCAGCAGGACATAGGTCGGGCAGGTCGCCGTGCAAAAGCCGCATTGGACGCATTTGCGCAGAATACCGTCGGCCTCGGCCACATCCCGATCGGCCAACAGGGCGGGCGAAAAATCCGTACGCATGGCTATATATCTCCGTACATCCGGCCGGGGTTCAATATCCGGCGGGGGTCGAACGAATCCTTGATGCGCGCGCTCAGCGCAGCCAGCGGCGCTGCGCCGGGCTGAAAGACGTCTATCCGTTCACGTAGGGCATCGGGGCCGCGGATCAAAGTCGCATGCCCCGCATCCGGTCCGCTCAGGGAACCCCGCACCGCCGCCGCGCCGCCATCGTCTTGTTCCGCAATAGAAAGCCAGAGCAGGCCCCCGGCCCAATCGTAATAACCCTCGCCCCCCATGGCCAAAGCCCCCCGTGCCACGTCCGCGCCCTGGCTGGGCGCCACCGACACCTTCCAGATGATGGCCTCGGGATCAGGCAGCAGGGACGCCACATTTGCTATTTCCCGCCACAGGGTGGTGCTGTTATGGCCGTGCAATTCCTCCACCGCGCCCAGGACACCCCATTCCCGGCGCAATGCCGCCGTGCGGTGCGCCACCGACGGCGCCGGACCTTCAAGGCGCACGGCAGTCACCCCGGTGCCGGCGCCGCCAACATAGGATACC
>JAKZRK010000116.1:0-29296 GCA_047518225.1 Alphaproteobacteria bacterium | reverse complement strand
GGCGCGCGTCCGGGTCCACGAATACCCTGATGGCGGCCTGGCCATCTTTCATGGACCAAGGTGCCTGGCCAAATACGATGCGAATGGAAAGCCAACGGGAGAGCACAACACAATCGCTGCGTAAGGCGTTTCGACGCGGCACAAGGACGCTCTGTGGATAAGGGGACAGCCCGGCTACGCCGACCTGACCACTTCCCCACAGAGCCAACAACCAAAACCGAAGCGGTCAAACTATATGGTACATAAAGCGGTCAATTCAGTTTGTTATCGACAGTTCCGGATAGCGTCACGGGGCGCCCCCGTCTACAAAGCGCCATGGATAAATCCGTTACTGACCGGCTGGCCGCCCAGGACTGGGGCCTGCTCGCGGCGCAGATCGAAACCGGGGGCTATGCCCATACCGGCGCGCTGTTAAACGCCGATGAATGTGCCGGGTTGATCGCTCTGTACGGCCAGGATCAATATTTTCGCAGCACGATCGAGATGTCGCGTTATCGCTTTGGCGAGGGGCAGTACCGTTATTTTGCCAATCCGTTGCCGCGCCTGGTCGCCGATCTGCGCCGGGAGCTATATGGCGACCTGGCGCCCATTGCCAATGAGATGGCGGCCAAACTGCCCGGCGAGGTGCACTATCCACCTGATTTGGAGGCTTTTCGCCAGGTCTGCCGCGACGCGGGTCAGACCAAGCCCACGCCCCTGTTATTGCGCTATCAGGCCGGTGGATATAATCGCCTGCATCAGGATATTTACGGCGCGGTGTATTTTCCCTTGCAGGTGGTATTTTTGCTCAGCCGGCGGGAGACGGATTTCACCGGCGGCGAATTCCTGCTGTTAGAGCAACAGCCCCGGGCACAATCCATTGGCCAGGCAATCACGCCGGAACAGGGCGAGATGATCATAATTCCGGTCAGGGAGCGGCCGGTCCGGGGCAAGCGCGGCTATTACCGCGCGCCCATGCGCCATGGGGTCAGCCGTCTGCACACGGGCCACCGCCACACCCTGGGCCTGATCTTTCACGACGCGGAATAGTCCAAATGTGCTCTAACCCGCCGCCGGCGGTATCATCGGACAGATTTGGCGGTTATACTTTTGCCGAATTAACCTCTTCCCTGGGGCCAATGGAAAGAAACGCAATGGCTGAACCGATAACCTTGGAAATCTTCACCGATTACGTTTGACCGTGGTGTTATCTCAGTACCGGGCGTATTGAAAAACTAAAGCGGAAATTCGATATCGAGGCGAAATGGGTGCA
Source organism: Alphaproteobacteria bacterium (assembly GCA_047518225.1). Lineage (GTDB taxonomy): Bacteria > Pseudomonadota > Alphaproteobacteria. Next base: position 28,044 of record JAKZRK010000116.1, on the reverse strand, counting down.
TTTCCCCCTGCATCCCGAAACCCCCCAGGAAGGCCGCAGCCTGGAGGAATTGTTTGCGGGCCGGGATGTGGACCTGGATGAGATGTACACCCGCATGAAAGGATTGATGGACGCCGAGGGGCTACCCTATAGCCACCGTACCCATACCTACAACAGCCGTCTGGCCCAGGAATTGGGCAAATGGGCCGATACCCAGCCGGGCGGCGAGGCCATTCATGATGCCCTCTACCGGGCCTATTTCGTCGACGGCGTGAACGTGGGCGATGTGGAGGCCCTGCTCGAGGTCGCCCGGGCGGTGGGCCTGGACGTGGCGGCGGCGCGGGTGGTGCTCGAAAGCCGCAGCTTCAAGGACGCGGTCGATGCTGATTGGGAATTGTCGCGGCAATACGGCGTGACCGGCGTGCCGACTTTTGTTGCCGGCCGCAAAGGCGTGGTCGGGGCCCAGCCTTACGAAACATTGGAACAGCTGTTGGAAGAAGCCGGGGCCGAGGCGAAATCGTAAACTGCCCTAATGTACCTGATCGTCCGCCGCCGCCGCAACGGGCGGGGCGTCGGCGGCGACCCAAAGGCCGGTTTCCGTGAAACCGGGCTCGGCCAGGCGGATCAAGGTTTCAGCCAGATGTTCGGGCGGCGGCAGGTGGTCGGGGTCTTCGCCGGGAAAGGCCGCCGCCCGCAACGCCGTGCGCGTCGGGCCGGGATTAACCAGATTGACCCGCACGTTGGTTTTTTGTGTTTCCCGGGCATAAATTTGGGCAATGGCCTCCAAAGCGGCCTTGGTCGAAGCATAGAGCGCCCAATAGGGCGGCAAGGCGTGCGCCGCGCCGGAAGTAACGAAAATGGCCCGGCCGGCATCGGATTGCCGCAACAAGGGATCTAGCGAGCGGATCAGGCGGTAGTTGGCGGTGACGTTCACGTCGTAGGCGCGCTGCCAAACCTCGGGCCGAATATGACCCACGGGGGACAGATCACCCAAAATCGCGGCGTTGCCCACCAGGATATCCAACTTGCCCCAACGTTCAAAAATCTGCCGGCCCAGATCGTCGATGGCGGCGAATTCGCACAAATCCATGGGCACCAAGGTTGTGCCTCCTCCTCCCCCCTTGTCGCCCCGGGCCTTGATTTCATCGTCGATTTCTTCCAGAGCGCCCGTGGTCCGTGCGATCAGAATGACATGGGCGCCCTCGGCGGCGTAGGCCTTGGCCACGGCCGCGCCGACCCCGCGCGAGGCGCCGGTGATCACGGCAAGGCGGTCTTTCAGACGTTGGCCCATCACCGCGCCGTCAGCCGTGTTCCGTCAGCAGCGACAGTTGCGCCGGTGCCCGGCCCTGGGCCAGGTCGACCAAGGGCACGGGATATTCGTCGGTGAAACAGGCATCGCAAAATTGCGGCTGGCCGTTATCCCGGTCCGCGCCGCCCACCGCCCGGTACAGACCGTTGATCGAGATAAATGCCAGACTGTCGGCGCCGATTTCCCGCGCCATTGCCGCCACATCCATTTTGTCGGCCAGCAATTCCCCGCGGCTGGGGGTATCGATGCCGTAATAGCAGGGATTGGCCGTGGGCGGCGAGGCGATGCGCAAGTGTACTTCGGCGGCGCCGGCCTCGCGCACCATCTGCACGATTTTCTGCGCGGTGGTGCCCCGCACGATCGAATCGTCAACCAAAATCACGCGACGGCCCACGATCTCGGCCCGGTTGGCGTTATGCTTCAACTTGACCCCGAAGTTGCGGATACTCTGGGATGGTTCGATAAATGTGCGGCCGACATAATGGTTGCGGATGATGCCCAACTCGAACGGTATACCCGCTTCCTCGGCATAACCGATGGCGGCGGGAGTGCCGGAATCCGGCACCGGTATGATCACATCCGCCGGCACGAAGCTCTCCCGCGCCAGAATGGCGCCAATAGCCTTTCGCACCGTATAGATGGAACGGTCATTGGCGATGCTGTCGGGCCTGGAGAAATAGACATACTCGAAAATGCAGGACCGCGATTTGGCGGGGGGAAAGGGCATCAAACTTTCAATTCCGTCGCGGCCGCAGACGATAATTTCGCCTGGCGCGACTTCGCGGACAAATTCGGCGCCGATAATGTCCAGTGCGCAGGTTTCCGAGGTCAGGATCGGCGCCCCTTCCAGATGCCCCAGGATCAACGGCCGCACCCCCATGGGGTCGCGCACGCCGATCAACTGGTCGTCGGTCATGGCAACCAGGCTGTAGGCCCCGACCACCGCCTTCAGGGCATCGACCATACGGTCCAGCAGATCGTGGTAGGTCGAGGTGGCGATCAGATGGATAATCACCTCGGTATCCATGGTCGATTGAAATATGCAGCCACGCTTGACCAATTCGCCGCGCAAGGTTTCCGCATTGGTCAAATTGCCGTTATGTCCGATGGCAAACCCACCGGTTTGCAATTCCGCGAACAGGGGCTGGACGTTGCGCAGGATGGTATTGCCCGTGGTGGCATAGCGGTTGTGCCCCAGGGCGGTATCGCCGGGCAGCCGGCTAATGACGGCTTCCGAGTTGAAATTGTCACCCACTTTGCCAAGGCTGCGATGGGAATAGAATTGCGTACCGTCGTGGGTCACGATGCCGGCGGCTTCCTGCCCCCGATGCTGCAAGGCGTGCAGTCCCAGCACCGCGTTGGCGGCGGCATCGGCGCTTCCGATAATGCCGAACACGCCGCATTCTTCGTGAAACTTATCACTGTCGGCGGGGGAAGGGGCGAAGGGATGGGTGGTCAGTTCCATGGCGCGGCCTTTGCTGCCCTGGCGCTCGAAACGTGCATTGAGCGCTGCTTCAATTGTCGGTCCGGTTCTGAATAAGGCGGTTCATATCGTCGCGCGAGCCGGATGTATAGCCGCTTTCGCCGGGTTTGTCAGCGTCCCTGGCCGCGCGCGCCTTGGCAGCGGGCAGGGCGTCTTTCAAGCGCGCCGCCGCCCGGCCCGTATTGATAGCTTTATCGAGCGTGGAATTCAGGCTCTGGCCGCTGTCCCGGCCCAATTCTCCGGCCCCCACCAATCCTTCGCGGATGTCTTCCGGCGCCAGCCTGGCCAGCAATTCAGCACTGTATTCAATGGCCGGCATGGCGCGGGCGCCGCGCAGCCAATCGGGCTGTTCGCCCTTGCCCAGGAACTGCACCAGCACCAGATAGGCCAGGGCGGTCACGACGACACCGCGAAGCAGGCCAAACAAAAAGCCGAGGGAGCGGTCCAGGACGCCGATTTCACTGCGTTGCACCCGCCGCGATATGGCCGAAGACAGCAACGAGGCCAGGGTCAACACCACGACAAAAATGCCCACCGCCGCGATGCTGTCGGCAATCAGGCTCTGGTCTATATAACGCCGCACGATGGGCTGCAACAGCGGGAACAGTTCCAGCGCCGCGATGGTGGCAATGACCCAGCCGGCGATGGACAGGACTTCCTTGACAAAGCCGCGGCTCAAGGCCAGCAAGCCCGAAATCAGCAAGACGGCCAGGATCACCAAATCGGTCACGTTGATGGGCAATTCGCTTAACATGGCGGTTCTATACGGCCTTCATGCCATCCGAGGCAAACAATTCCACCAGCTCGGGCAAGCGGCTTATTTCGCGGACCGTCAGTGGGCTTTTGCGGGGTTTGCGCCAGGGCGGCGTCAGGGCTTGGGAAAAACCCAATTTGGCGGCTTCCTTCAGACGCAATTCGGCTTGCGCCACCGCCCGCACCTCGCCCGATAGACTGATCTCGCCAAACAGTACCGCCTCTTGCGGTACCGGCACCTCCATCAGGGATGAAACCAGGGCCGCCGCCACCGCCAGGTCCGCCGCCGGTTCGCCAATCCGCAGTCCCCCGGCCACGTTCAGATAAACATCGTGTCCCCCCACGCCCAGGCCGCAGCGGGCATCGAGTACCGCCAGCACCATGGCCAGGCGGTTGCTGTCCCAGCCCACCACCGTTCGCCGTGGCGTGCCGGGCGGCGATGGGGCGACCAGCGCCTGGATTTCCACCAATACCGGCCGGCTGCCTTCCAGGCCGGCGAAAACGGCGCTGCCGGAGATATCGCCCCCCGCTCCCCGGTTGGCCAGAAACAGGGCCGAGGGGTTGGTGACTTCCATCAGGCCGGCATCGCTCATCTCGAAGACGCCGATTTCGTCCGTCGGGCCATAGCGGTTTTTCACGGCGCGGAGAATGCGGAACTGATGGCCCCGCTCGCCCTCGAAATACAGCACGCAGTCGACCATATGTTCCAATACCCGTGGCCCGGCGATCTGTCCGTCCTTGGTCACATGACCCACCAGCAACAAACAGATATCGCGCCGCTTGGCGGCCCGGATCAACTCCTGGGCCGAGGCGCGGACCTGGCTGACGGTGCCGGGCGCGGCTTCCACGCTGTCGACATACATGGTCTGGATCGAATCGATGACCACCACGTGGGGTGCCTCCGCGCCGTCCAGGGTGGCGACGATATCGCGTACGGAGGTGGCGGCGGCCAGATCCAGGGGCGCGGCTTCCAGGCCCAGGCGCCGCGCCCGCATGCGCACCTGCGCCGGGGCCTCCTCGCCGGAAATATAGGCGCAGGCAACGCCCTGCCGGGCCAGCCGGGCCACGACCTGTAACAAAAGCGTGGATTTGCCGATGCCCGGATCGCCGCCGATCAGGACGGCCGAACCCGGCACCAGGCCGCCGCCGCAGACCCGGTCGAATTCGCCCAGCCCCGAGGCCGTGCGCGGTCCCTCCGTCTCGCCATGCTTATCCAGTTTGCGAAAATCCAGAACGCGGCCCCTGGGTTGACCCCGACCCGCGCCCAGGCCACGGGGCGGCGCCTCGCGCCGCGCCTCTTCGGTGATGGTGTTCCATTCGCCGCAGGCCGTGCAGCGGCCGGACCACTTGCCGTGCACCGCGCCGCAGCTTTGACAAACAAAATGTTCAACCGCCCTGGCCACGTTACCCTCAGCTTATCTCCAGCGCGAAGGGACCCTCTTCGCGCCCATGGATAAATTGATCGACAAAGGGATTGTCGCATTCGTCGATCGCGTCGACGCCGCCGGCCCAGATGATCTGTCCATTGTAAAGCATGGCGACCCGGTCGGCGATGGTGCGGGCCGAAGACATGTCGTGGGTGATGGTCAGGGTGGTGGCGCCCAGGTCGCGCACGCATTCGGTAATCAGATTGTTGATCACATCGCCCATGATCGGATCCAGGCCGGTGGTCGGCTCGTCTAAAAAAATGATATCCGGTTCAGTGGCGATGGCCCGGGCCAGGCCGACCCGTTTGCGCATACCCCCCGAAAGGGCGGACGGATCGCCGTTCGCCATGTCTTCGTCCAGACCGACCTTGGCCAGCTTTTCAATCGCAATGGCCCGCGCCTGTTCCCGCTCCATGCCGGCGCCTTCGATCAGGCCGAAGGCAACATTTTCCCAAACCGACAGGGAATCGAACAAGGCCGCCGACTGGAACAGCATGCCGAACCTGGTCAAAATCCGTTCCCGCTCCGCCCCGCGCAAACCCACGGTCTCCTCGCCATCAATGCGGATGCTACCCCTATCGGGCCGCAACAGGCCCAGAATACATTTCAACATGACCGATTTTCCCGTACCCGAAGCGCCGATGACCACCACCGATTCGCCCTTGGCAAGCGACAGGTTCAGCCCGTTCAGCACCACTTTCGGGCCAAACGACTTGTGCAGATCAGAGAGTTCCAGGCGCGGCGTGTCGTTCATTGCGAAAATTTCACGGTAAGAAATTTATTGCGAAAAGAAGGCTTCGGTCACGAGATAGTTCGAAATCAGAATCAGAATTAATGACGACACCACCGCATCCGTGGTGGCCCGGCCCACGCCCTGGGCCCCGCCCTTGGAGTTAAAGCCGTGATAACAGCCCATCAGGGCGATCAAGAAACCAAACACCGCCGCCTTCACCAGGCCGGAGACAACGTCCATGGGCTCCAGAAAATCGTAGGTATTCTTCAGATAGACGGCGGAGTTGAAGTCCAGGCGGTGGATGCCGACAAGATAGCCGCCCATGACACCGATGATATCGGCAATCAGCACCAGGATCGGCGTGGTCAGCGTGGACGCGACCAGCCGCGGGACCACCAGATAGCGGAAGGGATTGGTCTGCAAGGTGATCAGGGCATCCAACTGCTCCGTCACTTTCATGGTGCCTAGTTCCGCCGCGATCGCCGCGCCCACCCGGCCGCCCAGCATCAGGCCCGCCAGAACCGGGCCCAATTCACGGGTCAGGCCCACCACCACGATGTTGGGCACCGCGCTTTCGGCGCCAAAACGGGCGGAGCCGAGATAAATCTGCAAGGCCAGAACGGCGCCCGTGAACAGGGCCGTCATGCCCACCACGGGCAGCGAGTAATAGCCAATAGTCAGCATCTGCTGGAGGCACAGGCGCCAATAGAATGGCGGCGTTACCACGGCGCTCAGGGACTTGCCTGTGAAGATGGACAGACGCCCGATCGTGGACAGGAAATCAAGGAAAAAGCGGCCAACGACGGCTAATGGATTATTCATTGCCGGCGTCCCCGGCAGCAGTGGCCCCAGCGGCGGCGCCAACATAGCGCCGATGATAGCGCCGGCCCAGCGAGGTCAGAATTTCATAGCCGATGGTGCCGGCCCTGTCGGCCACCTGGTCAATGGTCTCCCCGCCGCCGCCAATCAGCTCTACCATGACGCCGGGATGGGCGGCATCCCGTGGCGCCTCGGTAACGTCAAGCGTGATCAGATCCATGGAAACGCGCCCTACGATCGGTACCGTAATTCCGGCAAGACAACCTACCCCTTGCCCGGACAACGAGCGCAGATAGCCATCGGCATAACCCACCGGAACCGTGGCGATGCGCCGGCGCCCGGTGGCCCGATGCGTGGCACCGTAGCCAACGCTCTGTGGGGTGTCAATTTCGCGGACCTGAATGATCTTGCCCCGAAGGCGGACCACCTCCCGCATGGGGTTGGCCTGGGCCGGCGTCGGGTTGACGCCATATAGGGCAACGCCCGGCCGCACCAGATCATAATGATAGCCGGGGCCCAGAAATATGGCCGAGGAATTGGCCAGGGACGCGGGAAAGGGCGGCAGGACGGCACGCAGGCGATCAAACAACTGGCGCTGTTCGTCGTTCATGGCATGGCCCGGCTGGTCGGCACAGGCCAGATGGCTGACCAGGAAACGCAGGTCGATGCCCGCCAGGCGTTCCGGCGCGGCGGCCAGGGCCTCTGTCTCGGCCGCCGACAATCCCAGGCGATTCATACCCGTATCCAGGTGCAGGGCGGCGGCCAGGGGCCGCGCCCGGGATCGTCCCTTGCGGGACCATTGTTCGATCTGTTCAGGGGTGTTCAGCACCGGTATCAAGGCGTGGGCCGAAAAGTCCGCCTCGGTGCCCGGCAAAGTGCCATGCAGGATATAAATCGCCGGCTGGGACCCCAGGATTTGACGCAAGGCCACCCCTTCGCCCACATGGGCGACGAAAAAGCTGCGGCACCCCAGCCGCGCCAGGGCGGGCCCAATCTGAGCCGCACCCAGGCCATAGGCATCGCCCTTCACGACGGCGGCGCATTCCGCCCCGCCGGCGCGGCGGCTCAAGTTTTGATAGTTCGCCGCCAGGGCGGCCAGGTCGATCTCCAGCACCGCGCCGGCCTGGGGGCTAGTGACCATCGGAATAGCGGCCTGCCTCAAGATTGCTGAACTTGGTGAATTCCCGCTCGAACTGCAGGCGGATGGTGCCGGTGGGGCCGTGCCGCTGTTTGCCGATGATTACTTCGGCAATGCCATGAATTTGATCCGCCTTTTGCAGCCATGCGGCATGATCCGGGGTATCGGGTTCGGGCTGTTTGCGTTCGTGGTAATATTCTTCCCGGTAGATGAACATCACCACGTCGGCGTCCTGTTCAATAGAGCCCGATTCCCGCAAATCCGACAGCAGGGGCCGCCTGTCCTCCCGCGTCTCCACCTGCCGCGAAAGCTGGGAGAGGGCCAGCACGGGGATATCCAGTTCCTTGGCCAGGGCTTTCAAACCCTGGGTAATTTCGGAGATTTCCTGCACCCGGTTTTCCGACCGGCCCGTGCCCCGCAGCAATTGCAGGTAATCGACCACCACCAGGCCCAGGTCGTGCTGCCTTTTCAGCCGCCGGGCCCGTGTGCGCAGGGCCGAGACGGTCAATGCCGGGGTGTCGTCGATATACAGCGGCGCCTGTTCAATGGCTTGCGAGGCGGTCACCAGGCGGGAAAAATCGTCCGAGGAAATATCCCCCCGGCGGATTCTTTCCGAACCAATCCGACTCTGTTCCGCCAACAGGCGGGTGGCCAGTTGCTCGGCGGACATCTCCAGGCTAAAGAAAGCGACTACGCCGCCATCGACGATTTTGTCTTCGCCGTCCTCTTGCTTCATTCGTTTGATGTTACTCGCGGCGTGGAAGGCGATGTTAGTGGCCAAGGCGCTCTTTCCCATGGCGGGCCGGCCAGCCAGTATGATCAGGTCGGATGGGTGCAATCCGCCCAGTTTCTGATCCAGATCGATCATGCCGCTGGCTACGCCGCTCATCTGGCCGTCCCGTTGGAAGGCTGCCGCGGCCATGTCGATGGATGAGGCGAGGATGGTATCGAAAGCCGTTAATCCCCGGTCCGCCTGGCCATGTTCGGCCAATTGAAAAAGGTCCTGTTCCGCCGTCTCGATCTGGTCGGTGGCCTGCACGTCCACGTCCGCCGCATAGGCATCGTTGACCATGGCCTCGCCGATTTCGATCAGGCCCCGGCGCAGGGCCAGATCAAAGATCGCCCGGCCATAATGTTGGGCGTTGATGACCGTGACGGTGGCGCCGGCCAAACGGGCCAGATATTGCGAGCCGCCTACTTCCGCCAGGGCCTCGTCCTGCTCGAAGAAATATTTCAGGGTTACCGGATTGGCGATCTGTCCCCGTTCGATCAGCTTCAGGGCGGCGGCATAGATGCGCTGGTGGCCCGGTTCCTGGAAATGTTCCGGCTGCAAAAAATCCGTGACCCGGCTGGCGGCTTCGTTATTGACCAGGATGGCGCCCAGCAGGGCCTGTTCAGCTTCAAGATTGGCGGGCGGCGTGCGGTAGCCGGCGGCGGGCTCCGCGTCTCCCATCGGGGCGTCCCCAATGGTGGCCAGAACCGGGTTATTTGGACTGTCTGCATTCATCTGGCGGCAACCTATCACGGCGGGCGGCGGCGGCCCCCCGCCAGATCTCCCCGGCCCCGGAAAAGCTGTGGGCAACAAGGGTAAGTATCCCCTGAATCCCGTGCATAACCGCCATTGCCTATGAAATCATGCAACAATTCCGGGCCCGGTTGTCCCCACGACCGGCCGTGCGAAAAGTCCGGCCGGGGGCAAAATATCCGCGCCTTGGTTTACGCCGCGCGCGAATCGGATTTCGTGCCCTGGCGCGCCCGCCGCCTTTCTTCATCATAGATGTAGTCCCGGGTTTGCGGCACCGCGTCCACGTTCTTGGTCAACTGCACCTGAAAGACCACATGGCCGCCATGCCGGAAGGCGACTTCGCTGCCGCACAGATAGAAATCCCACATGCGGCAAAAGCGTTCGTCGAACAGGGCCGCGACCTTGTCCCGGTTGGCCTGGAAACGCCGGCGCCAATGGCGCAAGGTTTCCGCGTATTGCAGGCGGAGAACCTCCACATCCGTGATGTACATGTTGGATTTTTCCACGGCGGCCGCGATTTCCGATAACGAGGGGCTATAGCCGCCGGGAAAGATGTACTTGTTGATCCAGGGGTTGGTCGCGCCAGGTCCATCGGCCCGGCCGATGGTGTGCAGCACGGCAACACCGTCATCTGTCAACAGGTCCCGCACTTTGCGGAAGAATTCGCCGTAGTGGCCAAGCCCGACATGCTCGAACATGCCGATCGAAATGATGCGGTCGAAGGATCCCTCGACCGACCGGTAATCCTGCAACGCAAACGAGACAACGCCATCCAAACCCGCATCGGCGGCCCGTTGATTGGATAATTTATACTGTTCCTCGGACAAGGTCACGCCTTGGACCAGAACATGATCGTGCCGCGCCAGGTGCAGCCCCATGCCGCCCCAGCCCGAACCGATATCGAGCACCTTTTGGCCGGGCTGCAATACCAGTTTGGCCGCCAGGTGCCGCTTTTTACGCAACTGCGCCGTTTCCAGGTCGTCCGCCGGGGATTTAAAATAGGCGCAGGAATATTGCCGGTCGGAATCGAGAAACAGATCATACAATTCGCCGGTCAGGTCATAGTGATGGGCAACGTTGCGCCGGGCCCGACGGGCCGGATTGTATTGCCGCAGGCGGCGGGCGGTGGCGCGCAGGGGGGTGGTGACATAGTTTTGCAGCCAATGGTCCGGTTGCCGCCAGCCGACATTTCTGCTCACCAGGTCGAGAAAATCGTAAAGTTCGCCATCTTCCACCGTCAAGGTGCCGTTCATATAGGCCTCGCCGGTGTACAGCATGGGATTGGTAAACAATTGCCAGTGCAAGGCCCGGGAATGCAGGCGGACGGTAACCTCTGGTCCTTCCCGGCTGCCTTGAAAGCGCTGGCTGCGCCCCGATGCGTCGATCACGGTCAGGCAGCCCATACGCATCAGTCGATTCAAAAATCCGGCTAGAAACATGATTATACCCCGGCACTAATATTTGTTTTGATCGATTCCTTTCAGACGGCACGCGCGGCCCTCGCTGTGAGTGCTAAAATTTTAACTCAAACCCGGACAGGGGGTAAAGAGTTTTTAGACTATGGCAAACGCGTTTGCCGAAGCGCGAACATGGCACAATAAGAACAGGCGGCGCGGAAATCCGCGCCGCCCTGGTTCCAAACCATAAACACCGCTCTAACTGTCGTCGGAAACCGCCGTGTCCGTTTCGGCGGCGACATCTTCTTCCGCCGTTGCGTCGCCCGAGGCCGCCAATTCATCTGCACCCGAATCGGCGTCCAATTCGTCATCCTCCTCGGCCATGGGATCCTCGCTGGCGGCCTGCCGCTCCGCCTCCGCCTCCGAGCGGGCGACATTGGCGACGACCTCGACATGAACTTCCGGATGCAGGTTAACGCGAACCGGATGCAGGCCAATGGTCTTGATCGGCCGGTTCAGCGCGACCTGCGAGCGCTCAATCTTGAAGCCGATGGCATCCAGGCCTTCGACCACATCGCGGGCCGCGACAGAGCCATAAAGCTGACCCGACTCGCCAGCTTGCCGGATCACCACGAAGGTCGTTTCCGGCATGGATTTAGCCACGCCCTCGGCTTCCGAGCGCTGTACCAGATTTCGCGCCTCCAACTCGGCGCGGCGGGCCTCGAACAGGGCCAGATTTTCGGGTGTGGCGCGATGCGCCTTACCTTGAGGCAGCAAATAGTTGCGGGCAAAGCCATTCTTGACACTGACCACCTCGCCCATTTGGCCAAGTGATTCAATCCGTTCCAATAGGACGACGTCCATTATTCCTCCTTGTCGGCGTTGCCGCCGCTGTCGCTGGCGCTGCCGGTACTGTTTATTTTGTTACCGCCACGCAAATGCAGCACGGCGTTCAAAAAGCCAAGGCCGGCAACTAACACCGGCACCGGCCACAAAAACAAAAGCCCGTAAAACAGAATCAAAATGGGCACGCGTCCCTTCCAGGCCCGCGAAATGCCATGGATGACGCCCAAACCGAGGAGGAAATACGGCACAATGGCGATCGCCGCAAGGGTTTTACCAAATACCCCCATCAGGCCGCTCAGGCTGGACAGCGCCAGAGCCGCCAACAACACCCCGATCCAGGCCGCCGGCAGACGGATATCCGCCAATTCCGGCGTGGGCCGCAGGTTATGGCCGAAGCGCACCAACAGGCCCTGCGCCAGGGTGCCATTGAAGATCAGGCCCAAAGTCCAGGAGACCGCAAAAAAGGCCGGCAGATAATCCAGCAGGTCCAACAACGTTTCCCGCTGTTCCGGCACCGCGAACGCCGCCGCGAACGGTTCCATCACGGATCTTAAATAGGCCATCAAGCCATCGCTGAACAGGGCCGTGCCGGCCAGGACCAGCACGATGCCCATCAATGCGATGCCTGACATCCACAACAACAAATGTCCTGGCGGATACCAGTACACCTGACCATGGCCATCGCTGCGCGACAACAGGGCCTGACGGCTCAAAATAATGACGGGAAGGCCATACACCAGCGCCTGGGTCGCGGCGAAGGCCGGGCCGGCGACCGCCACACTCAAGGCACCGGCCACCAGGACGGCAATGGCGGCGCCCCGCACGCCCAGGCCCAGACCGGCCAGAAACAAGGGCAGGGGAGAGACATAGGCCAACAGCAGACCGCCAGCGGCCGGCAGGGAAAGGGCGGCCTGCAGCAATCCGCTTACCAGGCCGGCTGAAATGGCGATCAGAATATATCGTGACATTTGCAATGGCCCGCCGGTTGCCGCCCAGGGGCCAGAAATACCGCCCGCCGGGCTAAAGCGTTTTCAGACAATATTGCCTTAAGGCGCTCTCGTGCAATGAAGGCAGGGGCAAAGGCTCTATTGCAGTACGAACGGCAATAGAGCCAAAATCCGCGCCCGCTTGATGGCCCGCGCCAGTTCGCGCTGCTTCTTGGCCGACACCGCGGTAATGCGGCTGGGAACGATTTTGCCCCGCTCGGACAAGTAACGCTGCAACAGCCTGACGTCCTTGTAATCGATCTTGGGCGAATTGGCGCCCGAGAACGGGCAGGTCTTGCGCCGGCGGTAAAAGGGCCGCCGCAGGGGGAGCTGTGAAATCTTGATATCCTGGGCCATGGCTTATTCCTTAACGCTTTCTGTGCTCGCCGCCTGTTTGACTTCGCCGTCGCCCGCCTTGTCAGCCTGATTGGGGCCGCCCCCGCCGGGCCGGCTATCACGATCGGGACGGTCGGGACGGTCGGGACGGTCGCGGCCGTCACGGCCGTCACGGCAGCCACGGCCGCCACGGCCGCCGCGGGACTGCATCATCGCAGAAGGGCCTTCCTCCAACTCTTCGACGCGCACGGTCATGTAACGGATGATGTCTTCGTGCAAAAGCAGGTTGCGCTCCAACTCCCGCACCGCATCAGAGGGCGCGTCCAGGTTCATCAACACATAATGACCCTTGCGGTTTTTCTTAATGCGGTAGGTAAGGCCGCGCACGCCCCAATATTCGGTCTTTGCGACCGATCCGCCATTGTCCGTCACCAGCTTGGTGAAACCCTCGGTCATGGTTTCGACCTGTTGGGATGAGACATCCTGGCGCGCGATGAACACGTTTTCGTATAACGGCATGCCTGTCCGTTGCTCCTTCGGTACGGCCCCCGGGACACCCTGGGACCGTGTTGTCAATATGGCCGCAATTCGCACCTGCGGGCCGCGTGGGTTCACTAAATCGTTAAAATAACCTGCCAATCGGCCTTGCCTGCTTTCGCCGCCGCAACCGTTGCCGCTTTTGTCCAGGCGGCGGTCACGCCAAAACGGCCCGGCGACCCAGGCAAGGCGCGGCATATATGCACATATGCGGCGAGGGTGCAAGCCGGCTTGACAGGTCCCGGCCACCGGCTATGAAGGATAGTTGAATGGATCATTATGGTAAGGGGGTCGGCCATGGCGCGCGCTATTGTATTTCCGGGTCAAGGCAGCCAGAACGTGGGCATGGGAAAGGCCTTGGCGGACGCCGTGCCGAGGGCCCGGGAGGTCTTTGAAGAGGTTGACGAAGCGTTGGGCCAGAACCTCTCGCGGCTGATGTTCGAAGGGCCGATCGAAGAACTGACCCTGACGGAAAACGCCCAACCCGCCTTGATGGCCATGAGCCTGGCCGTGGTGCGGGTATTGCGGCACGACGGCGGTTTGGAATTCGGCAAACATTGTCAATTCGTCGCCGGCCATTCCCTGGGCGAATATTCCGCCCTGTGCGCGGCCGATGCCCTGGATCTGGATGTGACGGCGCGTCTGTTGAAACGCCGCGGCCAGGCCATGCAACAGGCGGTGCCGGTGGGGCAAGGCGCCATGGCGGCCCTGCTGGGCCTGGATTTCGAGGCGGCCCAGGCCGTCGCCCGGGATGCGGCGGGGGATCAGGTTTGCGATACCGCCAATGACAATGCGCCGGGCCAGGTGGTGGTCAGCGGCAATGTGGAAGCCGTGGAACGGGCGGTGGAATTGGCCAAGGAACGGGGTGCCAGGCGGCCCATGCTGTTGCCGGTCAGCGCACCGTTTCATTGCTCCCTGATGCGGCCGGCGGCGGATATCATGGCGGAAGCCCTGCAAAATTCGAGCCTTGTCGCGCCGGCGGTGCCCTTGGTCGCCAACGTCACCGCTTCGGCCGTGACAGACCCGTTGGAAATCCGAGAGCTGCTGGTACAACAGGTCACCTCCATGGTGCGCTGGCGGGAATCGGTGCTGTGCATGCGCCAGCAGGATGTCGACAATTTGGTTGAAGTCGGCGCCGGCAAGGTGCTCACCACCATGTTGAAACGCATCGACAAGGAAATATCCGGCCGGACAATCAGCGCGCCGGAAGATATCGAAGCTTTCCTCAAGTCGCTGTAATGCAAGTTTCAGATTTCCAGCTTTTAGGAGCCGCGAGCGATGTTTGATCTTTCTGGAAAATCCGCCCTGATCACCGGCGCCTCGGGCGGCATTGGCGGCGCAATCGCCCGTCAGCTACACCGGGCGGGCGCCAATGTTGGATTGTCGGGCACCCGGGTCGATGCGCTGCAAGCGCTGGCGGCGGAGTTGGGTGGCCGGTGCGCGGTACTGCCCTGTAATCTGAGCGAGAGGGCCGGTGTTGCCGCCCTGATCGGTCAGGCGGACGAAGCCCTGGGGGCGGTGGATATTGTTGTCAACAATGCCGGCCTGACGCGGGACAACCTGGCCCTGCGCATGAAGGATGAAGATTGGGATGCGGTCATCGCGGTAAACCTGACCGCGGCTTTTCGCCTGTCCAAGGCGGCCCTGCGTGGCATGATGAAACGGCGCTGGGGCCGGATCGTCAATATCACCTCAATTGTCGGGGTGACGGGCAACGGCGGGCAGACCAATTACGCGGCCTCGAAGGCCGGCATCATCGGCTTCAGCAAATCCCTGGCCCAGGAAGTGGCCTCGCGGAACATCACCGTCAATTGCCTCGCTCCGGGATTCATCCAGACCCCCATGACCGACGCCCTGGACGAGGTACAGCGGGAAAACCTGTTGGCCAGCATTCCGGCGGGCCGCCTGGGCCTGGTTGAGGACATCGCAGCCGGCGCCTTGTATCTGGCCAGCGAGGAGGCCGCGTATATCACCGGCCAGACCTTAAATATCAACGGTGGCATGGCGATGATCTAAAGGGTCTTCAACATCCGTTGATTAGCCGCGCCACCACGCCTCTTGTCCCAAAGTGCACCGGGCACCCGCGGGGTGCCATTAATGGGCGGACGGGCGCGGTCAGTGGGTGGTTTGGAAAGCACTGAAAATGCTCTACCCTTTGATCATTTGAAGCTGTTGCATACGAGGTCTTGGCCTTTGTGAATGTTCATGCTACCAAGCCTCGCCTTTCCCGCTTGGCAACCAAACCAGCCGGCGTGGTGGGGTCAATCGTAGTGAGCGAATTTTGATAACTGGATAGCGCGAAGGAATTAACACATGAGCGATACTGCCGATCGCGTAAAGAAGATCGTCGTTGAGCATCTCGGCGTTGAAGAAGACAAAGTGTCCGAGGGTGCCTCATTCATAGACGACCTTGGCGCCGACAGCCTTGATACGGTTGAACTGGTGATGGCTTTCGAAGAAGAGTTCGGCATAGAAATTCCCGATGATGCCGCCGAAAAGATCGCCACCGTCAAGGACGCCATTACATTTATAGACGCCAACGCTTCCTAACCACGTCCCATTGTGGGTCTGTGCCGGGGCCCCCGCGACAGGCGGGGACGCGGGCCGAGAGGATAGAGTTGGCCGCGCCGACGGAGGCTGGAGATGAGCGAACGCAGGGTCGTTGTCACCGGAATGGGTCTCGTCACGCCGCTTGGCGTGGGGGTCGATGTTGTCTGGCAACGCTTGTTGAACAGCGAATCCGGCGCCGGTCGGATCAAGAAAATCGACACCACCGACCTGCCCGTCAAAATCGCCTGCGAAGTTCCCTTGGGCGAGGCGGCGCCGGATTTTAACGCCGACGACTGGGTGCCGCCGAAAGAGCAGCGGCGGGTCGATGATTTCATCATCTTTGGTCTGTCCGCCGCGGAACAGGCCCTGGCGGATGCCGGCTGGAAACCCGAGGACGAAGTGTCGCGCCGGCGCACCGGCGTCCTGGCCGGCTCCGGCATTGGCGGTTTGCCCACGATCGAGGCCGCCGCCATCACCTTGCATGAAAAGGGTCCGCGGCGGATCAGTCCGTTCTTTATTCCCGGCTCCCTGGTCAATCTGCTGTCGGGCAATATCTCGATCAGATATGGATTCAAGGGCCCAAACCACGCCGTGGTCACGGCCTGCTCCACCGGCGCCCATGCGATCGGCGATGCCGCCCGCATGATCATGCTGGACGATGCCGACGTGATGGTCGCAGGTGGCGCGGAAGCGGCAATCTCGCGTCTCGGCATGGCCGGTTTCGCAGCCTGCAAGGCGTTATCGTCCCATTTTCAGGACGAGCCGAAACGAGCCTCGCGGCCCTACGACAAACAGCGCGATGGTTTTGTCATGGGCGAGGGCTCGGGTATCGTGGTGCTGGAGGAATGGGAACATGCCAAGGCCCGTGGCGCCAAAATTTATGCCGAGGTGTCCGGCTATGGCCTGTCGGGGGATGCCCATCATATCACCGCGCCGGCGCCGGACGGCGACGGCGGTTACCGCGCCATGGAGGCGGCCCTGCGGCGGGCCAGACTAAACCCGGAAGACATCGACTACATCAATGCCCACGGCACCTCTACCCCCTTGGGTGACGAGATCGAAGTGGGGGCGGTAAAACGCCTGTTCGGCAGTTCGGCGAACCAGCTGTGCATGTCATCGACCAAATCCGCCACGGGCCACCTGCTGGGCGCGGCGGGCAGTGTCGAGGCGATATTTTCGATCCTCGCCATGAACCAGAACGTGGCGCCGGCGACCCTGAATCTGGATGATCCATCCGACGGACTGAATATGGATTTGGTTCCTCATATTCCGAAAGAGCGGCCGATACGGGCTGTTTTGTCGAATTCCTTCGGCTTCGGCGGCACCAATGCGTCCCTGGTGCTGACCCCGGCAGATTAAGGCTTCCGTACCATGGGGCGGCGCCTGTTCCGGCTTTTCATTGGCGTTTTCCTGCTTGGCCTGATTACCGCCGGCGGCATCCTTGTCTGGGGTTATGCCCAGTTTGCCCGGCCGGGACCCACATCCCATGACCGTATCGTGCTGCTGGCCAAGGGCAGCGGCCTGAAGGATATTGCCGAACGCTTGGCGGTGGCCGGCGTTATCGAACAACCGTTTGTCTTTCGCATCGGCGTGCGGTTGGGTGGTTGGGCCCGCGGCTTGAAGGCCGGAGAATTCCGCTTTCCGGCGCGGACCAGCATGCGCGGGACCGTGGAAATCCTGCGCAAGGGCGATACGGTGGTGCGCCGGGTAACCATTCCGGAAGGTTTGAGCAGCCGTCAGGTCGTGGCCTTGCTGCTGCAAACGCAAGGTCTGCGTGGCGATGTGGCGATGGCGCCCGCCGAGGGCACGCTGCTGCCGGAAACTTATCATTATTCCCATGGCGACGAACGGGCGGTCCTGCTGGCCCGCATGACGGCGGCCATGGACGCGGCGCTCGCCAGGCTGTGGCTGGAGCGTGACCAGGGCTTGCCGTTCGCCAACCCGGACGAGGCCCGGATATTGGCCGCGATGGTGGAAAAAGAAACCTCCCTGCCCGAGGAAAGGCCGCGCATCGCCGGCGTCTTTATCAATCGCCTGCGCCGAGGCATGCGCCTGCAATCGGACCCGACCGTGGTTTATGGCCTGACCGGGGGGGGCAAGCCCCTGGGCCGCGCCTTGCGCCGGGAAGATCTGGATCGGCCCACGCCCTACAATACCTACCGCATTGCTGGCCTGCCGCCGGGGGCCATCGCCAATCCGGGACGGGCCGCCATTGGGGCGGTGTTGCATCCGATCGCCAGCAATGAACTGTATTTTGTCGCGGACGGAACGGGCGGCCATGCCTTTGCCGCCACTTTTGCCCAACACCGCCGCAATGTGCGGCGCTGGCGCCGCCTCAAGGCCGCCCGCGAGCGGTAATACCAATTTCCCGACGGCCTGAACTTCTTATATAGTGCACACCACCCCTTAGGGCATGGATCGAAGGAATTCAATAAGTTGGCTGTTTCCAGTATGACCGGATTCGCCCGGGCGGCGGGCGGCGTGGACGCCTATTCCTGGGCTTGGGAAATCAAAAGCGTCAATAGCCGTGGCCTTGATCTGCGGTGCCGGTTACAGGGCGGCCTGGATGGCTTGGAGGCCACGGTGCGGGCCGCGGCCGCCCAGCGCTTTCACCGTGGCAACCTGACCATGAACCTGACGTTGAACCGGGCCGGCGCGGAAGCCACCGTGCAAATTAACGCCGGGGTATTGGAGCAGATGCTGGCGGTGGCCAACGATCTGGCGGGACGTATCAAGGCTCCGCCGCCAACCGTCGAAGGATTGCTGGCCCTGCGCGGCGTGGTGGAAACCGTGGAACCGCAGGATTCCGAGGACGAACGCAAGGTGCTGGAGGCGGGTGTGCTATCCTGTTTGGCAGACGCACTGGATCTATTGACCGCCGACCGCCGGGCAGAGGGGCAACGCCTGGACGACATTGTCAGCGCCCAGGTCGATACCATCGCCGCGCTGACGGAAAGCGCCGGCGCGCTGGCCGCCCTGCAACCGGCGGCCTTGAAAGCCCGGCTGCAACAACAGGTGGCCGATATTCTCGATGGCGCCGCCGGCCTGTCCGAGGAACGCTTGTTGCAAGAGGCGGCCCTGCTGGCCACCAAAGCCGACGTGCGCGAGGAACTGGACCGCTTGGCCGCCCATGTCGGCGCGGCGCGGGAACTTCTCACCGATGATGGCGCGATTGGGCGGCGGCTGGATTTCCTGGCCCAGGAATTCAACCGGGAAGCCAATACATTGTGCTCCAAATCCCAGGATGCGGCGTTGACAAAAATCGGTATTGAGTTGAAAACGGTGATCGATCAATTCCGCGAACAGGCGCAGAATATTGAGTAATCAGACTTCGGACCCTACCGCCATGGGCGGACAGATTTCCCGCCGCGGCTTGATGTTGGTGCTGTCCTCGCCATCGGGGGCGGGCAAGACCACCCTGTCCCGACGCCTATTGGCGGAAGAGTCCGGCCTGACCATGTCGATTTCCGTCACCACGCGGCCAAAACGGCCGGGCGAGCAGGAAGGCGTCGATTATATCTTTGTCGAACCGGTTGAATTCGATCTGATGGTCAACCGGCGGCAATTGCTGGAACATGCCAAGGTCTTCGATCACTACTACGGCACCCCGGCCGAACCCGTCGAAGATGCCTTGAGCGCAGGCCGGGACGTGTTGTTCGATATAGATTGGCAGGGCACGCAGGATTTGAAGGAGGAAATGCGCGATGATGTGGCCAGTGTCTTCATCCTGCCGCCGTCGACCAGGGAATTGGAGCAACGCCTGAAAAGCCGGGCCCAGGACAGCGACGACGAGGTGGCCCGGCGGATGTCAAAAGCGGCGGACGAGATCAGCCATTGGCCCGAATACGACTATGTTGTCGTCAACCATGACGTGGACGTGGCCTTGCAACAGGTGCGCGCCATTCTGACCGCCGAGCGCCTGAAACGGGCCCGCCAGGCCGGCCTGGGTGACTTCGTCAAACGCCTGCGCGACGGCCAATAGAGGCTTTTTTATGGCAAAGATGACCAGAGCGGCATTTCTTGAACATATCCCGGGGACGCAGGGACCATGACGGCCGCCCTGGAATGCGGTGATCTGGCGCCCGATTTCATGCTGCCCAATTGCGAGGGCAAGCTGGCCAGATTTTACGACCGCTTCGCCGGCAACGCTTTGGTGCTTTGTTTTTGCCCCTCGGGCAGGGGAATTGAGGCGGAAAAGGAATTGCGCGGCTTTACCCAACGGCGGGACCAATTACATGCCGCCGGTGGCCGCGTTGTCGTCGTCACCCAGGACAGCCATGAGGCCAACGCCAAAATTGCCAGCGGTCTGGACCTGGAGATTTTTTCGGACCCGGTCGGCGCCATCACCCACGGCTATTGCGGCGAGCCGGCGGCTACCGGCCCGGCCGCCGCGCCGAAGCCAGGCGATGGGAATTGCGGTTCCACCTTCGTTATCGATCCCAACCAGCGGATCGCGGCGGTGTTTCATGGCGGTACGGATCAGGCCCAGCGGGCGCTGGATGGCCTGGGGGATTTGCGGCACCGTTCGGGGCCGGGGAAGGGCCCGCAACCGGCTCCGGTACTTTTGCTGCCCGACGTCTTTAGCCCGGATCTGTGCCAACAACTGGTCGTGGATTGGGAGCGCGAACATTACGAGGGCGTGATCACCGTGGGTACGGGGTTTGACGACGACGGCGACGATCTCGTGGTCGCCTCGTCAGTCAAAATGCGCCGCGACCACCGCCTCGCCGATGACGCCAACGCCCAAGTATGCGAAGTCGTCGGCCGCCGCGTCGCGCCGATGCTGCACAAGGCTTTCCACTTTCGCATGGGCTCCATGCAGCATTTCCGGGTGGGGGCGTATGCGGCCGACCGCGGTGACTTTTTCAAGACACACTGGGACAATGACTCGGCCACGACGGAAGGCCGGCGCTTCGCCATGTCCATGAACCTGAACGATAATTACGAGGGCGGGGCCGTTCGCTTCCCGGAGTTTGGCAACGAGTCGTATCGGCCACCCATGGGCGGCGCGCTGATATTTTCCTGTTCGCTCCTGCACGAGGCCCTGCCCGTTGTCCGCGGCACGCGCTTCGTGGCCCTGACCTTCTTCTTCTCTGCCCGTGAAATCAAACGCCAGCCGCCCAAACGGTTGCCCGGGCTGGGAGGGTAGGACATTTCCAATCAATCCGGGAAATGTCGAATTGATACGGGAATATCCAAGTGAGCATCAGCAAGATCGTCAAGCAGCATTTCGACGCCGCCATCGCCGAAGCCGGCCAGCAGGGTCATCCGCCCGAGACCGTCGCCCGCACCATGCTGTCCTTCGTCATCGAGGTCTATCGCGAACACCGCGATTTGGCGGATATCCGCGACGAGCTGCAATACGCCATCGAGAACCTGGATCCCGATGAAAC
The DNA here is from genome assembly GCA_047518225.1 of Alphaproteobacteria bacterium. Lineage (GTDB taxonomy): Bacteria > Pseudomonadota > Alphaproteobacteria. The sequence continues at coordinate 6,833 of JAKZRK010000116.1, read as the reverse complement.
CTATGAATTCATGCGGCCATAGGCGCGGGCCAGGGCGCAGAATTGTTCCACGCTTAGATTTTCCGCCCGCAGGGTCGGCTCCAGCCCCGCCGCCGCCAATAGCCGGACCGGATCGGGGCTGATCTGTTTCAGGCTGCCGCGCAACATCTTGCGCCGCTGTCCAAAGGCGGCGGCGACGACCGCTTCCAGGACCTCTGCGTTCGCGGGCGCCAGGGGTGCTGGCCGCGGGGACAGGGCGATTACGGTGGACGTTACCTTGGGCGCCGGGGTGAAGGCGCGCGGCGGCACATCGAACAGTGCCGATGCCTGGCATCGCCATTGCACCATGACGGACAGGCGGCCATAGGCCTTGCCGCCCGCCCGTGCGGTGATGCGCTGGGCGACCTCTTTCTGGAACATCAAGATCAGGCGCTCAAACAGCGCCAACCGGTCCAGCCATTTGAACAGCAGCGGGGCCGAAATGTTGTAAGGCAAATTGGCGATGATCCGGCTGGGCCGGGGGACCAGGCCATATTCATCCAGGGCCAGGGCGTCCGCTTCCACCACGGTCAGGCGTCCCGGCACCACGGCGGCCAGCTCTTCCAGGGCGGCAAGGCAGCGGCGGTCCCGCTCCACCGCGATGACATGGCCGGCGCCTTCCGCCAACAAAGCCCGGGTCAGGCCACCTGGACCGGCGCCCACCTCAAGCACCGTTTTGCCGTCAAGGAGACCGCCAGCGCGGGCGATTTTTCGGGTCAGATTGAGATCGAGCAGGAAGTTTTGCCCCAATGCCTTGCTGGCTCTGATTTCGTGCCGCGCCAGGACGTCCCGCAAAGGCGGCAAATTCGCTGGCAGACCGGGCGGTAACCCGGTCACCTTATACCACACTGCGACAATAGGAACCCATAGAGACGCTTTTCGGGAGTTTTCGGGTAGGAGCGTGCGCCGCAGAACCCCCTGGCGCGATGCGGGGCATCGTGAGGCGTGCGCGACGCCATCCGAAAGCTCCCGAAAGGCGCCCTTCGGGTCGTCTCCACGCAGCCTCGGACGGCGTCGAGAAGGTTTGACGATGTCCCGCATCGCCGGCACCTTCTCTCCTACCCGAGGCTGCGTGGAGACGATCTCTATGGGTCCCTATCATCGCAGTGTGGTATTAGGCCGCCAGGGCCCGGCGGCGGGCGATCACGCCGGCATAGGCCACGGCGGAGGTCAGGCTCAATGAATTGGCCCGTCCCTGACCGGCGATATCCAGGGCCGTGCCATGATCGGGCGAGGTGCGGACGATGGGCAGACCCAGGGTAACATTGATGCCGGAATCAAAACCCAAGGTCTTGACCGGGATCAGCGCCTGATCATGGTACATGCAAATCGCCACGTCGTAGGTTTGCCGGGCCGCTTCATGGAACATGGAATCGGCCGCCATGGGCCCAGCCACGGCGATACCCTGGGCGTGGAGCCGATCGATGGCGGGCTGGATGATCTCCGCCTCGGCGCTGCCCAGGCCGCCCGCCTCGCCGGCATGGGGGTTCAGGCCGGCGATCGCCAGGCGGGGCGGCGAATAACCCAGATCACGGGCCAGCGCGGCGGCGGTAATGGTCGCGCGCTCGACGATCAGGTCCGTGGTCAGGCTGGCCACCGCCTCTTCCAGGGGCAGATGAATGGTCACGGGCACGGTTTTCAGGCCCGGACAGCTCAACATCATCACCGGCTGATGGCCGCCTCCGCAAAGCGCGGCCAGATATTCCGTGTGGCCCGGATGTTCGAAGCCGGCCGCATGCAATATGGATTTCTGGATCGGGTTGGTGACGACGGCGGAGGCCTGCCCCGTTTGCACATGGCGCACCGCCGTTGCGATCGCGCCCAGCACCACCGGCGCGTTGGCTTGATTTAACGTGCCCGGTTTGGCTTTTTTAACCAGAGACTGCGGAAACACGGGCAGCCCCGTTTCGAAGCCGTCCAGGGCCTCGCCCGGGGCCGCGATCTCCATAAAGGACAGAGCCGCGCCGCCGGCTTTCCGCCTGGCGTCCGCCAAGGATTTGATCACCGCGCGCACCTGGTCCGGATCGGCGATCAAATAAAACGGCGGCAGATCATAAGCCGCCCGGCGGGCCCAGGTTTTCAAGGCGATCTCAACCCCGATGCCGGCCGGCTCGCCCATGGTCATGGCGATGGGGGCCAGGGTTTCGGCCATCAACGCAGTTCCACGACCGCCGACCGGCGCAAATCCCGTAGATAGCGCTGTGCCAGCATGGCCAGGCGGCGGCGGGTCAGGTTTTCGGAAATGCTGTCCCGGCTGGGCCCGTCACTCTTTATTTCGTCGCGCTTGCATACCATCAACAGCATCACGGCACCCTTGTTGCGGATCGGTGCGCTGAAGCGGCCAATGGCCAGGTCCTTGACGGCGGCGGCGATGTTTTGCGGCAAATCAGCCAACGCCATGGTGCCCAGGTCGCTGGCGCCGGGGACTTGCAGGGCCTTCGCAACGGCCTCGACCGCGCCGCAACCCGTGGCGCTTTCCGACGCCGTCCGGGCCAATGACTTCTGCGCTTCAACGGCCTCTTCACCCGCCCCTTCGGACACGGGCAGGATGATTTGTTTCAACTGCAACTTCATACCGGTCTTACCCACGCCGACAATGCGCCGGCGTTCGTGCAATTGCAGCAGATAATAGCCACCCCCGGCCCGGACCGGTTCGGAAATCGCCCCAACCTGCATGTTTGCAATGGCCTGGTCCAAGGCGGCGGCAAGCTGGCCCGGCTGCACCCACCCGACGGCGCCGCCCTGGATCGCCGTGGCGCCGCGGCTGAACTGGCGGGCCATGGCGGCGAAGGTGGCGCCGCCGCGCAATTGCCGCAACAGCCCCGCGCTGGCGCGGCGCACGTCATTTTCCTGTTCCGGGCTATCGATGGGGAGAAATATTTCCGAGATCTTCTGCTCGGAACGTCCCGCGTTAGCCTTCAATCTCGCCAGAACCTCGTCAATCTCCTCGTCACCAATTTGTACGTTCCGGGCCAGGCGGCGGCGCACCAGCTTGGACCACGAAATTTCGGCCCGCAACTGCGCTTCCAAAGCAGATTTCGGGATCCGGTTCGCCTCCATGAAACGGCCCAGCCCGCCCCGGGGCACTTTGTTCTGTTGTTCAATATAACTATAGGCGCGGTCCATATCGGATTTGTTGACCCGGACCGAATAGCGCCTGGCGGCCTGTGCTTGCAGGCTTTCGTCGATCAGGCCGCGCAGAACCTGTTGCCGCAGGCGGCGGCGCACCTGCTTTGTGTCGCCCAGCCTGCTGGTGGAAATCACCAGTTGGATACGCTGTTCCACGTCGTAGCGCGAGACCACCTCGTCATTGACGATGGCCACGATGCGCTGGACGTCCTGCGCCCGCGCGGCGCCCATGACGAAAGAGGCCGCCGCCATAAGGGTTGCCGCGATTAAATACGGCAACGGCAACAAGGCGCGCCTGCCCATGGTCATCGCGGCAACTTGCTTTTGCTTCAAAGGCGGTGCCATCCGGCGAACCTCTCCCGGTCAGTGATACTGAATTCAAAATAGTGGCTTGGTATCCGCAATTGAAAGCTGCGGCGGCCTGTTATTTGGTCCTTTCCCCGTCCCCTATTTTCTCCCCCGTTTTTCTATCCCGGATTTCCCTTCATTGGCAAGTCCACCCATTTCCGGGTTATGCGCCCAAGGCCGCCTCCGTCCTTGGCCGTGCGTAGCGGGCGGCCAGCACGGTAATGGTGGCCAGCAGCATGAAAATCGGCGCGAACCAGAACAACAGGCGCGGCTCGCCCTGATCCATCAGCCAGCCGAAAAAGACCGGCGTCACCGCGCCGCCCAGATTGAGGCCGGTGGAGACAAAGCCGAATACCTTGCCCATGGAGCCTTCCGGCGTCACCGCCCGCACCAGCATGTCCCGCGAGGGCATGATGGCGCCGAAATTCAGGCCCGCCAGGGCCATGGCCGCGATCACCCAGCCGGCCGAGAGCAGGACGTTGCCGACCAGAAAAACCACCACCGCCGTGACCACGAAGCCGGCGACCGCGACCCATTCATGATGCCGGGTGCGGTCGGCGATCTGTCCGCCAAGCAGGACGCCGACGGCGCTGCCGACCAGAAACGCGGTCAGGGCCATTTGCGCCCCTTCGAGCGAGATATCCTGAATAGCGATGAAGGCCGCCACGGCGAATGTGGAGAGCCCGCCCTGGGACATGGACAACATGACGAAAAACAAAAAGCACATGATGATCGGCATGGAGAGCAACAGCGCCACGCCGCTTTTCTCCGCCGCCCCGCCGTGCGCCCCGCCCTGCCCGCCGTGTGCCAGAGCCGTATCCGCGACCTTCGGCGGCGGCGCGGCCTTTCTGCCCGATGCGCCCTCTGACAAGTAACGCCCGTTGAACAACAATGGCAGCCAGACCGCCAGGCCAAAAAACCCCGTCAGCATCAGGCCCGTGCGCCAGCCCCATTGGAGGGAGGCATAGGCCATCACCAGGGGCGCCAGCGCACCGCCGGCAAAGCCGGCGAAGGTATGCAGGCTGAAGGCCCGGCCAATCCGCTTGTTGGAGATCGAGGCGGACAGCAAGGCGTAATCGGCCGGGTGATAGACGCTGTTGGCGACGCCGGCCACGGCGGCCAGGATCAACATGGCGCCATAGCCGGCAAAGGCCCCCATGCCCACATAGGCCAGGGTCGAAACCGCGACGCCATAGATCAACAGTCGCCTGGCGCCAAAGCGGTCGACCAGAAATCCCATGGGCACATGGGTCAGCCCCGAGGCCACGTTGAAGACCGTCATGATCAGGCCCAGCGCGGCGTAACCGACGCCGAAATCCGCTTTCAACAGCGGCAGAATGGGCGGCAGCAGATAGATCAGATAATGGCTGAGGAAATGCGCCCCGCCGACCAGGCCGATCACCCGGCGATCGGAGCGCGCAGCCGCCGCCGGCGGCGCCGTGTCCGTCCCGCCGCCAGCGCCGCTGCCTGTGGTCACTGTCATGAACCCTGTACTAGCCGCTTTTACCCCCCCTGTCACTGTTGGTTTGAAAGCCGCGCCCCATGGGTTAAGATGGCCGTTCCGCCACGCTGGCGGCAGCATTTGGCCGGCCATGGATTTGCCTATTGTCCGAAGCATCGAAGACATCGCCGGTGGGTGTTCCCGAACCGGTTGCCGCACCCCTGAAGGCGCTGCTGCTGCGGGTCGCCACCAGGGAGCGCATGGCCCTGGCCGAGATTCTGGAAATCAAAATCACCCAGGACGCGGCGGTGGCGCTGGCGGCATTGGCCGATTTCGCCGCCGACGTGGTGATCGCCGACATCGGCACCTCGGATGGGGAAGCCACGGCCCTGTTAAAGGGCCTGCGCGACCCCGCCGCTTCGCCGCGCACGGGTCTGCCGGTGATCTGCCTGTTATCGGAGAGCAGCCCCGAGCGGGTGCGCGGCCTGATCAAGGCAGGCGTGGATCACGTCATGATCAAGCCGATTTCGGCCACCGCCCTGCGCGATCTGGCGCAGCATCTGTGCGACAATCCCATGCCCCAGGTCGCCGTGCCGAAATATACCGGCCCCGACAGCCGCCGCCTGCCCGACCACGCCTATACCGGCCCCAACCGCCGGGGCTCGTCCTAATTCGACGAGTGTCGAATTGGGCCTTGCTGTTTTCGCTCACGCCGGTGCGCCAAGTGGCGCACGGGCTCCACGAGGGGCGGCGCAGTGGCGCCGGGCCGCCGTCGCGGCCGTGGTGCCGCCTGATCTGGCAATCGGGTCAGCTTGTATCTGGATTGAAATGGCCGGACCAGGCCGCGACCGCGGCCCGGCGCCACTGCGCCGCCCCCGTGGAGCGGTGCGCCACTTGGCGCACCGGCGTGAACGAAAACAGTCCTAAATCGACCTTCGTCGATTTAAGACGAATTTGCGGTCGCAATAGGGGCATTCCACCCAGCCCTTTTCGCCCATGTTCAAATAGACCGCCGGATGGCCCAGGGCGCCGCCGCCGTCGCAGCGCACGGTGGTCTCATGGACTTCGACGGTTTCCGGCGCTTCCGGCGCTTGGCTGGCCATGGGGTGGTCCATTTCTCTACCTGGGCGGCACCACGATCGCGCCGCCGGGGTGGTTGATGATAGCCATTGCCGCCCGACAATCAACCGGCCCGCCAATCCCCAGATTGCTCCAGGCCACGCACCGCTTGCGGAAGGGGCGAAAATCCCCTAGCTTGCGCCCGGCCCCGCCGGCCGGGGCCCGCCACCCTGGCACCCGTAGCTCAGCTGGATAGAGCGCTGCCCTCCGAAGGCAGAGGTCACAGGTTCGAATCCTGTCGGGTGCGCCAAGTTTTTGATCTCACGGCGGTTCGCTTCTCTCACGCCTCCGATGGGGCGGCCTGACCGGCCGGCGCCCACTTGGGCGCCATGGCACGGGTCGAACTTTTCCCCCCCGGTGTCCTCGGCGGCCCGGTCGCGGGCCCGAGGCGTCCATGGCCCGGTCGTCGGGCCGATCCGGGCGCCCTGGCGCCCGACCGCTTACCGATCGGGGCGCGGCGGGCCGAAGTGGTCGCGGAGCGTCTGGCCATGATGGGCCTTGCGGAAGAGGCTGCGCGCGCGGGCGGGGGATCACCTCGTCGATGAAGGCATCCGCCATCCAGGGCAGCACCGGCGGCATCGGGTTGAAGCCGTCGGCCGCCCCCGCCTCGCACCACTCTTGCATCAGTTCGGCGATCTGGTCGGGGGTGCCGGCGAAGGTGAAATGGCCGCGGGCGCCCGCGAGGCGGCCCAGCAGCTGGCGCAGCGTCGAGCCTTCCCTGGCGACAAGGCCGACGATGACCTCGGTCCGGCTGCGCGCCGCCTGGACGGTTTCGGGA
>JAKZRK010000115.1:0-11302 GCA_047518225.1 Alphaproteobacteria bacterium | reverse complement strand
TTTGTTACAGATCCTCTCGGTGACCCTCTTCGAGAAAATGCCCATACATCAAGCACTTGCGGGAGACGAAAACAGATGCAACGCTTCGCAAATAACCAACCAATTGAATTTATTCGATTTTTAACCGGACACTAGTGGATCAATATGACCTCTCGGCCATCGTGATGGCGGGTGGCGGGGCCGGCAGCGTAGCCCACGGCCAAATCCTGATCGATCTGGTGGAGGCCGTTCATGGGGGCGGGGATGCCGCCATGGCCGCGGCGCGCCGGGCAGTGCGCGAAAGTCTGGGGGATGCCGCCTTTGTCGATGCCTGCGCCACCATCGCCTCGTTCAGCGCGGTGGTGAAGATCGCCGATGGTACCGGCATTCCGCTGGAGGATTACAAGGAAGAGGCAACCCGCGAACTGCGGCAAGAGCTGTCGATCAACAGTTTACAAAGCTAGAAATCGTTGGCCGTGCCCTCCATCCGGTACGCCCGCGCGGCGGCGCCGGCGAACAGGTCCCGCTTCTCCGCCGCCGTTGCACCGGCGGCCAGGCGTTTAAAGGCGTTCCAACAGACCTGGTAGCTGCACCAGCGTTTCTGGACGGGGAAATTGGATTCGAACATGGCGCGGCGCGCGCCGAAGGCTTCGATGCAGGTCTCGATCCAGGGGCGCCAGGCCGCCGCCACTTCCTCCGAGCCGGGCGGCAGGCTTCGATCGCCCTCGAAGCCGGGCATGCGGATGGGCAGGGCGCCGAGTTTGACATAGACATTCTGGCGCCGGGCGACGCGGCGGATGCGGCCGCGCCAGTCTTCGAACACCTCCTCCCTCTTGCCCCGGTAAGGGCCGCCGAGGATGGGGCTGCCCACGTGGTTGAGGACGATCGTCAGATCGGGGAAAGCATCCGCCAGTTCACCAACCTCGTCTAGCTGCGGGTGGTAGAGCCAGCAATCGAAGCTGAGGTTCAGGGCCGCCAACACGCCCGCCGCCTGCCTGACCCGCCCGTCGGCCAGCATGCGGGGGGACGGGGCAACGTTGTGAATGCCGTCGTCCGGGTCCCAGCCGGTGGAGTATCTGACACCCCGAAAGCGGCCGCCGGCGGCCGCCATATGCCGCTCCAGCAGGGGCTCGACTGCCGCGCCCAAGGTCATGTCCACGTTGCCGAACATCACCGCACAGGCCCGCGCGGTGCCGAATTGGCCGCCGGCGCTCATGGCCGCCTGGCCCGCCACGAACTCCGTTTCGCCCAGGGAACGTTCCGCCTGCGGCCCCTCCCCCTCTTGGCGGTACATGGAATGGCATTCGGCAAAGACCGTGGCGGCAATGTCGTGGCCGCTGGCCAGGTCGGCGGCAAGTTCCGGCATCAAATAGGTGTGGCCGTTGCGCAGCCAAAGGTGATGGTGCGGATCGACGATGGCCAGGTCCGGCTCCAGGATCGGCTCCTCGAGCCTGGCGAGCCAGCTATCGTCCGGGGCCGTTTGTCCCATATTCGCTGCCATTTATGTCTCCCGTGTCCGCGGTTTTAATCAGCCGCCCACTGTATCAGACAACAGCCCGTTAAACCTGAGCGACCTTTTCCAGGGGCTCGGTCCGGCCGGGGGGCAGATTGTCATAAAGGTCGGCGATAAGGTCCGATTTCAACCCTTGGCACGCGTGGTCGGCCCACAGGTTGTGCCATTGCAAGGGGTCTTCGGACAGATCGTAGAGTTCGCCCACGTCATCGCTGTCGTAGTAATTGGTCTTTTCGTAGACCGTGCAGATATGGCCGTCGCGGTACAACGTGCGCATGACGATATCCTTGCCGGCGAAGCCGTCCTGCCATTCGGTGATCGTACGTTCATGCCCGCCGGCGGCTTCCTCCCGGGTAGGTAACGGCGCGCCCTGCATCCAATCGGGAATCGCCAATCCGGCAAGGCCGCAGATCGTCGGCGCCAAATCCACGTGCCCGACGGGCGCGTGGATCTCCCCCGGCGCGATCCCCGCGCTTGGTGCCGGGCGCCAAATGAATGGCAGCCGCATCAGCGCCTCCACGTGATACGGCCCCTTGAACAGCATGCCGAAATCACCCTGAAACTCGCCGTGGTCCGTCGTGTAGAAGAAATCCGTGTCGGCGCCCCAGCCAAGTGCCTCGATGTGGCCCACGACCCGGCCCACGGCCTCGTCGATCAATTCGTTCTCCACATGCACCATGGCGTTGACTTCGCGGATCTGATCCGGCGTCAACCGTGCGGGCACGAAGTCGGCGGGGACTTCGAAATTAAACTGCCCGCGCCCTTCATACCATGCCAGCCAGTGGTGTGGCTTGCCGGCCAGGATCTCCGCCGTCCGTTCCGGCGAACCCGGATAGCCTGCCGGCAGTTCAAGATCGCGCCAGTCCACCCGTTTGAGCTCATCCTGCGGCGGATCCCAGGGATGATGCGGATCGGGAAAGCTCATCCAGACGAACCAATCGTCGCCGGCGTCCAGGGTATCCAGAAAGGCGATGGTGCGCTCGGCCGTCCAGTCCGTGTGATAATGCCCGCGGGGGATCGGATTATGCCAGACTTGCGGCGCCAAGGTGTCGCCGCCGCCGCGCCCGCTGGGTCCGCCCGCGGCGGTATATTCGTGAAAGCCATCGACTTCGCCGGGATAGCCCTCGCGCAGCCAGCGCGGATAGTGGGTCAGGCTGCGGCCCGGGCGCCCGGTGTGACCGCACAGCTCCATACGTTCGAAGCCGCGGTGGGGGCCCGTCTCGCCACGGCTGGCGGCCCAGTTCTCGAAATAATCGGTGTGCGAGGCGGGCTCGAAATGCGCCTTGCCCAGCAGCGCCGTACGGTAGCCGTGCCCGTGCAGATAGGCCGCCAGGTTGGGCGCGTCCCCGGGCAACGGGATGCCGTTCGATGTGACGCCGTGAGTGCGGATATATTGCCCGGTCAGAATGGTCGCGCGTTCTGGCATGCAGACAGTGTTCTGGTTGCGCGCCTGGCGAAAGTTCAGCCCAGCCGCGGCCAGGCGGTCGATTGCCGGCGTCCGCGCCACCGTGCCGCCAGTACAGCCCAAGGCATCATGGCGCTGCTGGTCCGTGGTGATCAGCAGGATTTTGCGTCCCATGGCATGCCCTCCGATTGTTTCGGCAATTTTCGATGTTCATAGGGTCACCAAGCCGGCCGCCCTTCCGGCCCGGCGTTCAAATGGTTTCCGGTTCATTCCTGGGGGCGGATGATGGTCTTCCCTACGATGCTGCGGTCAATCAGTTCCTGAATGGACGGCGCGATCTGATCGAGCGGGCGGACCGCGTGGATAACCGGTATAAGTTCTTTCCGCGCCACCATGTCCAGAACCGCGATCTGTTCTTCCGTGGTCCAGCCATTCGAGCCGATGATGTTCTGCTCGTAGGTCCAGATGTAACGGATGTCCGTGGGCGGGGCGTATCCGGCGGTGGCGCCGCAAGTCAGCATGCGACCGTCCGGCGCCAGGCAGCGCAATGACTGGGCCCAGGTTTCCCCGCCAATGTAATTGATAATCACATCGACGCCGCCGCCGACCCACAGCCGGGGCTTGCCGGCGATGGCGTGGGTGGCGGCAACGAGATCTTCCTTCGAGGTATCGATCACATGATCGGCGCCCAGTTCCTTTAGCTTATCCAGCTTCCATTCCGCACTGCCGGTGACGATGACCGTGGCCCCGGCGGCCTTGGCGAGTTGTACGCAACAGGTGCCCACGCCGCCCGTGGCGCCAAGGATCAACACCATTTCCCCCGCCTTGACCTTGCCGCGGGTGAGCATCATGCGGTAGGCGGTGCCATAGGCGATGGGCAGGGCGGCGGCATCGTCGTCGCTGACCGCATCGGGGGTCCGGATCAGATGACTGGCCGGGATACGGGCAAATTCGGCCGCCGCGCCCAGGCGCGTCTCGCCCGTCATCCCCTCGCTGGGGACAAAGGGATGGGGGCATACCCTGTCGCCAATGGCCCAATCACCGCCGACATTGGCCCCCAGTTCCACGATTTCGCCTGCGTAATCACCGCCCGGCACCATGGGAAAGGGTGTCTTCAGGCTGGTCGTGCCACCCAGAATCATGGGGTCAAAGCCGTTCAGCGACACGGCGTGGACCTTGATGACGGCATCGTCGGGGCCGCATTCCGGGTCCGGAAAATCGCCGATGCTGATTTTGTCCACGCCGCCATGCTCGCTGAAGATTGCCGCTCTCATCCCCATTCCTCCAATCGCCTGATGAATTATTATGGAGAGAGTTTAGCGCCTGCCCTTCGCCAAATCCATGCGCGTCGAATATTGCCGTTGCTTGCCTCTGCGGGCGTTGGGTGTATGTTGCGACTCCCGAAATTACAGGCGACCGCAACGGCGCGCCAAATGTACGCCACGGAGGATACGACAGGTCATGACAGAACAAATCAATGCCGGCGCGATGCTAAGGGACAAGGTAATTCTGGTAACCGGCGCCGGGCGCGGCGTCGGCCGTGACATCGCCTTGCTGGCCGCCAGCCAGGGCGCCAAGGTGATCGTCAACGACCTGGGCGGCGAGGCCGACGGTGAAGGCGCGGACAGAACCCCAGCCATGGAAGTGGTTGGCGATATCAAGGAAGCGGGGGGCGAAGCCAGCGCCAATTATGGCTCGGTCGCCGATTTCGATACGGCGGAGGCCATGGTGCAACAGGCCGTGGATACCTATGGCCGCATCGACGGCATCGTCAACAACGCCGGCATTCTGCGCGACGTCATCTTCCACAAAATGACCGAGGAAGAGTGGGACATCGTCATCGCCGTGCATTTGAAGGGCTGTTTCAACGTCGCCCGGGCGGCGGCGACCCGCTTTCGCGAGCAGCAGAGCGGCGCCTTCGTGCACATGACCTCAACCTCCGGCCTTGTGGGTAATTTCGGCCAGGCCAACTATGCCGCCGCCAAACTGGGCATCGCGGGATTATCCAAATCCCTGGCCCTGGATATGTCGCGCTTTGGCGTCCGCTCCAACTGCATCTCGCCCTTTGCATGGAGCCGCCTGATCGGCACCATCCCCATCGCCGACGAGGCCCAGGCCGCCCGTGTGGAAAAGATCAAGGCCATGGTGCCGGCCAAGATCGCGCCCATGGCGGTGTTCCTGCTCTCGGACGCGGCCGCGGAGGTCACGGCGCAGATCTTTGGCGTGCGGCACAATGAAATCTTTCTGTTCAGCCAGCCCCGGCCGATCCGCTCGGTGCAGCGGAGCGAAGGCTGGACACCGGAAACCATCGCCGAACACGCCATGCCGGCCATGCAATCCAGCTTCATACCCCTGGACCGCAGTCAGGACGTGTTTAGCTGGGACCCGGTTTAAGCCAGGCGGGCTGACTGATAGGCTTGGAACCGAAAAGTAATTGACAGGTTAGGATCCGAACATGCGCACGAACAATGTAAAGAAAATCTGGGCCGAAGGCGGTGCCGTGGTCAACGGTTGGCTGGGTATTCCCAGCTCGGTCAGCGCCGAGGTTATGACCCATGCGGGGTTCGACTCCGTCACCGTGGATTTGCAGCACGGGTTGGTCGATTATCAGGCGGCGGTGACCATGCTGCAGGCCATTTCCACCCTGGATGTGACGCCTTTGGTGCGGGTGCCCTGGAACGACCCGATCCACATCATGAAGGCATTGGACGCGGGCGCCTATGGCATCGTTTGCCCGATGATCAACAACCGGGAAGAGGCCCAAAAGTTCGTCGGCGCCTGCCGCTATTTCCCCCAAGGTTATCGCAGCTTTGGTCCCGTGCGGGCCGCCATGTATGCCGGCGGCGATTATGCCTCGGAAGCCAACGACACCCTCGTCACCCTGGCGATGATCGAGACCTTGCCGGCGTTGGACAATCTCGATGAGATCATGAGCACGGACGGGTTGGACGCGATCTATGTGGGCCCGGCGGATCTGTCCATCAGCCTGGGCCACCCGCCGTCGGGCGACCCGACCATTTCGGAAGTGGTGGACGCCATGGATACCATTCTGGCCGCGGCCAAGCGTAATGGCGTGGTGGCGGGCAGCCATTGCGCCAGCGGCGAAATGGCGGCGCGGTTGTTCAAAAAGGGTTTCCAATTCTGCACCATTGCCAACGACAGCCGGCTATTGGCCCTGAGGGCAGCCGAGGAAATCGCCGCCGCGCGGGGTTAAACTTAAATGCCGAAAATTTTACTGGCTGGCCGCTTCCATCCGGACGCGGAAGCCTTGTTGGCGGAACGCCCGGACATCCAGGTGGAAATCCTGGTGGAGCCTACGGAGCAGGAATTGATCGATGCTATTCCGGGCTGCCATGGGCTGGTCCTGCGCACTACCCCCTTTGGCGCAGAAGCCTGCGCCAAAGGGGGTAGCCTGAAGGTGATCGCCCGCCATGGGGTCGGTTACGACAATGTGGACGTGGCAGCGGCCACGGCCCATGGCCTGCCCCTCGCCGTGGTCGGCGAGGCCAATTCCAACGCCGTCTGCGAGCATGCCTTCATGTTGATGCTGGCCACGGTGAAGGACGCCCTGCCCCTGGATGCCGCCGTGCGCAAACAGGATTACACCCGGCGCAACGCCTTGACCGCCGGCGAGGTCGCGGGCAAGACCATCCTGATCGTCGGATTTGGCCGCATCGGCACCCGCATGGCGCGGCGCTGCGCCGCCTTTGACATGGATGTCATCGTGGCCGACCCCTACGTGCCGAAACGGGTGGTCCGGGGCCATGGCTACGACTATGTGGAGGATTTCCGCGACGCCCTGGACCGGGCCGATATTGTCACCATGCATCGCCCCGGCAATCAAGACGGCAGCCCGGTGATGACGGGCCAGGAATTCTCCCGCATGCGCAAGGGCGCGGTGCTGATCAATACCGCCCGGGGCACCTTGTTGGACGAGGATGCCCTATACCAGGCCCTGACCAACGGCCCGTTGGCCGCCGCCGGATTGGATGTAACCCGTGACGAGCCGCCGGCCCCGGATCTGCCCCTGTTGAGCCTGGAAAATGTCCTGCTTAGCCCCCATATCGCCGGCGTGACGCGCGAGGCCTTCCGCGCCATGGGTCTGCGGGCGGTGCAAAATTGCCTGGATGCCATTGATGGCAAGTTGGACCCCTACTATCTGATCAATCCGGCGGTTCTGCAGACCGGCAATGGCTAAATCGCCACCGACTTTCGTGGACGCGGACGGCGTTTGGATCGAAATCCTGGGCGGCCAGCGTTCGGCGCCGGCATTATTTCTGGACCGGGACGGCGTGGTGGTGGTGGAAACCCACTATCTGCACGAAGTGGAAAAGACCGAACTGATCCCCGGTGCCGGCGAGACCATCGCGCTTGCCAACCAGCGGGGCCTGCACGTGGTCCTGGTAAGCAATCAATCCGGCGTCGGGCGCGGGATCTACGGGTGGACGGAATTCCAGGCCGTGCAGGACAAGATCATGGCCGATCTGGCCGCCCTGGGGGGCCGTGTGGATGCGGTCTGCGCCTGCCCCTATCACCCGGAGGCCGAAGCGCCCTATGACCGCGAGCATGCGGACCGCAAACCCAATCCCGGCATGTTGTTAAAGGCGGCCGGGGCCCTGGGTATAGAGCTGGCGCCGTCCTGGATCGTTGGCGATCTGCCCACCGACATGGGCGCGGGGCGCAATGCCGGCCTGGCCGGGGGCGTCCATGTCCTGACCGGTTTCGGTCCCGGCCAGCGGGCCGAGGCCCTGGCCCACGCCAGCGATGACTTTCGCGTCTTCGGCGCCGACAGCATTGACGGTGTAAGAGCGCTTATCCCCCTGCTACAGGATTAGTGCGGTTCCGGGCTATTCCGGCAACCGGGGCGAAAACACTGGGCCATGAGAATTTATGTTGAATGGATCACGGCCGCGATAGGGCCGGAATCCTGCCATTTGGCATTTTTAATCAACCAGGCGGTTGACTATTTTAGCCAAGTTGTTTAATCAAAAACATGGTTGACTAAAAATAATTTGGGGTGCTGCCCATGCATACGCTTGATGCCACATTTTCCGCGCTCGCGGATTCGACCAGACGTGCCATCGCGGCCCGGCTGGCCGTGGGGGAAGTAACCTTGTCCGAGCTTGCCGAACCCTTTGATATGTCCCTTACCGCGGTATCGAAGCATGTGCGCGTACTTGCCGATGCCGGCCTCGTGACGGTGGCAAAGCGCGGCCGCAGCCGCCATTGCTGCCTGGTCGCGGCGCCCATGAAAGGCGCCGCCGAATGGCTTGCCGGGTACCAGATATTTTGGAACCAACAATTCGATGCCTTGGCCCGTCATTTGACGGACCAGGAGACGTCGCTGCCGTGACATTTAGCCCTGTTCACTCGCGGCACGACGCAGGTGCCGCCAGCCGTTAGGAATGGAGAACATCATGCACACACCAAAGATTGTTTCGCAGGCGGAATGGCTAACGGCGCGCAAGGCGCTGCTGGCCAAGGGAAAGGCCTTTACCAAGGCGCGGGACCGCCTGGCCGCCGAGCGCCGGGCATTGCCGTTGGTTAGGGTCGAAAAGACTTATAGATTCCAAACGGCATCTGGCGAGCAGGGTCTAGACGACCTTTTCGGGGCCCACAGCCAGCTCATCGTCCAACATTTCATGTTCGGGCCGGATTGGGCGGAAGGATGCCCAAGTTGCTCTTTTTGGGCCGACAATTTCAACGGCACCGATGCCCATCTTGGCGCGCGCAACACAGCCTTTGTCGCGGTTTCAAACGCGCCCTTGGAAAAACTGCTGGCCTACAAGGAACGATTGGGGTGGACATTCAATTGGGTGTCGGCGGCGGACAGCACATTCAGTGCCGATTTCGGCGTGACCTTCCCAGCGGGCAATGACGCCGACGGGCGGGGTTATAATTACACCGGCAAGGTATCTGGCGAGGAAAAGCCGGGCCTGAGCGTTTTTTACCGGCTGCCGGACAAGAGCATTTGCCACAGCTATTCGACCTACGCCCGCGGCCTCGATTTTTTGAACGCCACCTATCACCTTCTTGACCTCACGCCCATGGGCCGCGACGAGGCCGGCCTGTCTTTTACAATGGCTTGGGTCAAGCGGCGTGATCAGTATTAGAGCAGATCCGGACTATTCCGGGCGGGGGAACCGGTTGAGGGCTAGTTCTTTTTGAACAATCCGCCCAGGCCCTTTCTTAAGGCATCCAAGGGCGCCATGACGGCATCATTTGCGCCGCCCAGCGCCGGTTGCGCCGCCTTGGCGGCCGGTTTTTTGCCGCCGCCCTTGGCGATCTTCAGACAGGGATTATCTTCGCCGCTACCCATATCCCCCAGTGCCAGCAAGGCCAGGGGCGGAAACGTGGCGGCGCCCAGCAGGCCGCCCAAACGCCGCGCCGTGGCCAATTCATCGGGCCGGAAGGTGGGTTCGGCAAAGGTGCCGCCAATCTTGACGGGCACGGCGACGTTCAGGGTCGCCGATTTTGACCGCGGCGAGACTTTCATGGCCAGGACTTCCCTGCCCAGGTCCATTTTGCCCTCGCCCACCACGGTGGAATAATCCGTATCGGCCAGCAGCACCTGGGAGGTGGCGATGCCCTGCTTGATTTCAAACCGGGAGGCAACGCAATTCAGCACCGTCCATTCCGATTTCTCCGATGACATCATGCCCACGATCGCCGACAGGCCGCCGATGGCGGCATCGAAAGCTTCCGTCTTCACCTTGCCCTCGTTCATGAGCAATTTGGTGCCGCCGTTCAGACTGCCGGCGATGGCGGCCACGGAATTACCCCGGCCGGCCAATTTGATCGACAGGTTGCCCGTACCCTGGACCAGATTCGTGGTCTTGCTTTCGTCCAACAGGCGTCCCACGTCCAGTTTCGGCGCCGTCATTTCAAAGGTCACGGCTGGAATTTTGCGGCCCGCATCAACCGAGGCGGAAAGCCGCACGGTGCCGCCGGCCACGGTCAAGAGCATGGGTTTCAGGGTCAAGCGGCCGTTTTTCAAGACCGCGACGGCCGATAGATCCCGCAGGCCGATGCCGGGCGTTACCACTTCCCCCAGGGACAATTTTACATCGGCATCAAGGGCCCTAAGGCTATCGAAGGGAAGCCGTTCGGTCGGAAATACCTTGCCGGGCCGGTTAGCTTTCGTGCCCGCTTTCGCTTTATCCGCCCCGTCCTTTTTGCCCGGCGGCCGTAATTGAGCCAGATCGAGACGTTTGCCGGTCAAATCAGCGGTCAAATTCGGCAGCTTTCCACTGACGTCGATACTAACGGTTCCCGCCAGATCGCTGTTGCCCAAGCTCAGTTTAAGGTCGGAGAAGTCTGCCTTGCCGCCCGAAGCCTTGACCAGGACGCTGAGCCTCAGGCCCACGTTCGCCGGCACCCCATCGCCGGCCAGGGGCCGCAGCCCGGACAGATCGGCGGCCGACAGCTCGACCCGGGCATCCAGGGTGCCGGCGGCCGCCTTGGCCGACCCTTTTATTGTGGCGGTCAGGCCAAGGCCCCGCGCCGTCAGATCGATCCGCAGGGGTTGATCGCCGCCGAGGGCATTTTTCAGGGAGCCCAAGGTGCCGTTCAGTCTCACGGCCACGTCGTTGAAGGCAGCCAGAACATTCAATTGCAGGGGATCGTCGGTCGAATTGGCCTCGGCCTCCACCGACTTCAAGGCGATCTTCGTGGTCCTGCCGCTGACCCCGTCGCGGTAGGTCAACAGGCCATTTTCGATCAACAGACGGCCAATATGGGGTATCGCGACGCCGCCCTCCGCCGCCGCCGTCCCGCCTGTCTGCTCGCCGGGCGCCTGGAATATCCAGTTGGGCCTGCCCTTGGCATTGGTTTCCAGCAGGATATCCGGTTCGATCAAAATCAACCGGTTGACCTGGACATCGCCCAACAACAAGGGCAGCAATTGCAACTGCACTTCAAAACGTTGCAGGGTCAACATCTGTGCCCGCGAGCCCCAGGGCGCGTTGGCCAGGCTGATGCCCTCGCCCGACACGGTTGGGGTCAACGATACCGACAAGGCCAGGGGGCCTTCCAACTGCAAGGCCCGGCCGGTGGCGTCCTGGGCCGCCCGGGCGATCGCGCCGCGGTATTCATCCACATCCAGGCTGGCCAGGTAAGCCGCGCCCCCTCCAACGATGGCCACTAATACGACGACGACAATGCCAACGATCCTGCCGATCCGCATGATCTACCCCCGCGGTTGGAACGCGCTCATGGGGAAGCATAAGCCAACATGAGGTGGTTTGTCCCGGTTGTGATGCTTGGCTGTCGGTAACATGTGATCTGTCCGGTTTATGTACCAAATGATCTGTCCGGATTTAGAAGGTCTCCATAGGGAGGACTTCGATGCGGCGGACAGAACAAGTACAGGGACTGAGATTGATGAAGTTCGAGGAGATTTACGA
>JAKZRK010000114.1:0-2706 GCA_047518225.1 Alphaproteobacteria bacterium | reverse complement strand
CCCGACGCCGGGCAGGATCGGCGCGGCGATGATCCCGCCGAACGGGAAATTGCGCGGTTGCTTGACCGGGTATCGGCTGCCGACTATATGAACGCTGCCGCCGCTGGCCTTGGCGTTAGCGGTGCTGCCGCCGAACTGCGTTGCGCCACCCTTGGCGATGACTGCCCGGCAGAATACATGCCCCTGGACGTGCTGCGGAATATGCCAGCCGAACGGCAATACCGCGTTGACGCCGTAACCAGCATCGCCACGGCCATACAGGATAATCAATCAAGCATCGCCGGCAGGCTGTTTGCTATGGGCAGCGGCGACTATCTCGGTTGGGATCGGCCAACTGTTGCGTTTGGTACGCAATCCTATGTGTCGCTCACAATGGGCGGATCGGCTGATTTCCGGGTGGCAGGCGCGGCCCTGGACGCTGTCGCCGCTACCTTTACCACCAAGGCGATCAATCCGAGTCGGGTACAATCCCGGATTTTCTACGACAACATCATTGACGTGAAAATGCGCGGCGCGTCTGATTCGCTGGCCGCCGACCTCCGAATGCAGTTGACCGACAAACTGGACGCCGTGGGCCTGAATGGACAGGCTGCCGTCGCCAACGTGTCGCCGGCCTTGGTTGGCGTCATTAGCGCGCTGCCCGATCCTACGAATCCCGCAGCGGTTGCCGTCTGGACGGATTTCCTGGACGCCTACGATGACGCCGTGGACGGGAAAATCGCTATGGACGCCGACGCAATCCGAATGTTGGTGAACTCCAATACCTGGAAATACGCGCGCGGGTTGCAGATTGCGACCTCCGGCGACCTGTTGCGGGATCGTCTGCCGTCTGGCAGGTTCCGGGTATCGGCCAATATGCCGGCGACTCCGGCAGTCGGGCAAACTGATGAAAACGTGGCAACCGCGCTGGCCTACGCTGCCGGGCCGGGCCGTGGCTACACGCAAGCAATCTGGCGTGGTGTCCGGCTGGTGCGGGATATTTACACCAATTCGAGCGAGGATCAAACCAGCGTAACGGCGACGATGTATGTCGGGCAGGATATGGTTGACCCTGTTCGCTATCGCCGCTTGGAATTTCAGACGGCCTAATGACTACCCGCCGCATTGACTTGGTGGCGGGTATTCCCGTCAACTTGACCAACCTGTTGACTCCGGGCGCGTTTTATCACGCGCAATACCGGGGTCAAACGGGTGCGCTGTACATTGCTGAATTGGCGAGCGTCAACCCAACCGCCAACGATGTATCGGGCGATGGTTTTGTCTACGGGGTGGGCGACACATTCCCGTTGCGTCCTAGCACGTTTGAGATCATTTGGGCAGTCGCTCCAAATGGCGGGCGGCTCACCGTTGGGGATGCCTAATCATGGCGCAACGCGGGCAGACGTTCGGCGGCGACTTCCAGATAAGGCAGGCCGAAGGCTCACCAAGTCCGGGAACGATAGCCGGGCCCGTCATCGTTTATGGCGACGTTGCGCCCAACCCATACGGCGGGCTGGGGCCGGAGCGGATGCTGCCGGGAGCGTGGGGGCCTGACATTGACCGGCAATCCTGGACGGCCAACCTTATGCACAACAGGCGGCAACAGGTTGGCGCAACCGGCGACGGGTTGACCATCCTGGACAGCGATACCGCCTTGCTTGCCGAGATCATCCTGCCTGATTCCGAGCTGGGCCGCGAAACAGCCTACCTTGCAAGGCAAGGCAAAATCAGCGGCCTATCGGGTGAATTTGACATACTGCAACAGTACCTGGCCGCCGATGGTGTGCGGAACGTGGCACGGGTGGCAGGCGACGCTATCGGGTTGGTGGACAACCCGGCATACCGGCAATCAACCCTGAACATTAGGCAGGCGCAATCCGCAAGTGTCATCATCGCTGGCCCGGCCGGGGCAGGCAAAACACAACGCGCGCGGGTATTGATGGCCGCGCTTGCGGCGGCTGGTTATCAGCCATTCGCTGCCGACTTTCAAAGCATCCTGGCCGCGTTGCTTTTGCTGGAGCGGCTGCCCGATGGCCGATACCCGGAGCGTCTGGACGATCAAGCCTACGCCATTGCGATGGTTGAATCCCTACGCACAAGCCTTGTGCGCTTTGCCATTGAAGATGACCGGCCAGTAATCGCCACCATCTCCGAAAAGCCCGGCAGCACACGGTATACCTCGTTGCTGGCATTGTTTGGTGGGCAGGCTAGGCAGGAAACCGTTGACCCTGGAATCCGCGTTATCGTTGAGCGACTAACGCTGCCCGGCGCAACCGAACCAAGTCGGCAATGCGCCGACGCTGCCGACCGCTACTATGGCCTTGGCAGCATCCGGGAATACATTGATAACCGAACCGCCACACGGCGGCGCAACAGGCGACAGGCGGCATTGTGAGCGTAACTATCACGGTTCCCGAATTGGCGGGCGAATTGGGCTACGGCGACGGCATGGCGGATCCGCCGCAGCCGGTGCTAGGCAGGCTAACCCGACACTTGGCCGCCGCAATCCCGATCATCGAAACATGGGCCAACGATCCGACCTGCGCGGATGCTGTCCACAACCTCGGAACTATGCGGTTTGTCGGGTACACGATGGATCAGCCCACGGCGACGGCCAATATCTCATTTGCGAATGCGATGGTTAGCTCCGGCGCGGCGGCTGCAATGCGGCAATGGCGGATTGAACCTATCGCACTAATCGACGGTGAATAGCCATGCGCTTTTTCT
>JAKZRK010000113.1:0-4731 GCA_047518225.1 Alphaproteobacteria bacterium | reverse complement strand
CTCCAGGGCCGCGCGTTCCTCGATGCTCAGAAATCCACCGCGAATCATGACCGCGAGAAGAATCGATCCGCAGCCGGATTGCCAGAACTTTTTCGGGTCTGCGGGGAGTCGGGGTATATCATCGCAATGTGGTATAAGCCCGGCAATGACAAATAGGGGCCGCGACAACACATCCTGTATGATATCCGCCCGGTGTCCTGTTCCTGTCGCGCGTTAGCGACTCCGATAAATCGAAAATAGCTCAGGGATCAATTTAGGCATGGATTCGGAAAGGGCAAGCGCTATGAGAGATTTCCGCCCGACGCCTGCCGGCCCGGGGCCACGGGTGCAAGGCCCCCCGCCGTGGTGATGAAGTCCACCACTACCTCCAGACCTTCGTGGGTCTTCAGATTGGTGAAAACAAAGGGGCGGCCGCCGCGCATGCGTTCGCTGTCGCGGCGCATAACGTCCAGGTCGGCGCCGACCATGGGGGCCAGGTCGATCTTGTTGATGATCAGCAGGTCCGAGCGGGTAATACCGGGGCCGCCCTTGCGGGGGATTTTCTCCCCCGCCGCGACATCGATGACATAGATGGTCAGATCAGCCAGTTCGGGACTGAAGGTGGCCGCCAGATTATCGCCGCCCGACTCGATCAGGCAGATTTCCGCCTTTGGGAAGGCCCGGCTCATCTGCGCCACCGCCGCCAGATTGATCGAGGCATCTTCGCGGATCGCGGTATGTGGGCAGCCGCCGGTTTCCACGCCCATGATCCGTTCCGCCGGCAAGGCGCCGGCGCGGGTCAGGATCTGCTGATCCTCCTTGGTATAGATATCGTTGGTGATCACGATGATATCCCGCTCGTCGCGCATGCGGCGGCACAATGCCTCCAACAACGCGGTCTTGCCGGAGCCGACGGGACCCCCGACGCCGATGCGCAGGGGGCCATGATGGGGCGATAGATCGGTGCTGGTGCTCATGATCGAAACAACCTCGTATATTGGTTTTCGTGTTGCATGCTGGCCCAGTCCACCATGATGGCGGCGGAACCCAGATCGTCCAAGGTGGCGGCGGCGGCCTCTTGCGCGGTGGCCATGACGGCGGCTTCCAGGGCGGCCTGGGCCAACTGGCCGTCGGTCTGGCCCAGGGGCACCAGGCGCACGGCGGCGTTGATCAAATTGGCCGACCAGGCCTGTAGATACAGATGCAGCGCGCTGGCGGGCTCGATCCCGTGCGCCCGGCAAGCCATGGCGACGGCGATGGCCAGGGTGGGCGTTATGCCGGCCTGATCCAGCAAATCCCGCCGTGCCCCTAGGGCATCATGGGGCCAGGCGCGGTTGACGGTCCCCAGAAAAGCCTCGCCCTGGGACAGGCTTTCCAGGGCCAGTTCCCGGGAGGCAAAGGAGACCGCCGCCAGTTCCGCGATTTCCAGGAAGGTTTCGTCTTCCGCCCCCAAGGCCGTGGCCAGAAAGATCGCTTCGCAGCGTCCGCCGCCGTGGCGCAGGTCCGCTCCCAGCCAATCGATCAGGCTGTCGCGGTCGCCCACCAGGCCAGCTTCGACGGCAGTTTCCAGGCCATGGGAATAGCTGAAAGCGCCAATGGGAAAGGCCGGTGACAGCCAGCTTTGCAGCCGCAACAGATCTAGCGGTTCAATGCTCATGGCTATGCCCGCCATTGCCGGCGTCCTCATAGGCGCCGCCCTCGGGTTAAAAGGGCGCGGTGACGGCGTCGACCTGGGCGCCCATGGCCCGCGCCATGGCCTCGATCACGTGATCGGGGCGGATACGCAGACGCTCCGCCGTGACATCGGTGGGCAGATGGCGGTTGCCCAGATGCCAGGCCATGCGCAGCAGGGCCAGGGGCGTGGCGCAACGAATTTCCGCCAATGGTTCCGGCGCGGCGCGGACCACCAGCCAGCGGCCGTCGCTGATGCGCAGGCCATCGCCATGGGCCATGGCAATCGCCTTCGGCAGATCCAGCAGGATTTCCTCGCCATTGTCCGTATGCAGGCGGATACGCCTGCGGTGGCGTTCGTCAAATGCCAGGGTGACGCTGTCCGTGGCCTGCTCGGACGGCCAGGCGGAGGCGTTGAAATGGGCAATCGCGCGTTCCATTTCTCTCTCCTCAATACAGGAAGTAGCGTTGCGCCATGGCCAGAACCTCCGCCGGCTCGCAAGTCAGCAGGGTGCCGTCGGCGCGGACCTCATAGGTTTCGGGATCGACCTCGATCTTCGGCATAAGGTCGTTCAGGATCATCGCCCCCTTGCCGATACCGCCACGGGTATTGCCCACCGCCGCCAGCGGCTTGGCCAGGACATAGCGCTCGCCAATGCCCGCTTCGATGCCGGCCTGGCTGGCGAAGTTCACCGAGGAGGCCGCCCGGGCGCCGCCAAAAGCCGCAAACATGGGCCGCATGTATTGCGGCTGCGGCGTTGGGATCGAGGCGTTGGGATCGCCCATTTGCGCCGCCGCGATGCTGCCCATCTTTAAAACCATGTCCGGCTTGACGCCAAAAAATGCCGGCGACCACAGGCACAGATCGGCCAGCTTGCCCACCTCGATGGAACCCACGTGCGCCCCGATGCCCTGGGCGATGGCCGGGTTGATGGTGTATTTCGCCACATAGCGCCGGGCGCGCAGATTGTCGTTGTCTCCCTGCTCGCCATCCAGGGCGCCGAATTGCTTCTTCATCTTGTCGGCGGTCTGCCAGGTCCGGATGATGACCTCGCCGACCCGGCCCATGGCCTGGCTGTCCGAGGCGATAATGGAAAAGGCGCCCAGGTCATGCAGGATGTCCTCCGCCGCGATGGTCTCCTTGCGGATGCGGCTTTCGGCGAAGGCGACGTCTTCGGCGATGTTGGGGTCCAGGTGGTGGCAGACCATCAACATATCCAGATGCTCGTCCACCGTATTGCGGGTATAGGGGCGGGTCGGATTGGTGGACGAGGGGATCACGTTGGCCTCGCCACAGACCTTGATGATATCGGGGGCGTGGCCGCCACCGGCACCTTCGGTGTGGAAGGCATGGATGGTGCGGCCCTTGAAGGCCTTGATGGTGTTCTCGACAAAGCCGCTCTCGTTCAGGGTATCGGTGTGGATCATCACCTGGACATCCATCTCGTCCGCCACCGATAAACAGCAATCGATGGCCGCGGGCGTGGTGCCCCAGTCCTCGTGCAGTTTCAGGCCGCAGGCGCCGGCCTCCACCTGTTCCACCAGGGCGCCCGGCAGCGAGGCATTGCCCTTGCCGAAAAAGCCCAGGTTCATGGGAAAGCCGTCGGCGGCCTGCAACATGCGCTGGATATGCCAGGGCCCCGGCGTGCAGGTGGTGGCGTTGGTGCCCGTGGCCGGGCCGGTGCCACCCCCCAGCATGGTGGTGATGCCGGAATACAGCGCCTCCTCAATCTGTTGCGGACAGATGAAATGGATATGCACATCCAGGCCGCCGGCGGTGATTATCTTGCCCTCGCCCGCGATGGCCTCGGTCGAGGGGCCGATGATGATGTCCACGCCGGGTTGGACGTCGGGATTGCCGGCCTTGCCAATGGCGGTGATGCGGCCGTTGGTAATGCCGATATCGGCCTTGACCACGCCCCAATGATCCAGGATCAGGGCGTTGGTGATGACCGTATCCACGGCGCCCTGGCCCCGGCCCAGTTGCGATTGGCCCATGCCGTCGCGGATCACCTTGCCGCCGCCGAATTTGACCTCTTCGCCATAGATGGTGTGGTCCCGCTCGACCTCGATAAACAAATCCGTATCGGCCAGGCGCACCTTGTCGCCCACGGTAGGGCCGTACATATGGGCATAGTCGGCCCGGTTCATTGTCGCGGCCATGCTTTAACCCTCCCCATCCAGGGCGCCCATGACGGCGCCGTTGAAACCGAATACCTGGCGGCTGCCCCGGTAGGCCACCAGGGGCACCTTGCGCCTTTGCCCCGGTTCGAACCGGATGGCGGTGCCGGCGGGAATGTCCAGGCGGCGGCGGCGGGCGGCCTCGCGGTCGAATTCCAGGGCGCTGTTGCTTTCATAAAAATGATAGTGGCTGCCCACCTGCACCGGCCGGTCGCCGGTATTGGCGATGGTCAGGGTGATGATGTCCTGTCCCTGGTTCAGGGTGATCTGGCCGTCTTGGGGAATAATTTCGCCTGGAATCATGACCGCAATCCTTAAAAAGGGGGCCTCAACGAATGGGATGATGGACGGTGACCAATTTGGTGCCGTCGGCGAAGGTGGCTTCGACCTGAACGTCGGAGAGCATTTCCGCGATGCCCTCCATCACTTGGCCGCGATTGATGACCTCGGCGCCCGCCGCCATCAGGTCGGCCACCGAGCGTCCGTCGCGGGCGCCTTCGACGACGAAATCCGTGATCAGGGCGACCGCTTCGGGATAGTTCAGCAGAACCCCCCGGCCCAGGCGGTTGCGGGCCACCATGGCCGCGGTCGCCACCAGCAATTTGTCTTTTTCCCGTGGGGTCAGGTACATGGGCTTCCTCCTCGAAAATATCCGTCAACAGGCCCAGACACGGGGCAAGGGCATGGGCGTGGATTTGGGCCGGCCATGGATGGCGGCGCGGAAGGGTAACAGGAAAGCCTCCACATCCCGCCGCAGGGTTAGCCCGGATACGTCATGAAGGCCCATCGGGATCTTGATTTGAGTTATTATGACGGGTTTTCAGTATTTCGTTTGGTCCGGTCTGGATTTTCCTTGCCCTTCCCCTTTGCTTTTGTCGCCGCCGCTGTATTTCGGGTGAT
>JAKZRK010000112.1:0-12030 GCA_047518225.1 Alphaproteobacteria bacterium | reverse complement strand
ATCGCTCAGACGATGTCGTTTCATCAGCAGCTTCCCGTCTGGCCGTGGGTTTCTTCGTTTTTCCCTTGGTCGCCACCGTTCCGTCCCCCGATGTTAAGTACGTGACGTGAATTAAACTCCGGTTCGGTTTTCAGAACAATTCAAGAATTAGCCGGATCGCCTCCTCAATGCGCCTGCGCCGGCCCTTGCCTGCTGTCCAAGGAGACACACTACATATAGTGGGTGTGGGTGATAACCGGATAGGCAAGGTTTCTTCATGGACTACTTCACCTCCGGCCTGACCGCCGGTGCGATCAAGTAAGTAATCAGGTAAGCAATCAAGTAATGGGGCGGTCTGCGCTCCGCGGCCGGCGCAATAGCGGTAGAGACGAAAGAAGAGTAATTAATGGCCGAAATTCAACTGAGAGATCTCTGGAAATACTACGACGACGTCGCCGCCGTGCGCGGCATCAATCTGGATATTGAGCATAATGAATTCATCGCCCTGGTCGGCCCATCAGGCTGCGGCAAAACCACGACCTTGCGCATGATCGCGGGACTGGAAGATATCACCGCTGGCGATATCGTGGTCGGCGAGCGTGTCATAAACGATGTCGCGCCCAAGGATCGCGACATCGCGATGGTGTTCCAGAATTACGCCCTCTATCCGCACATGAACGTCTTTCAGAACATGTCCTTCGGGTTGAGACTTCGCAAGACGCCAAAGACTGAAATTGAGCGCAGGGTCAACGAGGCGGCGGATATCCTGAACATTGGCGAGCTTTTGGAACGCCGGCCGAAACAGCTTTCCGGCGGCCAGCGCCAGCGCGTCGCCATGGGCCGCGCCATCGTTCGCGATCCCCAGGTCTTTCTGTTCGATGAACCCTTGTCCAACCTGGACGCCAAACTACGCGTACAGATGCGCACCGAGATTAAGAAAATCCATCAACGGGTTAGGACCACGGTGGTCTATGTCACCCACGACCAAGTTGAGGCGATGACCCTGGCGGACCGGATCGTCGTGATGAACGAAGGCGTCATAGAGCAAGTCGGCTCTCCGGAGGAAATGTACGACGCACCGAAAACCTTATTCGTGGCGTCATTCATCGGTTCGCCTTCGATGAACTTCCTGCCCTGCCAAATCGAAGCCACAAATGGTGGTCTCTCGATCCGGCTGACGGATAATCTGTCGTTTGCCGTGCCGGCGGACCGTATGGACCGCTACGGCCCAAGTGTCGGAAAGGAAATGATGTTTGGCATTCGACCTGAACATGTGACCGACAAACGGCCCCATACCGATCCGACATATCACGATTTCACTTCCGATGTTGTCGTCCTCGAACCCATGGGCATAGACACCATGGTGTTCATCAATATCGGCGAGACCGAAATCACCACCCGGTCGCGGCCGCGGGCGGTCAGCCAGGTCGGTCAGGCGATGGACTTCACCATCGACATGGCGCATATGCATATGATCGACCCGGAAACCGATATCGTCTTATAATCGCGCTCTTACCCGAAAACTGCCCCAGGGCGTCTCAAAAGGTTCCTATCAGCGGCGGTCGGTATCACGGCACCAGAACAGGTACATACTGTTAAAGGTTCGCGGGTTGTCCCGCTCGAATTCCCACCAGTGATCAAGCGTGCCGGGCGGCTCGTCGCCGGGGAAGGCGTCCGCATAGGCCCGCAAGGTTTCGTCCGGCAGGCTGAAGCCGTGAAATTCGAGCCCGTGGGCGGTCATGAAGTCGCCAAACTCCGGGATCGCGCATGGCCGTTCGCTGACATGCAAGGCGAGATCGCGGAAGCCGCTCTTGGTGAAGAAATCGGCTGAATTCGTCAGCGCGAAATCATCTTCGCCGGACGCGCGGTCCATCAGCTTTCGGCGGTAGGCGCGCAGCCCGTCATCGTCTGCGTCCGGACCCGGCCAATCCGGGTCTTCGGACAGCGCCCGAATGACCCGGCGCGAAACAGCGCTGTACAGCCCGATCAGCATCAGCCCGCCGGGGCGGAGCCGGCCAAGCAACGCGCGCCACCCTTCATAGGGATCGGCCATGTGATGCAGGACGCCGACGCATTCGATGACATCGAAGCGGTCGCCGGTCTCGTCGAGGGACAGGATGTCGCCGATCGCGAAGCGCAGGTTCGCCGCCCCCAGCGCTTCGGCCATGCGCGCGCCGTAAGCGAGGCTCGGCGCGCTCAGGTCCATCGCCAGAACCCGCGTCCCGGCGCCGTAACCGATGGCCGAATGTACCGCCTGGCGGCCGGTTCCCGCGCCGGCGATCAGAACCTCGCACCTCCCGTCGATGACGGCGAGTGCATCGGCGGAGAAATGGCCGCGCATGCGATCCCTGGCGCCGCCCGGTTGCGGCGCTTGCAGGCTGAGCCAACGTGGATACGGGTCGTTCGTATATTGGTCGGCGACCCGGCGCGAGGTTTCGTCGGTGACCGCCGTCAACCGGCGCAGGCTGTCCGCATGCGCGGCCTCCATCCGGCGGGCGTCCAGTTCGTCGCGCAGCACGGCGCGCAGGGCCCGGGGCGACACCCGGTCGGTGGCGCGCGCCTCATGACCGAGCGTTTCGTGAAACGGACGGTACAGCGACCACAGCAGGAACGCACCGCCCGCCGCCGCGTCGCCTTCCAACATCGCGTCGATATCCACATTCAGTTCGCCTAGACGGGCCCTTTCGTCTTCATCGGCGAAGAAGATGTACTCGTTGTTCAGGCACTGCCGGATCAGCACGCAGGCAAATTCATAGACCGGCCGCGCCACGTGCGGCGTCGGCGACAGCAGCAGGCGTCGCCGCAGCGCGGTCAGCAGGAATTCGATCTCGATATCGGCGACGACGCCATGGATCAGGGCGGCCGCGAACAATTTGTCGCGCAACAGCCGCGCGCCCTTGCGGGTGAGCAGCGCCGCCGCCGCGTCCCAGCCGTCGGCCCGGCCGCGCGCCAGCGCGTCGGCGAGTGGCGGGCGGCATTTCAGAAAGGCAAGTGCGCCGTTGCACAGCGCCTGCCGGTCGACATTCGCGAACGCGAACGCGGCTTGCAGACCGCGCGGCGAAATGTCGGTCTCGGCATCGAATTCGTAGCGCTGCAGCAGCGCGGCGAGCAGCCGCGCGGCGTCGGGATAATCCGGCCGCGACGCCAGCGCGTGCGAGCACTGTTGGACCGCTTCCGCCGCCTCGGGTCCCGTCAAAGGCACATTCACCTTCAACAACTCCCTTCCCAGAGATCGCTTGCATGGCGAGGCCATCAGTTTATCGTTTTGTCCGTCTACCGCGCAATCTCGAAGTTTTTGGCGCCGCGGCGACGACGCGGACCCAAAGCATCAGCGACCGTTCCCACCGAGCCTCGGCGCCCCGCTATAGCATGGCCAGCTTGGGATCGCAGATCAGGCCGGTTCTGATCGCGGTACCCTTGTCCGCTTCACCAAACGCGGTGTTGATCTGGTCGATCGGATAAAGTTCGGAAAGAATATCCTCGAACGGATAGCGGTCACCGCGCCGGTGCAATAATTCCAGGCCGCGGCGCAGGGCCCAGGCCTGATAACCGGCCACGCCGACCATGCGGCGGTTGGAATGTACCAGCCAGGCCGGGTTGAAGGGGATGCTGTGCTTGCCGCTGATATTGCCGATCACCAGATAGCGGCCTTCGTTGCGGGCCATTTTTATACCCTCGATCAGGGCGGAAGGATGGCCGACCAGTTCGGCCACCACATGGCCGCCGCCGCCCGTCAAATCGGCCACCGCCTCGACCCGTTGTTCCAGGGTTTCGAAGTCATCCACGTTCAGGACGTGATCGGCGCCAAAGGCCAGGGCCATTGCAAGGCGGTCGGGCCGCCTGTCCAGCACCACGATATTGACCGCGCCGGCCTCTCGCGCCACGGTGGCGGCGTATAGGCCAAGGCCGCCCGCCCCCTGAATGACCACGGTTTCGCCAGCCCTGAGGTTGACCTGATCCAGGCCGTAGATGACCTGGGCCAGGGCGCAATTCAGCGGGGCCACGGCCCGGTCGCTCAAGCTGTCGGGCGTGCGGAGGACGAAATGGCCGGGCCGCAAATAGAAATATTCCGCATAGGCACCGGTAAAATGGGGCGGCTTGTCGCTCCTCGAGCGTCCCGACCCGATCCGCCGCGCGTTGCAGTGATGGCTGTCGTTGGACAGGCAGGGTTGGCAATGATGGCAGGGGTAGAAATAGGAATAGACGATGCGGTCTCCCTCGCGGAGCTCCTGTCCGGCCGCGTCGGTCCGCACATTGCTGCCCAACCTTTCGACCCGGCCGGTCATCTCGTGGCCCATGATGGTGGTCGGCGCCCGTGGTGTATCGCCATGCCAGCCGTGCAGATCGGAGCCGCAAATGCTGCTCACTGTTACGCGCACCAGAATGCCGTCCGCGTCTACTTCGGGAACCGGAAACTCCATCTTCTCGAATGGTGCGTTGGCACCGGTGTATACATAGGACCAGCCTTGCATGGTATTCCTCCCTGGCGGAATCAAAACAGTCCGCATAAACTGCCATATAATCGGGCACCCGTGCCACAACCCATCAGAGAGGACGCCGCCATGGCCCTGCAGATCAAGCCCCTGTGTGACGCCTTGGGCGCGGAAGTCATCGGCCTGGATCTCTCGCAACCGTGGGTGGGCGAGGACGGGGCGGCGGTGCAGGATGCTTTCCTGGAACATCATCTTTTGTGTTTTCGCGGCGAGCCTTTGAGCCCGGTGGAATTCGCCAACGTTGCCCGCCGGTTCGGCGAGCCGCAATTGCAATTACTGCGCGATCAGCGCGACGCGGACGCGCCGGAAGTCTCGATTTTGGACAGCACCTATGCCACATCCGAGGATAAGCCGAAGGATATGCGGCGGATGCGGCTGACCGGTTGGCATACGGATGATTCCTATCTCGAGGTTCCGGCCAAGGCGACCCTGCTGCAATCCATAGAAATCCCCGACAGCGGCGGTCAAACCAGTTTTTGCAACAGCCGAATGGCCTATGAAGACCTCAGCCCGTCGGAGGCGCGGCGGCTCGACGGTCTGCATGCCGCCCATCGCTACGACACGGCAAGGGCCCCGGTGCCGCCCAAAAGCCGGAGCCAGGCTGAATTGGACGAAACGCCCGAAGTGGTTCACCCGCTGGTTCGCACCCACGAGGATACGGGGAAGAAAGCGTTCTACTTCAACGCCAACCGGACCGACCGGGTGATGGACGTGGCGCCGGCGGATAGCGAGGCGCTGCTGGAATGGATCCACGGCCGCATGACGCAACCGCGCTATCGCTACGACCATGAATGGCGGGTGGGTGATTTGTTGATCTGGGATAACCGCTGTCTGGTGCATTCCGTCAACATGGATTTCCCCGTCGGCCAACGGCGCCTGCATCAACGCATACTGCTGCAAGGCAGCCGTCCCGTATAAGCCGGCGGCAATCGCGATAAGGAAAGTTGGATTATGAACGATATATCAATGGCGCCCGTGACCGATGCCAGTGCCTGGCGCGGCCCGGAAATGGAAACTGACCGCTCCTGGGAGTATTTCCTCGAGGACGGTCATATTAGCGAACTGGAAACAGCCCTTGGCGCGTTGAAGAAAAGCGGGTTGAAACTGGCGGAAATCTCGGCGGCGGATTTTCCCCTGCCGAGACTGGCAAAGATGCTGGCATCGATCTCAGCGGATTTACGGTCGGGCCGTGGCTTTGCCCTGCTGCGTGGTTTTCCGGTCGAGGCCCATGACGATCCGGACCTGGAGTTGATGTATTACGGTCTGTGCCGCCATATCGGCATGGGCATGACCCAGAACGGCGACGCCGGGCTCATCCATTATGTCACCGCCGGCGCCCTGAAACCGAACCAGGGCTCGCGCGGCGTCGGCTTTCCCAGGTTCGTGCCGCTGCACATGGATTTGATGGATATTGTCTCGCTATTGTGCGTGCGCCAGGCCGGCGACGCCCCCGAAAGCCACCTGGCCAGTTCGACCACCATATACAACGAAATTCTCAGGCGCCGGCCCGATCTCATGGCGCGCCTGCAAGTTGGTTTTGAGTGGGACAGGATGGGCGAGCACGGGGCGGGGGAAAATCCCACCTCCGGCTACCAGGTGCCGCTGTTCAGCCAGGTCGACGGTGTCGTGTCCTGCCGCTACAACCGCAACTGGATAACCTCCGCCAATGCGCGCAAGAACGAGCCCATGTCCGAGGCGGACGAAGCCATTCTGGATTTAATCGACGAAATCGCGGCGGAGACACGGCTGGCCTTCCCCTTTCAAAACGGCGATGTCCAGTTCTGCAACAACTACACCATTTTGCACGGGCGCGATGCCCATGCGGAGGAAAAGGTAGAAGACCGTATGCGGGTGCTGATGCGAATCTGGCTCAACGTGCCGCGGTTCCGGCAATTCTCGGACGAGGCGGTGGTGCGTTATGGCATTGGTTATCACGGTAATCTTGGCTGGTCGGCGGAAGACCTGGCGGCCGGACGTAACAAGACCCCCCGAGCCCGGCGCGGCGACGGAGCGGTTTTGATGAATGCATAACGGATAAGCTCCGCCCCGTATCATCGCCGCGAACTTTGCCGCAAAGCCCTTGCACAGGTTGAATTCCGCCACTGGACCGTGCCCTATATAAGCGGGTTCGGGCTTGACCGGACTGCCTTGAACGTGACGGGGACGCGACATGACGCAGGACCAACATCAGAATCAAAAAGCCGAGGATCTGAAGCGGGACGCCATTCACTTTCACCGCTGGCCCAAACCGGGCAAAATCGAAGTAATCCCCACAAAACCGCTGGCCAATCAGCGCGACCTGGCCCTGGCCTATTCCCCCGGTGTCGCCGCCCCGTGCGAGTTGATCGTGGAGGACCCCGATGCCGCCGTCACTGCGCGCGGCAATTTGGTCGGCGTTATCACCAACGGCACCGCCGTGCTGGGCCTAGGCGCCACCGGTGCGCTGGCGTCCAAACCGGTGATGGAGGGCAAAGGCGTCCTGTTCAAGAAATTCGCCGGCATCGACGTTTTCGATATCGAGATAGACGAGAGGGATCCGGACAAGTTCATCGAAATCGTCCAGGCCTTGGAGCCGACATTTGGCGGCATCAACCTGGAGGATATCAAGGCGCCGGAGTGCTTCAAGATCGAAGACGGGTTGAAAGCACGCATGAAGATCCCGGTTTTTCACGATGATCAGCACGGCACCGCCATCTGTGTCTGCGCTGCCCTGGTCAACGGCCTGCGTTTTGTCGGCAAAGATCTGAAATTGGTCAAGGTGGTGACCTCCGGCGCGGGGGCGGCGGCCATCGCCTCGTTGAACCTTTTGGTCAGCCTCGGAATGCCCGTTGAAAATATTTACATCACCGATCGCAAGGGCGTGGTCCATGTGGGCCGGGAAGGCAGCATAGATGCCTCCAAGAAGGTCTATGAAAAAGACACCTCGGACCGCACCCTGGCCGATGCCATCAAGGGCGCGGACGTGTTCCTGGGCATGTCCGGGCCCAACGTTCTGGACGGGGAAATGGTCAAATCCATGGCGGACAAGCCGATGATCCTGGCCCTGGCCAATCCCAATCCGGAGATTTTGCCGGAGCTCGCCCATGCCGCCCGTGACGACGTGATAATGGCCACGGGCCGATCCGACTATCCCAACCAGGTCAACAATGTGTTGTGTTTCCCCTATCTGTTTAGAGGCGCGTTGGATTGCGGCGCGACCGAGATCAATGAAGCGATGAAGCGGGCCACCGTTTACGCCATCGCAGATCTGGCCATGGCGGAATCCTCGGAAGTGGTGGCCAAGGCCTACATGGGCGAGACCCTGTCCTTTGGCCGGGACTACCTGATCCCAAAGCCGTTCGATCCCCGCCTGATATTGCAGATCGCGCCGGCGGTGGCAAAGGCAGCCATGGACAGCGGCATCGCGAAACGGCCCATCGCCGATTTCCATGCCTATGGCGAGACCCTGGAGCGCTTTGTCTATAAATCCGGCATGGCCATGAAGCCGGTGTTCGAGAAGGCTCGGGCCGATGCCAAACGGGTGGTCTATGTGGAGGGCGAGGACAAACGGGTGCTGCGCGCCGCCCAGGTGCTGGTTGATGACAAGCTCTGCCGGCCGATCCTGATCGGCCGCCCCGGCGCGATCGGCGAATTGATCACGGAACTTGGTTTGCGCCTGGCAGCGGGCAAGGATTTCACTGTTCTCGATCCCGAAAACTACGGCCAATTCGCCACCCTTTGGCCGCTTTATCACGAAAAAATGCGGGACAACGGTATCTCGCCCGAACAGGCGCAGGTCATGGCCCGCAAAAACGCGACCATCATTGCCGCCCTGATGGTGGAGGCCGGCAACGCCGATGCCATGATCTGTGGTGCGGCGGGTCATTACCTCGATCATTTGGGCGATGTGGAGCGGGTGATCGGCCGCCGCCAAGGGGTCGATAAGCTGGCCAGCCTAAGTGTCTTGATCATGCCGCAGGGCCAGACCGTGTTCCTGTGCGATACCCAGGCCGCCGCCAACCCTTCGCCCAAGGAGATCGCCGGTATGACCCTGTTGGCCGCCGATCAGGTGCGCCGTTTCGGCAATACTCCCATAGTGGCCCTGTTGTCCCATTCCAACTATGGTTCCGCCAAAAGCGCCTCGTCCAACAAGATGCGCAAGGCCCTGGCCCTGATCAAACGGGCCGCGCCGGAGCTGGCGGTGGATGGGGAAATGCAAGGCGACGCGGCGTTGGACGAGGCCATCCGCCGGCGCCTTTTTCCCGACGCGGCCATGGCGGGCAATGCCAATCTGTTGGTGATGCCCACCCTGGATGCGGCCAATATCACCTACAACGTGGTCAAGACCCTGACCGGCGCGGTCTCCATCGGCCCGATCCTGCTGGGCGCGGCCAAACCGGCCCATATCGTGACCACCGCCGTCACCTCGCGCGGCATCGTCAATATCTCTGCCCTGGCCGTGGTCGACGCCCAGGGTTGACCACCATCAACGACCCAGGCGTTCCTGTACCGGCGAGATGACCTCCGTGGCGAACCGTTCCAGGCCGCCGGCTATATCGTCGCTGAACATTGTTGACGGTACCACCACCCTGGCGGCGCCCAGTTCCGCCATCCGTTGGGCGGAGCCGATCATATCCCCGGCGTCCAGCCCGGTGGTGATCTGGATCTGATCCGGGTCGCGGCCGTGTCTGCCGGCTTCCTCGCGGACCATGGCCAGCAATGGTTTGATGTCGCCGGCCCAGCCGGTTGCGGGGAAATAGCCGTTGCCCAGCCGGCCGGCGCGCCGGGCCGCGAATTCGCTGTGACCGCCGACGATGATGGGCAGGTTGGCCTGGGCCGGTTTCGGGTTACAGCTCATGCCCTTGAAATTGACGAATTCACCGGCGTAGCCTGCGTCATCATCGGCCCACAGGGCGCGCATGGCTTCGACATACTCATCCGTGCGCTTGCCCCGGCGGGCAAATGGGATGCCCAGGGCGTCGAACTCCTCCTCCAACCAGCCGACGCCAATGCCCAGTTCAATCCGTCCGCCGGAAAGATAATCCATGGTGGCGATCTGTTTCGCCAGGACCAGGGGATTGCGCTGGGGCAAAATCAGAACCCCGGTCATGAAACGCAGCCGTTCCGTCCGCGCCGCCACATGGGTCATCCAGATCAGCGGATCGGGCAGTGATGTCCCGAGATCGCCGGGCAGCTTGCCGGTGGGGGAATAGGGATAGGTGGATTTGTAGACCGTAGGCAGCACCACATGTTCAACGGCCACGGCGAAGGCAAAGCCGAAGCGCTCCGCCGCGCGGCAGAATTCCACCGCCCGGCCGGGTTCAGGATAGGTGGAGTTGACGAAATGAACACCGAATTCCATGGCAACGGCCCTTCTGTTTGGCAGGTGAATTTTATTGTATCCGGTTTTTTGTCTTTGGCGCATTGGGAATGAACAGCCTCTCGCCGGCCACGGTGACGGCGGCAATGGCGGCCTGTCCGGACGGCGCGGTCAGCCAGTCCATGAAACGGCGCGCCGCCGCCGCCTTGACGTGGGGGTGTTTGGCCGGGTTGACCATGATGACGCTGTATTGGTTGCGTAGGCTAAAATCGGGCCGGTCAAAGATCGCCGTCAGGCCGGCCTTGTCGCCATAACTCAACCAGGTACCCCGGTCGGTCAGGGCATAGGCCCCCATGGCCGACGCCATGCGAAGGGTGGCCCCCATGCCCGAACCCGTTTCCATATACCAAACACCCGATCCCGGCGCGGGATCGATTTTCGCCGCCCGCCACAATCCCAATTCCATCAGATGGGTGCCGCTGTTGTCGGCGCGGGAGACAAATGGCGCCTGCCGGGCGGCGATACGGCCCAGTGTGGCGGCGGCGTCAGAGGCCCCGGCGGCGCCCGCGGGATCGTCCCGGGGGCCGGCGATCAGGAACTGGTTGTACATCACCGCCCGCCGGTCGATGCCATGGCCGGCGGCGACGAATTTCCGTTCCGAGGGCGGGTGATGCACCAGCAAGGCGTCCGCATCGCCGTTGCGGGCCAGACGCAATGCTTGTCCGGTCCCGACCGCAATGACACGCACGGCGATCCCGGTCTGATCCGTGAAGATGGGCAGGATGGATTCAAACAGCCCCGAGGCAACCGTCGACGTGGTCGAGGCCAGGGTAATAAACCGTTGTTTCGCCGCCGCCGGGCCAAGTGCCGGAAAAACCAACAGGCAAACCGCCAAGCCTACTGTTACCGTTGCCTTTGCCGGGGTCATCCACATGCCCGGCACAATGCCGGAACCGTCGGGGCCGGGCAAGCACCCCCAGGACAGTAATGCGGCGGTCTGCTATCGTCCGAAATTATGAAATTTCCCAAGACCATACAATTGGACGCGTCCGACCGGTACATCTTCGACAACGTGGCCCGGCCCGGCGAATGGGCCGTTTCGGGCGCCTTCGCCTTCGCTGGCGGGGATGTTGACCCAGGCGTCCTGGAGGGTGCGGAAGAAATCGCCTTCGCCACCGCCTTCGTGGGCACCAACAGCTTCGGATGGTCCACCTTCGTTATCGTCAAGGAGATCGATCCGGTCGCATATGAAGCGGTGATAGAGACTTTGGCCGGCCATTTTCTGGCCCATTACGATGCTCCGACCCGCCAGGCCGCCCTGGACGCGGCCCATGAGGAATTAAATTTTGCCGCCGGCCTATGCGACCATCCCATCAACACCCTGCTGGGTATTGAACGCTCTCTGGATGACGGTGGCATCACCGAACAATTTCGCATCGTGGACGGCCAAAAAGAAAGCGCCCACGGCCCCGCCTGGAAACTGGACGCGGATGTGCTCTAGCTTTTGGCGCTGCCGGCGGACAGGCGTTCGAGGAAGTCCTGGGTGGTGTTGGTGCGCGGGAAGGGCGCGGCGGGGATGGGGAGGTTGAGGAATTCGCACAATGGTTGCCAGCCCTGGGCCACGTCGAAGACCAGCAGGCGCTCCTTGGGCAGGGTTTCCCTGACCTCCCTGATATTTTGCCGATAGATGTCCAGGGCATGCTCGCGGTCATTCAGAATGCCGCCAAAGACCCGGTCGACGATCAAGTGCCGTGACATGCGCCGCATGCGCAGGCGGTCCGGGTCGGCGACTTGATCGGTGCTGCGCATATTGTGCAGAATGGTATTGTTTATGCTGTCCCACCAGGCGGCTTCGTCGCGGACGGTCAGGATCACCTTGGCGTCCGGGTAATGGGTGGCCAGGGGCTGCCAGAAATAGCTGGCCGGCCAATCGACGCAGGACCGATAACCCCGAAGAATATCATCCCAGTCCGCCGCGCCGCCCTGGGCCGCGTCATGCCAGGCATCCGCCCTGCCGGGGTTTTTGCGCACCTCCAGCATGTGATGGCAGGGCCCCAGGCCCAAATGCTCCAACGCCCCCTTCAACGACAGCGTTCCCGTGCGCCCGAACCCCGCGCCGATTACCTTGATCGTCATCTAGTGTCCCGATTCCGAAGTTCGCATGATTTTCGCCTGCTGTTCAGCGGTTTCGATTGTTCGGAGGCAGAACCGCTGGATGGCGGCGAGGATGTCATCGGCGGATTTGGTCCATTTGAAGGG
>JAKZRK010000111.1:0-9185 GCA_047518225.1 Alphaproteobacteria bacterium | reverse complement strand
ATCGTCGGCGTGGGCGAGACGGAATATCTGCGTGGCTCGGGCACCACGACGCGGGCCATGGCGACCCATGCCATCCGCAACGCCATGGCGGACGCGGGACTGGAGCCGGGCGATATCGACGGCATGATGTCCTATTCCGGCATGGATTCGACCCTATCCACCTTTGTCTCGGGCGATCTGGGCATCCGCCTGAATTTCTTCATGGATGTCATGGGCGGCGGCTCCTCGACCGAGGCCCTGGTGGGCATCGCCATGGGGGTGATCGAGGCGGGCATGTGCCAGACCGTGGTCATCTTCCGTTCCATGAACGGTCACAGCCAGACCCGCGTGGGGGGCACCGGCGCCCGCGCCGTGGCCCCCGTGGTGGGTGAATTCCTGCATCAACGCAGTTACGGCTGGCAAAGCCCGGGGCAGATGTTCGCGCCTGCTTTCATGCGCCATATGCACGACTATGGAACGACGCCGGAACAAGTGGCGCATGTAAAGATGGCCCATAGCCACCATGCCTCCAACAATCCCAAGGCGCTCTACAATAACCGGGTCAGCGTCGAGGATGTGGTGGGCAGCCGGATGATCTGCAAACCCTTGCATCTGCTGGATTGCTGTGTCGAGACGGACAACGCCACGGCGCTGATCGTGACCTCCGCCGAACGGGCCAGGGATTGCCGCCAGGTACCGGCGCTGATCCGCGGCGTGGTCGGCCGGGTCTCGAAACGGCGCATGGACAATTACTATCAGGATGGGCCGCTCTCCCGAGTGGCCGGGCATTATGCCGCCCCCCGCCTGTGGCGCAACGCCGGCGTCGGACCGGAAGAAATCGACGTTACCGGTTCCTACGACGCCTTTACCTTCACCACGATGATGCAATTGGAGGACTACGGCTTTTGCAAGAAGGGAGAGGGCGGCGATTATGTTTCCGACGGCACCATCTTCCTAGGGGGCAAGCGGCCCAACAACACCTCCGGCGGCCACCTGTGCGAAGGTTATACCCACGGCGTCTCAATGGTGGTGGAAAACGTCCGCCAATTGCGTCACGAAGTTGACGATAGCTGCCCCATCGGCGCCGATGGCAAACGCCAGCATACCTATGACCACGGTGAAGGCGGCTGCCGCCAGGTCAAGGATGTGGAATTGAGCGCCAATCTGGGCTGGGCCACGCCGGGCACCGGTTCGGCCCTGGTCATGCGGCGCGGCGTCTAGGCGGGGAGATAGGAAAATGACGGAAACCATCAACGCTGAATATCTGGGCATGAACCTGCAGGTGGACGGCCTGGATAATGAAAACCAAGCCTATTTCGGCCATTGCGCGAAACACGAATTTCATCTGCAGAAATGTGACGATTGCGGCCTGATCCGCTATCCCGTGGGCACGGGCTGTGCCTGGTGCGGCAGCGGCAATTTCACCTGGACCCCGGTGGAGGGCAAGGGCGCGGTGCACAGCTATACCGAGGTCGTCCACGCCATTCAGCCCGCCTTCAAATCTCATGTGCCCTACCTGGTGCTGCTGGTTGATCTGGATACCCAAAATGGCGCGCCGACGGAGCATGAAGCCTTGCGCGTCATGGGCAATCTGGTCACTCCCGACGGCGTCCTGGCGCCGCCCGATATGGTGGCCAAGGTGGGCATCGGCAGCCGGGTGCGCATGGTCTTTACCGACATCGCCGACGGCCTGGCCATGCCGCAATGGACCATCGACGAGGACGCCGAACAGCCCGGCGAAGTCTGGCGCTATCCCGAATAGGAAAAAACAGCATGGGACGATTGGACGGCAAGGTTGCCATTGTCACCGGCGCGGCGTCGCGGGACGAAGGCGTGGGCAACGGCAAGGCCATGGCCATCCTAATGGCCAGGGAAGGCGCGAAGGTATTGCTGGTCAACCGCTCGGCCGAGCGGGCCGAGGCGCTGGCGGCCGAGATCGCCGAAGAGGGCGGCGAGGCCTCGGCCTTCGCGGCGGATGTCACCCTCTCCGAGCAGGTCACGGCCATGGGCAAGGCGGTTCAGGATCGTTATGGCCGTCTGGATATTCTCTGCAACAACGTTGGCGTGGGCGCGGCGCCGGGCCGGGTTGAAGAGGTGGACGACGACTCCTGGCACCAATTACTGCACGTCAACATGACCTCCGCCATGCTGTGCAGCCGGGTTGCGGTGCCTATCATGCGGGACAGCGGCGGCGGCGGCTCGATCATCAATGTCTCCTCCATCGCCGGGGCCCTGGGCCTGATCTCCAACGAGGGGGCGGCGGCCTATGCCGCGACCAAATCCGGCGTGCATGGCTTGACCCTGTCCATCGCGGCGGACTATGCCAGGGAGGAAATCCGCTGCAACT
The DNA here is from genome assembly GCA_047518225.1 of Alphaproteobacteria bacterium. Classification (GTDB taxonomy): domain Bacteria; phylum Pseudomonadota; class Alphaproteobacteria. Next base: position 6,859 of record JAKZRK010000111.1, on the reverse strand, counting down.
GCATCATCATCGGCTCCGTCGCCACCCCCATGGTGGCGCGCCTGGGCGAGGAAGCGCGCGAGCGGCGGCGAAAAATGGTGCCCATGCAGACCGAGGGCACGGGCTGGGACGTGGGCTGGGCCGCGGTCTATCTGGCATCGGATGAATCCCGCTGGGTTACCGGCGTCTTCCTGCCCGTGGACGGCGGCCTGTGCGCCCTGCGCGCCTGGCCCCGCTAGCCGGATAAAAATGGGCCGCTGTCGAAGGAAGCCGACAGCGGCCCAAGAGTGGCTGGTTGTTTAGGTTAAGTCTTGCCAGCGGCCTAGCCAGTGGTGCCAGCGTCGGCGTCACTGCCAGTACCAGCATCGGCGTCACTGCCGGTGCCGGCATCGGCATCAGCGTCAGCCGTGGCGTCGGACGTAGCATCGGCCGTAGCGTCAGCCGTGGCGTCTGCCGTAGCATCGGCCGTGGCGTCTGCCGTAGCATCGGCCGTGGCATCTGCCGTAGCATCGGCCGTAGCGTCAGACGTAGCGTCTGCCGTGGCGTCTGCCGTAGCATCCGCCGTGGCGTCTGCCGTGGCGTCTGCCGTGGCATCTGCCGTAGCATCAGCCGTAGCATCGGCCGTGGCATCTGCCGTGGCACCGGTACTACCGCCATTGCCGCTACCGCCGCCGCCGTTACTAGCGCCGTTGCCTTGGCCGTTGTTGGAGCCGTTGTTGCCAGTACCGGGACCGGAGCCGCTGCTGTTGCCGCCTCCGTTGCCAGAATTGCCAGCGTTGCCGTTACCGTTACCGGGGCCTTCGCCACTGCCACCGCCGCCGCCGCCGCCGCCGCCGCCGCCGCCGCCACCGCCGCCACCGCCACCGCCGGACTGGGCTTGGGCGCTTTTGATAATGACGACCCCGTCTACGGGATCAAAGGATAATGGTAGAGCGCTGAATGCGAGACCGGTTGCTCCGGTCAAGCCAAGTAAGAACGCAAATTTTCGCGATAATTGTTTCGACATACCCATCTCCATTCCGGTGTTTTTGAGTAATTTGAAAAATCTGGTAAAAGCACGGATTCTTGGCACAAAGAGGCTATCCCATCCGATTCGCCCAGATGCGTGCATAACCGCACTATGTTGGCGTAGATTAGGCTCGAAATATTAACGAAGGTTAAAAAGCGGCGGGGTCTTGGTAATAATTTACATAATCCTCGCGCGCGGCCTAACAGGTTCTAATCCCTGGGTAATTCGTGTTTCAGGACCTTGCCGGTGGCGTTGTGGGGCAATTCGTCCATGAAACGGACCTGTTTCGGCACCTTGAAGCGGGCCAATTGCCCTTGGCAATGATCGATGACGGCGTCTTCGTTCAAGTTCGAACCGGGTTTCAGAACCACGCAGGCACGGCCGACTTCGCCCCATTTGTCGTCCGGTATGCCGATCACGGCGTTTTCCAGCACGCCGTCAATTTGGAAGATCACATTCTCCACCTCCACCGGATAGACGTTCTCGCCGCCCGAGATGTACATGTCCTTGGTGCGGTCGACGATGTAGTAATAGCCGTCTTCGTCCTGCCGCGCGGCGTCCCCGGTGCGGAACCAGCCGTCCGGGGTGAAAAAGTCGTCGTGCTCGTCTTCCCGGTTCCAATAGCCGGGCGTCACCGTCGGCGCCTTGATCAACAGTTCGTCGGTCTCGCCCGGCGCAACTTCATCACCGGTTTCATGGCAAATCTTCAGGCTGACGTACATGGGCGGCAGGCCGGAGGAGCCGACCTTGGCCAGCGCCTGATCGCCCGACAGCATCAGGCCCAATGGCCCCGTCTCGGTCATGCCCCAGCCTTGTTGCAGCTTGATGCCCTTGGCTCCGAAATCCTCGATCAACGACAATGGCGCCGCCGCGCCGCCGACGCTAAGGCAGACCAGATGAGACAGATCGGCGGCGGCGAAGCCTGGTTCCTGGACCATCATGATGAAGTTGGTCGGCACCCCAAGGGCGTGGGTCAGGTACAGCTCTTTGTCCGACAGAAGTTCGAGAAAATAGGCCGGATCGAAGGTCCGCAGCACCACATTGCAGCCGCCCGTATGAAAGACCGGGTTGGCATAAACGTTCAGACCACCGGTGTGGAATGTGGGCAGGAACACCAGGTTCTTGGAATGGGAGGTAATCTCCATGGTCATGGCGCACTGAATGGCGTTGAAGACGGTCATCTGGTAGGTGATCTTGGCGCCCTTGGGCCGGCCCGTGGTGCCCGAGGTGTACATCACGGTCCAGATATCGGACAAATCCCTGGGCGGCGGTGCAACGGTGCCGGCGGCCGCGGCCAGCCCCGCTTCGTAATCGCTGTCGCGGCCGTTGTTCATGGTGGCGATGCGCGGCACCCGCGCCAGGCGTTGCACCTCTGCCGCCTCCGCCGTGAATTCCAGGCCATACAACATTGCCACCGGCGTGGCGTCGTTGCAGATGTATTCCAGCTCGGGCACCGCCAGGCGCCAGTTCAGGGGCAGGAAAATCGCCCCGATCCGCCGGCAGGCGAACTGCAATTCGAACACATCGGTATCATTGTGGCACGGCACCGCCAGCCGGTCGCCGTCGCCCACCCCCAGGCCATCCCGCAAGTACAAGGCGGCCCGGTTGATGCGGTCGTGAAATTCGGCATAGCTAAACCGGCGGCCCGAGGCCAGATCATGGACGGCTTCCTGCCCCGGCGAGAACCGGGCGTGATGGGCGATCCAGTCGTTGGCGGGATAATTCATCGCTGTACTCCTAGTCTCGGGACAATTCGTGTTTTAGAACCTTGCCGGTGGCATTGTGGGGCAACTCGTCCATGAAGCGGACCTGTTTGGGCACTTTGTAACGGGCCAATTGCCCCTGGCAATGTTCGATGACGGCAGATTCATCCAGGTTTGAACCACGCTTCAGCACCACGCAGGCACGGCCGACCTCGCCCCATTTTTGGTCGGGAACACCGATCACGGCGTTTTCCATGACCCCGTCCATCTCGAAAATGACGTTTTCGATTTCCGCCGGATAGACGTTTTCGCCGCCTGAAATGAACATGTCCTTGGTCCGGTCGACGATGTAGTAGTAGCCGTCTTCGTCCTGGCGGGCGACGTCGCCGGTGTGGAACCAGCCATCGGCGGTAAAGAATTGGTCCCGTTCATCCTCGCGGTTCCAATAGCCGGGCGTTACGGTCGGGCCCTTGATCATCAATTCGCCGGCGTCCCCCTGGGCAACCTCCGCCCCCGTGTCGTCACTGATTTTCAGGCTTACATACATGGGCGGCAGGCCGGAGGAGCCGATCCTGGCCAGCGCCTGATCGCCCGACAGCATCAGGCCCAAGGGTCCGGTTTCCGTCATGCCCCAGCCCTGTTGCAGCTTGATACCCTTGGCGCCAAACTTCTCGATCAACGCCAGGGGCGCCGCCGCGCCGCCAATGCCAAGGCATTCCAGATGCGATAAATCAGCCTCCGCGAAGCCTGGTTCCTGGGCCATCATCAGGAAATTCGTGGGCACACCGAACATATGGGTCAGATGCAATTCCTTGTCCGATAACAATTGCAGAAAATAGGCCGGGTCGAATTCGCGCAATACCACGCTGGTACCGCCGGTGTGGAAAACCGGATTGGCGAAAACGTTCAAACCGCCGGTATGGAAGGTGGGCAGAAAGACCAGATTTTTCGACGCCTCGGTAAGCGACATGGTCATGGCGCACTGCATGGCGTTGAAGACCGCCATGCGGTAGGTCATCATCGCGCCCTTGGGCCGGCCGGTGGTGCCGGATGTATACATGATCGTCCAGACGTCGGTCAGTTCCTTGTCAGCCGCAATAATCTCGCCGCCGGCGGCCATCAGGCCGGCTTCGTAGCCGCTATCGCCGCCGTTGTTCAGGCCGACGCAGAGGGGGATGGTGCAAAGCTGCTGGATTTCCGCCGCCTGGCTGGCGAATTCCACGCCGTGGAACAGCACCTTTGGCCCACCGTCGTTGCAGATATATTCCAATTCCGGCACCGCCAGGCGCCAGTTCAGGGGCATGAAGATGGCGCCCACGCGGCGGCAGGCAAACTGGATCTCAAACACATCCGAATCGTTGTGGCACAATATGGCGACCCGGTCGTTGTTGCCGACCCCAAGACCGTCGCGCAGAAACAACGCGGCGCGGGTGATGCGGGCATCGAATTCGGCATAGGTGAAATGACGGTCCGAGGCGAGATCGGCCAGGGCCAACTTGTCCGGAGTAAATCGCGCGTGATGCCGGATCCAATCTTCCGCGGCGATGCTCACGCCTTGAGGCCGCCCTTGCGGCAAATGATCGTCCAGCTTTTGCTGTCCACGGGCTGCACCGATAGGCGGGTGTTCGTGACCAGGGGCATTTCGGCCAGGCGTTCATCGGCTTTGACATCGGCCAGGGTGACCGGATTTGGCATGGCATCCAGGGCACGGATATCAACCATGCCGAAACGGCCCGACGGATCGGTCGGGTCCAGATACCACTCCTTGCATATCTCGACGATACCCACCACCTGCTTTTCATTGACGGAGTGGTAGAAAAAGCCCTTATCGCCCACCTTCATGGCCTTCATATTGTTGCCGGCCTGGTGGTTGCGCACGCCGTCCCATTCGGCGCCCTTGTTGCCTTCCTTCACCTGATCGTCCCATGACCAGGCGCCTGGTTCTGTTTTAAATAGCCAATAGGCCATACCGTTCCCCAATAATTTATCGTTACGTGGTTCTTCTCAATCCGTTTCCGCCCGATAGGGACGTCCCAAGAGGCCCTGGATGGTTGCGTCGATATCCGCCAGGTAATTCAACACTCCGTCCATCGCCGCGCAAATGGGCATTTCGAAATCCATCTGGCTGACATGATCGGCGATGGCGGAGACCGTATGGGCGCCCTCGGCCACCGACCGGCGCTTGGACATGATGTCTTCCATGCTGTGGCCCTCGCCCAATTCGATGCCCAGGGACATATTGCGCGATTGCTCGGAATTGCAGGTCAGGGCCAGATCGCCAAGGCCCGACAGGCCCATCAGGGTTTCCGCCCGGCCGCCGCGCATCTCGCCGTAACGCATCATCTCGGCCAGGCCGCGGGTCATCAGCGCCGCCCGCGCGTTATCGCCCAGGGCGCGGCCTTCAACGATGCCGCAGGCGATGGCCAGGACATTCTTGACCGCGCCGCCAACCTGCGCCCCGATCACATCGTCGGTCCAATAGGGCCGGAAATGGGGCTGCCCAATGGCCTCGACGATACGCCCGCCAAGGGCTTCGTCGGTGCAGGCCAGGGTGACCGCCGTCGGCAGGCCCCTGGCCACTTCGATGGCGAAGGTCGGGCCCGACAGAACGGCCAGCGGCGCCTGGGCCATGGTTTCGGCCAGGACCTCGCTCATCAGGGCATAGCTGTCTTTTTCTATCCCCTTGGCGCAGATCACCACCGGCGTGCCGGCCTTCACATGCTTGGCCAAATCCGCCGTCACGGGGCGCAGAAACTGCGCCGGCGCGACCAGTAAAATCAGTTCCGCCTGGGCCGCCTCGGCCAAATCGTCCGTGGCGCGCAGATCCGCGTGCAGGGGGACACCGGCCAGATACAGAGGGTTCGCGCGGTCCTTGTTGATGGCATCGACGACCTCCCGCTCGCGGGCCCAAATCTGGGTCTTCCGCCCGGCCGCGGCCAGCATTTGCGCCAGCGCGGTGCCCCACGCGCCCGCACCGATTACGGTAATATTTTCCATGCCGTAAGTTATCGCCAAAAGTCAGCCCGCCCGCAAGTTCAATGCTGTAATCTGCGGCAAATACGAAATCAGGGGTCAAGGGAGGAATTTAACGATGGCCGAGAGCAAACAACCGACCGCCGGGCAACTTCGTAAATTTCGCGACCACCCGCGCAAGGGCGCCATCCATATGATCAACCTGCTGAAATTCCGCGAACGGGCCCAGTATCAGGATGGCGAGGTCGAGGATGGCGATATCTCGGGGCGCGAGGCCTATGTCCGCTATGGCGCCGCCGTGGGCAGGATTGTCGCCTCGCTGGGCGGCCGCATCGTCTGGTCCGGCCAGCCGGAAGTGGTGTTCATCGGCGACGATGGCGATCTATGGGATGAAGTGGTGGTGGTTGAATACCCCTCCCGCGACGCCTTTCTGCAAATGATCGCCATGCCGGAATACCAGGCCGCCCATTTTCACCGGGAAGCCGGCCTGGCGCATCAGCAACTGATCCAATGCCGCCCCGGCGGCGATGCTATTGCTTAGTTGGGCACCTTATCGGCACCCAGGTCGGCGGCAATCGAAAAAGCTTTGACTTCTTCTGCTATGCCCCCAGCTTCGAGCGTAACATCAGCGAATGCTAACGGGGCACTTTTGACCCTTTGCTGCCATTCACTTGATAACCTAGGTTACTCCGCCCACCAGCTCCCAAGAACGTCGTTCAGATAGATCTCAGGCCGGTCCGCTGCTAACATTCAAACTGGACCGCTCAGTGGGGCTAGCTAATTAACTATTGATACGCAGAAGATGTTGCAGATCGAAGCGCTGGAAGAAGGCAGTGCATTATGAGAAATCTCGTGATGATGGCCCTTGCCTTCTTGTTATCTGCGACAGCCAATCAAGTGGCCGCCACAGAACCCTGCGCCGCCGATAACAAGGTCCGTGTTGCGGCAAATGGCGAATGCTTAGTTATCAGAACGTACGGCGAGTCTGCCAAGCGAACATCACTGATCATCTTGATCCACGGCGACGGTTATCGCGGAGGACCTTCCGACCACATGGTCGGTCGTGAAGTATTCTCAACGTATTGATTGGATGTGATATTTGTAGATTGAGGCGCTGGTTTATTTGCAAGAAACTGGCGCGTATGGCGTGAAAACCTTGCAAATTGCGTTTCGCTTTCAGGCGTGATTCACTGGT
>JAKZRK010000110.1:0-10653 GCA_047518225.1 Alphaproteobacteria bacterium | reverse complement strand
GCCTCTTACAAGCTGGCAATTGCAATGTAGGAAGGATACAATTCGTCACCGTCGAACCTCGCGTCAAATTCCGTGTAAGCAACTGAATTATAACGCAAAATGAGGTCCGGCGGTAACCTATTCATGATTCTTCCGGGCTAGGCGGTCTATCTCGGCAATCCGGGCCGGCGGAAATGCGCCGGGAAAGGACGAGGTCGCCCGGGCGGCAAAGACCAGGGCCGGCAAATCGGGCGCATCGAAATCTGTGGTCATGTTTCCAGCGGTGAAATAGCGGTGGCGAAAATGCAAGATATGGCGATGTTCCCGTTCGGTGATCACATTCGGGTCATGCAGGGGGATGCGCTGGCTGTAGCCAAAAAAATCGGTCAGGGTGACATACAGATCCAGCCATTGGCCCGGCGGCGTCAACGAGGTGCGCGGGCGGTTGCCCCCGCCCATGCCCGTGCCCATGGCGGCCATGCCGTCATACAGAATATCGCACAGGGCCGGGCCGCCGAAAGGCGGGCGAAACCAGCGCGAACGGATGAACAGCGACAGCTTATCCCGCATTTCCCGATCGGGGGTCAGGCGGGTCATGCCGCGCCGGGTCAGGCCCCATCGTAGCACCGGGCGCAAAATCCATTTGCTCCACATGGAGGCCCGGCGGTCCGGTGCCAGCAATTCGGCGACATCCGCCTTGTTCAGCCACATATCGCGCAATGGATCAAAGGCCAGATCCAGGGCCAGGGCCCGGGCCAGTAGAATACCGTTGATGCCCCCGGCCGAAGCGCCGGCGATGACGGCCACGACCACATGCAAGCGGAGGTGCTGGCCGATCTGGCGCAACAGATCCAGATAGACGGTTTCCGTATCCGTGAAATCGCTGTTGGAGGCCCGTCCGCCCGCCTCGGTGCCCGCCTGATGATCGGCCGAGGCGCGGGTCAGTTTCAGTATTTCCTTGCTGACGCCATGCATGTAGACGGCCAGGGAAACGCCGCCGTAACAGACCAAAGCTAGGCGCAGTTCTTTTTCCCGCATGGATCCCGTACCGGAAACGCTCTAAGGCCGGATGCCGAAATGGCGGGGCCCCAGCAATTGCGGCAATAGCGGTTGCACCAGTTTGATCCAGTCGCACAACATGGGCCGGGTCTCGCGGGGGTCGATCAATTCGTGGAAATTATAGGATTCCGATCGGGGGAAAGGCGACAGGCGGGCCGCCAACTCATCCTCCAGTTCCTTGCGCTTGGCTTCCGGGTCCGCCGCCGCCGCGATCTCGCGTCCGAAGGCGACCGCCACGCCGCCCTCCAGGGGCAGGGCGCCCATCTCGGCCGAGGGCCAGGCCAGAACATAGGCATCGGGGCCGTAATGGGCGGCGGAGGCGACGCCATAATTCTTGCGCACCAGGACCGAGGCCCAGGGCGCCGAATAGGTCGCCGCCGCCAGGACGGCGGAAGTGCCGTAGCGGATCGCGCCGCCGCTCTCCGCCTCCGGCCCGATCATGAAACCCGGTTCGTCTATCAACGAGATCATGGGCAGGTGAAAAGTATCGCAGATTTCAATGAAACGGCGGACCTTCCGCGCTCCCTCCGAGGTCATGGCGCCGGCGTAAAAGCGGCCATCGTTGGTCAGGATACCGACGCTCTGCCCGTTCATCCGAGCCAGACCGGTGACCTGGCCGGGACCGTATTTGCGCCCCATCTCGAAAAACGAATCCTTATCGACCACCGCATCGATCAATTTACGCACATCGAACGCCTTGCGCCGATTGCGGGGAACAATGTTGGCCAGTTTTTCCTCGGCCCGGTCCGGCGGGTCGCCGCTATCAACGATGGGCGCCAGTTCCCAGACGTTCTGCGGCATGTAAGCAAGGAAGGCGCGGATCTGCGCCAGGGCCTCGGCCTCGTTCTCGGCCACCCGGTCCACGACGCCGTTGGCGGCATGCATATCCGAGCCGCCCAGTTCCTCCTTGCTCATGGAGATACCCAGGGCGCGTTCCACCACCGCCGGCCCGGCAATCAGAATTTGCGCCGTATCCCGGCTCATGGTGACGAAGTGCGAGGCAACCAGACGCGCGGCCGGCAGGCCGGCTACCGGCCCCAGAGCGGCGGAAGCGACGGGCACCATGGCCATGGCCTGGGCCACGGATTTGAAGCGTGGGGGCGCGGCGACGCTGCCACCGGCCGGGCCGCCGCCCTTTTTGCCGCTTGCGCCCATGACAGAGCCCCCGCCGCCTTCATGCAGGCGCACCAGGGGAATTCTATAGCGGCAGGCAAGTTCCTCGGTGTAGACGCTTTTGCGCAAGCCCGCGACGGTGGGCGAGCCGCCGCCGATGGTGAAATCCTCGCCGCCGACGATGCAGGGCCGTTGGTTGACCTCGGCAAATCCCAGGATGAAATTGCCCGGCGTGAAGCCGGTCAGATTGCCCTGTTCATCCTTTTCCGCGCCGCCGGCACCCATGCCGGTTTCCCTGAAGCTGCCGGGATCGATCAAGCCGTCGATCCGCTCCCGCAGGGTCATGCGCCCCTTGGCGTGATGGCGGGCGACGGCCTCGGCGCCGCCATGCTGTTTGGCCAGGGCGCGGCGTTGATGGATTTCCGCGATTTCTTTGTCCCAACTCATGGATCGGCAAACTCCCGTGCAATTCGATTGGCCGGCATGGTACAGCGCCCGGGGGTTTCGGCGCTACCTCTCCCTTTACTGAAATTCGTACGGCAATTTTGCTGAATGCGGGATGGACCATTGTGCTGGAGAACGCTTGTGCCATCGCCGAGACGCCAATCGATCGGAAATCCCGCCGCGATTGGAACAAGGGTAGACCCGGCATGGTCCGAAAGTAGGCTCACCAACACCACCCTGGATGAATACGTACCGTAGCAACCTATCTCACCGGCGCACCCGCGCGCCGGTCCAGCGGCCACCGTTGTCCGGGGAGGGGCCGACGCCCCAGGTGCCGGAAAAGGTTTCTCCGCCGTGTTTGATGCGGAATAGGCCGCGGCCCGTCGACCCGCCTTCGCGCCATTCAAAGGCCAGCATGTCGCCTTCGATCAGGCCGCGCAAGCTGCCACCGCCGGCCCGGTAACTGTATTGCCCGGCAACCCGCGCGCCCTTGCGGCGCAGGATGACCCGGATCCCAATGGCTTGCCCTTGCGAGGTGAATTCGCCGTCATTGACGCCATGAAAGGGGGCCAAATCGCCCCTGGTCAAATTTTGATCGGCGGACAGGCCAAGAGCCTCGTCCGGGCGGCGTGGCGCCAGCGTGGACAGGGTGGTCTTGCGGCCAACTTCGGATATCAGCCGCTGCACGCCCCGGTCGGCCAGGATGTCCGCGACCTGGGATAGTTGATTGGCGATGAACGTGACGTTCTTTATACCCTCGGCCGCATCCTGGTATTCCTTGGCGAAATCTCCTGGGTTTTTCCGAAACGCCGCTGCCAGAAGGCGCAGCCGGTCGTTGGTGAGGGGGTGGGTCGCCTGGCGCAGATGGGCATCGTATGCGTCGTCGTCGCTGAAGTCGCCCCGGTTTGGCGTGGCGTGGGCGAGGGCCTGAAAGAAAAATACAATGCCGACCGGGGCGACCCCCATGCGGCGTGTGACATCAATGGCGAACTGGTCGGCCTGCGCCTCGTTGTTCCGCGCCTGAGCACGGGCGACGCCGGGGCCGTAGCCCGGGTGGCCGAAATGAACATGGCCCATCTCGTGCAGCAGAATGAAGATCAATGCGGATTTGAGGATTTTTTGCGACAGCCCGTCAACGCCGCTATTTTCCAGCGCGTTGTCCGGGATGCGCAACGCTTTCAGCGGCGGCGGGTAGCGGCCACCGAAATCCCTGGCGCCGCGGTACTTCAGCATCGCGATGTAGTCATAGGCGGTCTGCAATGTGTAGCCATTGAGCTGTAGCCAGGCCAGGGCAATGGACATGTCGTCGAAATTTTTTATGGAGAGCACGGGCACCACCACGCGCGGTGATGGGCTGAGTGTGGAGTGGAACGACAACGCGTTGTTGCCGATGCCGCGCAAAGGGAATTCAAAGCGGAGTTTGGCGAACGAGCGGCGTTCCCGAACCGTCAATTTCGGAAGGATCACATTCTCGACATTCCAAAGAATGTTTTTTCTATAACGCGGCTGCCAATGAGCAAGGGTCGCATCGTCATAGAGCGAGCTCATATCCTTGGCGGCGCCTGGGGCGGGTGCCAGCAGCACCGCCGCGGCGAAGGCCGTGGCGGCAATCAGACCTGGCAGCCGCGTGCCCATGGTGCCCTCATTGCGCCGTGTTTTGGCTTCCGGCCCGGAACAGGCGCGCCGCCGTCTCGATGGCGGCCGGTGCCGGATCCGCCTCGCCCTGGTTCACCCAAACCTTGAACTCGCTCCAGGCACCCCAGTTCGCCTCGTCCCAGACAGAACGCATCAGGCTCAATTTACCGGCTTGGACGGCGCCATAGATAACCACCCGGTCAAATTTAGAAACGCCGTCGTCGAGTGTGCCAGAGATTCGGTTAAGGGTTTTGACGGCAAGGACAGCGTTCGTCCGTTCCGCCTCGTGCACCTCGCCCTGGGTGCCGTTGGCGGCAGCCCCAATCCCCGAATATGCCCGCTTCGCGGTCCCGGCCTCCGCCATTCCGTCCGCGCTTGCCTGGGCGGGTTCCGTGGCGCCGGCCGTATTTTGGTCGGAGAACTGGATGCCGTAATGCAGCGAGAGCGCAATGACGATCGAACCGAACAAAGAGAAGAATACACCCGGCCCAACCCGGGACAGGTAAATCGAGATACCGCCCGGCAGTTCCACCTTGCCCGAGCTGGCGTCGCGCCTGGGCATCGCCAGAAATAGCTTGTAGCCGAGATAGATGGAAATCGCGCCTGCGATGACGACCAACAGCCGCTCCACCGCGCGCAAGGAAATAGCCAGTGACAAAGGGTCCATTGTCGCCCCCACCCCCGCTTTGAAGATATCTCCATTCGTTCCGGCAACCATCAAATGACCGCTGGTCCCGGCCGTCACATTAGCTCCTTAGAATTTTGACGGCAATACAGCGACCGAAACGCGGCCCCGGGACAAGAGGCCGGGCAGGGAAATGAAAAGGCGTCTATACTGTGCCCTTGGTAATTTCGGGGAGTGGTCATGGACTGGCAGGACGAACGTGATGAATTGTACCGCCGGCAAGCGTTGGCGGAAAAGCTAGGCGGTGAAGACAAGATCGAGCGGCAGCACAAGGGCGGCCGCTTGACCGTGCGGGAGAGGATCAATCAGATCCTCGATGCGGGAAGTTTTCAGGAAATTGGCGCTCTGGCCGGGGCGTACGAATACGACGAAAAAGGCAACATTTCGTCCCATTCGCCGACCAATTGCGTGATGGGCCGTGGCCGGATCGATGGCCGGCCAGTGGTGGTCTCCGGCGATGATTTCACCATACGCGGCGGCTCGGCCGATGCCGCGATCGCGACAAAGGCCCAGTATCCCGAACATATGGCGCAGGAATTGCGCCTGCCGATCATTCGTTTGATCGAAGGTTCGGGCGGCGGCGGTTCCGTTAAAACTATCGAGACCAAGGGCCGGGCCAATCTGCCGGGCGGGATGGGTACCTCCTCGGGCTTCCATCTGTTGTCTGAAAACATGTCGGCGGTGCCGGTGGTGGGACTTGGCCTGGGTTCCGTGGCGGGCCTGGGCGCGGCGCGTCTGGCGGCCACCCATTATTCGGTGCTGGTCAAGGATATCGGCGCCATGTTCGTCGCCGGCCCGCCGGTGGTCAAACATATTGGCGAGGATCTGGACAAACAGCAATTGGGCGGCCACGCCATTCAGACGGCCGCGGGCGGCGTCGACCATGCGGCGGATAGTGAAGAGGATGCCTTCGAATGCGCCCGGCGTTTCCTGTCGTACCTGCCGTCGTCGGTCTATGACCTGCCGCCGCGCGGGGCGCAAAATGACGATGCGGACCGCCAGGACGAGATGCTGGACAACATCATTCCAAAGAACAAGCGCAAGGTCTACCGCATGCGCAAGATTATCGAATCCCTGGTCGATCAGGGCTCGTTCTTTGAAATGAGCCGCATGTTCGGCCGTTCCGTCATTACCGGCTTTGCCCGCCTGGATGGCTGGCCGGTGGCGCTGATGGCCTCGGACCCGCATTTCTATGGTGGCGCCTGGACCGCCGATGCCTGTCTGAAGGTGATCCGCTTTATCGACATGGCCGAAACATTTCACCTGCCCATGGTCTATCTGGCGGATTGCCCCGGCTTTCTGGTCGGTGGCGAAGCCGAGCGGACGGCGACCATCCGCCACGGTGTCCGCGCCATGGCGGCGGTCAATCAATCCACCGTGCCCTGGTGTTCGATCATTGTGCGCAATTCGTTCGGGGTGGCCGGCGGCGCCCATCGGCCCGTCGGGCGCTATTCCGTGCGCTATGCCTGGTACACCGCGCGTTGGGGCTCGCTGCCCCTGGAGGGCGGGATAGAGGCCGCCTATGCCGCCGATCTTGAGGCCGCGGATGATCCAAAAGCCAAACTGGCCGAAATCGAGGAGCGGTTGAACCGCCTGCGCTCGCCCTACCGCACGGCGGAGACCTTCTGGATCGAGGATATTATCGAACCGCATCGCACCCGCCCGCTGTTATGCGATTTCGCCAATCTGGCGGCGCCGTTGCGGACCACCGGCCCGTCCAGCTTCGGCATGCGGCCGTGATGTGAGACTGCGCTATTCGGCGCCGTTCAGGCGCCAGTCATAGGTGGAGCGGTCCAGGCGGCGGTGTCCGGCCAGCTTTTCAGCCAGGGCAGGGGCGGCGTATTGGCGTAAATGGGCCAGGACGCCGGCCTCATCGTCACCGAAGTCTTCGATGAACCAGTCGTAGATGCTGGAGACGACCAGGTCCCCGTTTTCAAAGCGTGCGCCTCTGGGATGGTTGATAAAGGCCCGCGCGGCGGCATCCAGGCGGGTTTCCATGTCCTTTGCCCCATAGGCCCTGGCGCCCAGGTTGGGGCAGCCGATAGAGGCGCAATTCAGGACATAATGGATGCGCGGGTCGCGCCACAGGGGGCGCAGGATGCGGTGCTCGATATCATTCAGGCTGATGGCTTCGCCCTCGATCCGCAGCAATTTTTATCCCACGGGCCGAAGCTGAAACATCCGGGTGAAATATTGATATCCATGATGGAGTCGACGGGGCCATCGGCGCTGTTGTCCAACACCACCTTGACCGTCAGGGCGTTGTACAGATTGATCCAATAGGCCCGTTGCTGGGCCCGGTTGTAAGTGCTGATCGGCAGGGCCGCCAGTCCGCCGACGAAACGATCCAATACGGCCCGGTCGCGGGCGCTGACCGCGCCATAGCGGTACAGGTTGATGCCCTCGGGCGAGGGCACCAGATAACTTTGCAACAAATCATTCCAGGCCGCGAAATCGATTTCGGCGCGATTGTTCCCGTCCGCCGCCTTCCAGCGCGGCCAGGGGTCGGCGCTGGGCGCGGCAAACGCCTCGAATGAACGAAATCCCGAAGGCGCGGCCAGCCAAAGGGCGGTGGCAAGGGCCAGCAGCAATATCAGGCCGAAGCGGTATCCACGTGGATTCATGGCCTAACCTCGCTGGCTATCCGTTTCTTGGCGCGGGCCTCGCGGTGGGCGATGTAGGTGGCAGAGGTCACGATAATACCACCACCCACCCAGGTCCAGAGGTCCGGCTCTTCGGCAAAAATATAGAGGCCCAAAATGGTCGCCCAGACCAGTTGCAGCAAAGTTATCGGTTGCAGGGCAGTGACTTCGGCGCAACGGAAAGCCTGGGTCATGGTCAGATGCCCCACCGTGGCCAGTCCCGCGACGGCAACCAGCCAGATCATTTCCTCGCCGCTCGGCGGGCGCCAGAAATACATGGCGGGTGGAAAAAGAGCCAAGGTGACGAAGACCCCCATGATCGCGACGATGGTGCCGTTATGCTCGGTTTCCGTCAATTTCTTGCCGATCAGCAAGGAGGCGGCAAAAAACGGCGCGGCGATCAATTGTGCGATGGCCCCCGGTTCGACCACGTGCAGGCCGGGGCGCAGGATCACCATGGCGCCGACGAAGGCGATCACCACGGCGCTGATACGGCGCAAGTACAGCTTTTCGCCCAAAAACATGGCGGCGCCCAGGGTCGCGAAGATCGGCGCGGTGAAACCCAGGGCGGTTACCTCCGCCACCGGGATATGGGCCATGGCGTAAAACCACAGCATGACGCCGAAGGCATGCAACAGGCCTCGGGCCGCATGCAGGCCGAAGGGCCTGGGCCGTTTGCGATGGCTGCGAAATTCGCGCCACAAAATGGGCGATAGAAAGATCAATGCGATGGCGTAGCGCAGAAAGGCCAGCTGTATGGGGTGCATATCGCCGCCCAGGTGGCGAACCACCCCGGTGACGCCGACGAAAATCAACCCGGTCAGGAACATCCAGGCGATACCCTTGGCGTTGCCGCTACTGGCGGCAATGATCGCGCTTAACCTGGACATCTAGCCGCGGTTCCCCAATTTGTTCCGATTGAATAAGCAGCGGTATATCATTTAGGCTGTTGGCGTGGGCCAAATATGTCGCCCGGATCGGGAAACAATCCGTATGAAAACGCTTGGATAGGAGAGGCTGATGCCTGAAAGCGAGCTTTATAAGAAGGGCCGGGAAATCCGCCGTCAATTGATGGGCGATGCCCTGGTCGAAAACATGGCGGCGAACACCTACAATAATCCGACCATGGAGAAGTTCGGTCAGTATACCTCCGAGGCGATCTTCGGCATGCTCTGGTCCCGGCCGGGCCTGGATCTCAAGACCCGGACCCTGATTTGCGTCATCTCGGATACTTCGACCGGGCGCTGGCCGGAACTGGAAATTCATCTGCGCATGGCGTTGGGCCAAGGCTGGACCGAGGACGAGTTGGGTGAAGTTCTACTCCATCTGTCCGGCTATATCGGCGTGCCCTCGGTGCGCGAGGCCATGATCATCGCCAACAAAGTCTTCACCGAAATGGCCGGTGAAGGGGGTTCGGGCGACTAATACCAGCCGGCGCATACATAAAGGAATACGGCGCTATTGGCTTCACCCCTGATTTTGTTGCAAAACTCGCTGTTAGCCCGCCAGTTTGTAAAACTCCACCGCATTGTCGCAGGTTATCTTTTGGATCTGCGCCGGCGTCAGATCGGCAAACTGTTCTTCGATGTACTTGGTGGATTCCGGCCAGATGCCGTCGGTGTGCGGGTAGTCGGACCCCCACATGAGCGTATCTTCCGTCATCAGGTTTCTTGCGTTTACCAGCATCGGACCAATCGGGTCATACTGGAACGTGGCTTTACACTGGCGCTGCCAGTACTCGGACGGCTTCAGCTTCATGAGATCACGGAACCGATCCTCGAACTCAAAATCCATGCGGTCGAGGGCGTAGGGAATCCAACCGACGCCACTCTCGCCAAACGAGACCTTGATGTTCGGATAGCGCTCAAACACGCCCGCTCCCATCATGGCCGCCAGGATGTGGATCAAGCCCATCTGGAAAGACGATACACCGGTGAACATTGCCGCGCGGCGCACTTGGCCGGAAGTCATTTCGCGGGCCTTCGGCGACGTCGTCGGGAAAGTGTGGAAATGCAGCGGCAGCTGCACCTCGTTGACGGCCTCCCACAAGGGTTTCCAGCATGGATGCCACATAGGATCCATGTCCCAGGAGCAGGACAATTCCAGCCCGCGTAGACCCATCTTGGCACAACGATGGATTTCCGCCACCGCGGCGTCGATGTCACCGCAGGGAAGACAGGCAAGGCCGATCTGGCGATCGGGGTAATGGCTGCAGAAGTCTTTCAGCCAATTATTGTAGATCCGAAACACCTCAATGGCGGCTTCGCTGTCCTGCATCTTAGACGCAGAACCGAGGATTCCGAAGATGACTTCCGCGTCGACGCCGTCGCGATCCATCTCTTTGAGGCGCATATGAGGGTCCGACACCCGTTGGACGCCGTTTTGGCCATCCTCAAACATACCGGTCTTGGCCATGATATCCACGCGGCGGTTCTGGCCGGGGACGAGCTTTGCGCCGCCAGGCCCCACGCCGTTGAGCAAACCGAAATTCGCGCCTTTCTTCGTGACCCATTGGGGACCGTCCGGACCATCTTCGACATACGGCATGCGATCTTTCAGTGCGTTGGAGGCTTCGGACGTGAACAATGTCGGCGGCATCCAGGGCATGTCCAGATGACAATCAGCGGAAATCCTGTTGTATTCCATGGCTATTCAATACTCCTTGTCGTGGAAGTCTTCCTGACCAAGACCAGAGTAGGCACAATACCGCCGGGCGATCAATTCGTGTACGTCCCCGTTCCGCCCGCCGACCGGCATCGGATGCATGCCGAGGTGCCTCCTCCTGGCACGATACGATGGTAATGACCCCTACGAGCGATTTCCGGTCCGCACCTAGCCCGGAACTGCTCTAGCAGGTTGCTGAAAAAGGCCTCGCAATTTTGTTTATATCATGATTCTCTGATTGCGTTGGATAGGAGGGTGTTATGCGTGGTGATGACGTAAAGAGCGGCAGTATTTTCAGTTATGTGGATCTTGATGATCGGGTTCCGAAGAATCATCCCCTGCGTTTGATCCGAACCATTGTGAATGATGTTCTCGCTGGTCTTTCGGCTGATTTCTCATTGATTTATTCGGGCATGGGCCGCCCTTCGATTG
>JAKZRK010000109.1:0-2693 GCA_047518225.1 Alphaproteobacteria bacterium | reverse complement strand
AGATAAAGCTCCACGTGATACATCTCCCCGCCTTCTGCTCGCTTCGAACAAAAAACGTCAAAATGGCGGAGTTTTAATCCGCGACAAACAGATTATCTGATCGCTTCCGTGGACCACTATTGCTCCGGGATTTACAGCCGGTCAATTGGGGGGTGTGGGGGCCGTCCAGGCCTTTTTCGGCATGTTCCAGGCGGGTATCCCGGGACCAGGTACGCTTCAGATCGTCGCGGATATTGATCGACAAACAGCCCAGCCCTTCCGTTTCCAGTTCCACCCGGTCGCCATCCTGAAAGGCGCTTAATCCCCTATGGTTGGTGCCCGTGGCCAGAATATCGCCCGGCTCCAGGGTATGGATGGCGGAGGCCCATTCAATACACCGCGCGATGTCGTGGGCCATGTCGGTGGTGTTGAAATTCTGCATGACAGTGCCGTTGACGCTCAGGCGGACCTGCAAATTCTGTGGATCTGCAATTTCATCCGCCGTCACCAGATAGGGTCCGATGGGGGCAAAGGTGTCGCGGGATTTCATTTGAAAGAACACGCCACCCCCGGACGACAGACCCCGGGCCGAACCATCGATAAAATTGGTGTAGCCAAAGACATAATCCATGGCCTCGGCCCGGGACACATGATCGGCGGTCCTGCCGATAATCACCGCCACTTCCGCCTCGCCCTCGAACACGGTGGCGGGAATGTCGCCCAGGATCATTGTGTCGCCGGGCCCGATAATGGCGCTTTGGGATTTGTGGAAGGCGTTGATGGGTGCCGGCGCATCGCGGGTGCCGTCTTCCATATAGTTGCCCGCCATGCAGTCGATGTTGCGGGGCAGGGGTATGGGCGGGCGCAGGGTCACGCCGGAAAGGGGCTGGCCGTCCTCGCGCGCAACCGGTTCCACCAGCCGCTCGCGATAGTCATCGAACCGCGCGATCAGGCCGGCGATCAGGGCGCGGCGGTCAATATGCGGGATGCCATCGACCGCGGCCGTTACATCCACGACGCCCTCGCCCTTCAGGACGCCCAGGCGGTAGTCGTCGAAATATAGAAATTTCATGTCAGCCTCCGTTCCGTTGTCCGGCCATTATAGAGCGGTTCCGGGCTATTGTGACCCATTTGACCGCTCACCAAGGCCCCGTGGGTAGGCGCGGTCCGCAGGTCGATGTGGGACATCGTCCAAGGGCCGCAACGCCGCCACGGGACCTTGGTGAGCGGCCTTCGGTGGCGCCCCTAAGCCATTCGGATGCCCAAGGCTCTGGGCGCCGCTTGCCCGATATACCATATCGCGCTGCGCGGCGCGCCTACCCGAATGGCTTATGGACGCCATCAAATGGGTCAGAATAACCCGGAACCGCTCTAGCCTCGGTTGGGGCCATCTTCCAACTCTTCGCGCCGCATTTCCAGGGTCAGCCAGTCTTCCTCCGCCCTGGCCAATTTATCCATGACCAAGGTCAAGCGGGCGGAGGCGGCATCGAATGCCGATGGATAGCGGCCGTAGAAAGCCGGGTCGGCCAGAGTTTGTTCAAGATCGCCGATTTCGGCCTGTAGCGCCTCCATGCGGCCGGGCAGGGTTTCCAGGGCGTGTTTATCCTTGAAGGATAGTTTGCGGCCGTTGTTCGATCTGGCCTTTGGGGGGGCTTTTTGTTTGACCGCCGCCGCCGGGGCCGCGTCCTGGGCAAGGAGGCCCCTTTGGGTCTCTTTGGCGTGGGTGCCCCTCTGGGCCTCTTTGGAGTTTGTGCCCCTTTGGGTCAACATATCGCTATAGCCGCCGGCGTATTCCAGCCATTGTCCCCGGCCTTCATGGACAATGGTGGAAGTGACGACCCGGTCCAGAAAGTCCCGGTCATGGCTGACCAGCAATACCGTGCCCGGATAATCCGCCAGCATCTCCTGCAACAGGTCCAGGGTTTCCAGATCCAGATCATTGGTCGGCTCGTCCAACAGCAATAGGTTGGACGGCTTGGCCAGGGCCCGGGCCAGCATCAGGCGGCCCCGCTCACCCCCCGACAGGGCGGAGACGACGGTGCCGATCTGTTCGGGCTGGAACAGAAAATCCTTCATATAGCTGATCACGTGTTTGTTCCGGCTGGCCACGCTGACCCGGTCGCCGCTGCCCCCCGTCAGGGCCTCCGCCAGGGTGATATCGGGGTCCAGGCTTTCCCGCCGTTGATCCAGGCTGGCGATGGAAAAATTGGCGCCCAGGCGGATTTCGCCCGCATCCGGTGTCAGCGCACCGGTCAACATGTTCAACAAAGTGGTCTTGCCGGCGCCGTTGGGTCCGACGATGCCGACCCGGTCGCCGCGTTGAATACGGGTGGAGAAGCCGGCGACGATCGATGCGCCGTCATAGGCCTTGGCGATACCCTTGGCTTCCGCCACCAGTTTGCCGGACAGGCCGCTTTCGCTCACCGTCATGTTGACGTTGCCCGTCGGTCTAGGCCGATCCCGCCGTGCCTGGCGCATGGCATGCAGGGCGCCCAGGCGGCGTTGGTTGCGCTTGCGCCGGGCCGTGACGCCATAGGTCAGCCAATGCTCCTCGCGCACGATCTTGCGGTTCAGCTTGTGATGCTGTGGACGGCTCCCACCCGCCGGCATCTAGGTGCCAAAATGGTGGTTTAGGAACCACGGGGAAATAGGAGCCGTCCCATGAATGAAGCTATCACAATCGGTGTCGATATCGCGAAGAACGTATTCCAGGT
>JAKZRK010000108.1:0-10304 GCA_047518225.1 Alphaproteobacteria bacterium | reverse complement strand
CCCCAGACAATGCGGCTCCATCAAGAGCCATTGACGGTCGGTGATAACAAAACGGTCTTCAAGCATGCAAACCTCCTGTAAAAGGAAGCTTGAATCACATTTCGGGCGAAAAGGGAATCCTGAATCTCAACAGGCCCTAGGGCGCGGTAAATTGTTCGGTGGCCGCTGTGCCCGGTGTCGCGCCAGCGGGTTTCGGTGTGGCAACCGCGAGGATAACCGCCAGCAAAGAGAAGCCGCTGGCCAGCAGGAAGGCGTTCGACAGATCGTTTTTCCCGGCCAGCCCGGCGAGGACCGCGGCGGAGGCGGCAAAGCCGTCCATGCAGGCGAATGCCAGACCCAGGCTGGTACCTTCGCGTCCGCCCGCATGATCGACGGCCGCCGCCAGCAGCACGGCCCGAATGGCCACCAGCACGGTCAGCGCGACCCCCAGTGCAATAAGCGTGAGCACGAAGCTGGATGACAGCCAGGCGGTAAAGGCCGCGCCGGCCGCAATCCCATTGCCGAGGATGATCAGGGGCCGCCGCCCAACCCTGTCGGATATCTTGCCCATCCATGGCTGCGCCAGCGCGCCAAACAGCATCATCACGGCCAGCGTGATGGCCGTGTCCAGCCAGCCAAAGCCGTGATTGGCCCTGAGATAAAGCGGGGTCATGGTGATGATCGCGAACAGGCCCATATTGTAGGTGATGAAAATTGCGACGATCCGCAATCCGGCCCTGGTGGTCCAGACCTGCCAGATATCGGCGAAATCCGCCCGGGTTGGCCGGGAATTGACGTGCCGGGGGACCTTGTTCCGGATCAGGAAAAACACCACACCCATCAACAGGGTTGGGATCACCAGCACTTGTATGGCAATGCGCCAATCCCATAGGACCAAAAGTATGCCGCAGACAGGCAGCGAGATCACTTCGGACAGGTGACCGCCAACGGCATGCACGCCGATGGCATAGGCGCGCCTTGTCTTATGCATTTGCGCCAGGACCCCGGTGGCAATGGGATGCCAGGCCGCGTCCCCCATGGCGGCAATGGCGATTAGAATGGCAAAGGCCCAAAACCCGTCGGAAAATGATGCCGTTAGATAGCCGAAACCGACCCAAAAAAAGGTAATCGCCAGGATTATCCCCCGGTTTGCAACATGGTCCGCCAGCATTCCCGCCGGCAGAAAGGCAATGGAGCCGCCAAGACTGTGGATCATGAACAACAGCCCGATTTCCGCCGCCGATAGCCCCATGGCGGTGCCAAAGGCCGGGATCATGATATACATCGCGATCGGCACCAGATCATTGGCGCAATGGCCGGCGGAAAAGGCGATGAGCAGATTGGGTTTCAACATTCGCATAATCAACGGGTTCCGCTATGTTGATCAAGGAAGGCTTCCAGCGCACCCGCCCATTTTTGCCAATCCTCGGTCGGGGCCAGGTGGCCGTAGGGGCTATCGATTTCAACATAGTTGGCGTTAACTTCACTGGCCTTCAGGTGCGCCATGGTCGGTTCCGCCAACTCGCCCGCCGGGAAACGCTGGTCTGTATTGGCCAGGACATACAGCAGCGGCGCCTTGATATTGGCGGCGTTGTCCCAGGCGTTGAAAAGCACCGCCGCCCGGCGCAGGACGATCAGCGCATTGGCATCGAATTGGCCGGCCCATTCTTGGGCGCGTTTCTGCAATTCCCCCTCCGCCGCCGCCTCGCTGCCCAGTCTGTCGGCCAGCGCCTGCCCGAGCCCGTACCCGCGCAGGGTTTCGACCCGCAGGCTGGCCAGCATCTCACGCACGCCGCTCTCACCCTGCCGATCGTAATAATCCCCGCCGTTCCAGCCCGGGCATTGCGCGAACCGGTTCTCGATCTCGGTGATCGTCTCCGGGCCGCCGCGGCTTTTGTTCCAGGTGGCGACCGGTACCAGGGCGCGCATGCGGTCCGGGTGGGTCACGCCCCATTGAAAGGTCAGATAGCCGCCATAGGAAAAGCCGACCACCGCGGCCAGTTGCCCAACGCCCAGATGGTCCAACAGCAAGGCCTGGGCTGCGACCATGTCGCCGGTGGTGATGTCAGGAAAGCCAGGACCATAGGGCGCACCCGTCGCGGGGTCGGGGCTGCCGGGCCCGGTGCTGCCAAAGGCCGAGCCGATCATATTGGAACAGATGACATAATAGCGGCCGGTATCCATGGCCCGGCCGGGGCCGATCAGATTGTGCCACCAGCCCGCCGTATCGCCGGCGGCATGGGGGTTGGAGGTGTAGCCGTGACAGAGCAGAATGGCGTTGTCGGCGGCGGCGTTCAGGCTGCCATAGGTCTCGTAGGCGAGATTCAACTGGGCCAGGGTCCCACCCAGTTGCAGTTCGAAGTCCCGCGCCTCGAACAAGGTCGACGTCGACAGCAGCACAGCATTCCCCCTTCCCGGCGATTTTATCGGGAGGCATCATAGCATTGCCGCCGGGAAAGCCAATTTGCTAGGCTCCGCCCATCAACTAGAGCGGTTCCGGGCTAGGGAGATAACCAAATGGCGCCAACCACACCCGAGGCATACGAAGCATTCATGGAGGTGGTACGGGATTGCCGTACCTCCCGCGCCTTCGATGGTGATTTTGTGGTGCCGCGAGAGCATTACGACCTGATCGTGGAAGCGGCGCGCCATGGGCCATCGGGTGCCAATGCCCAGCCGTGGCACTTCATCGTGGTGACGGAGCCGGCCCTGAAAGAACAGCTTGGCGATTATTTCGTGGCCGAGGCGCGGCGGCGGGGCAAATTGAAAATGAAATTCCCAACGCCCAACTATGCGGGCATGAAAACCGCGCCGGGCCTGATCGTCGTGCTGGGCGATTTCCGCTTTACCCGCGCTTTCCCCGTGTTGGGCGATGGCTCCGATCTGGACAGGATGTATCACCAGAACGCCGAGCGCATTTTGCTGCAAAGCGTGGCGGCGGCTACCATGTCGGCACATCTGGCGGCCGCGGCCCTGGGTTATGCCGTCTGGTGGGTCACGGCCATCGGCCAGGAAGAGGCGCAAAACGCCTTCAAGCCGTTGCTGGGCGTGCCCGACGATCTATCCGTGCTGGACATCATGTGCTTCGGCCCGCCGGCCCAGCCGCCCTACAAACGCTGGAAGAAGGCGTTGGATAAAATCCGCCACTGGGACCGTTTCGACATGGCCCAATACCAGAGCGTGGAGCAGATCGAGGACTGGGTCCGCACCACCCGGGCCAAGGTGATGTACAAGGATGAAAGCAAGGTGGATTAGATCTTATACCAACGTGCGTTGATTTTAACTAAACCTTCGGCTTCACATCCTCGGCGAACCATTGCAACTGTTCCAGCATCACCTCCAGTGGCGTGCCCATGCTGGATTGCACGTTGACCATCTCGAGGCCTGGATACTTCTCGCCCAGGGCCTGCAAATGTTCCACGAAGCCCTCGGGCGGGCCGCAATACCACGAGCCCCGCTCGCACGAAGTTTCCAGGCTGGCCAGGCGGCTGTCGGCCCAGCCGCCGCGCCGGCCCAGGGCGGCAAGCTGCTCATCCTCCATGGGCCCCATGAAGCCAAGTGGGGCGAACATCTTGCCATGCTCCTCGTAATACGGCCTGGCTTCCTTGAGGGCTTGCTCGTGGGTCGGTGCCAGATGGTACGAGATGCCAAAGCATAAACCTTCACCCAGCTTGGTCTCCTTGCCGGCGCGAAGGTTGGCCTCTTGGTAGGCCTGCACGGAACTTTCCGCCATCAGGGCGGAGCCGCCGCCGATCACCCCCTTGATGCCATGCTTGACCATGAAATCCAGGCCCCGCGCGGAGGCGCTGACCACGGGCTGCCAGCATTCCACCGGCAGGTTCAGGGGCCGGGGCACCAGGGTCAATTCCTTCAGATCATAGCCGCGATAGGGTACCGGCGCCGGCAAGGTGAAATTCTTGCCCTCGTGGGAAAAGGCCTCGTTGTTGAAGGCCTTGAAGATGACATCGACCGCCTCCTCGAAGAAATCGCGGTTCTCATCCTGGTCCATCATGGGCCCGCCCAGGCTTTCCACTTCGCGGGTGTGATAACCCCGGCCGACGCCAAAGGTTATGCGCCCCTTGGTCATATGGTCCGCCATGGCATAATCCTCGGCCAGACGCAGGGGATGCCACATGGGTGCGATATTGAAACCGCAGCCAATGCGCAGATTTTTGGTCAGATGGGCCAGATGCACCCCCATCATCAGCAAATTGGGAATACATTCATATCCCTCGTGCTGGAAATGATGCTCCGCCAGCCAGAATGTATGATAGCCATGCTTGTCCATGCAGCGGGCCATGGCCTCGGTCTTGTCAAAGATCGTAGCCAGTTGCGCGTCGGAATAGCGCCTCTCGTTCACCGGTGTCGCGTCCTGCCCCATGTCGCCCAAATCAATATGGCCGGCAAACAGGCTTGAAAAATTCTTGATCATGCCAGGTACTCCTTCTCTGCCCCCATTGTAATCGCCTTCGCACCGATCTTCCATACCGCGCAAAGCCGATGTAGGGTGCGCATAATTTCACGCGAAATACCAATAAGGACCATTGTCATGGACCAAACCAATCCATTCGAAGCCAAGCGCCGGGCCCTGCAAGACCAGTTCATGGACGCCGACGCCCCGGCCGATAGCCCGGTGGGCACGGACGGGGTGCATCATCTGGTGCTGATCTCGTCCGATCTGGAGGCGACCGTCCGTTTCTATACCCAGATTCTGAATATGCGTCTGGTCAAGGTGATGGAAAATCATGACGATCCGACCTCGACCCACATCTTCCTGGACATGGGTGGCGGCAACATGATGGCGTTCTTCGATTTTCCCGAGCAGGGCGATGCCCCGGTGGTGCGCGGCATCGGCGCCATGCATCACGTGGCCTTGAAAGCAGTGCCCGATCAGTACAAGGCGCTATTCGTCAGGCTCAAGGAACAGGGTATCGAATATTCCCTGGAGGGTACGGAAGAGGCCGGCTCCGTCTACATCGGCGATCCTGACAACGCCTTGATCGAAGTGACCTGCCGCTGAGGCAGCCCGGCTATTTCAGCAGGCAATCCTCGGGCAGCACCTCGAGCGGGGTGAAATCCCTGTGCGCGATATATTCGGGGCGCTTGAAGCGGCGGATGGCGTTGTCGGTGCGGTTGTAGGAGACATAGACGATCAGGCGGTCCCAGGGCGACATGTTGGGGGGCGAGCCATGCACCAGGGTGCCGTGGAAGAAAAAGCCCGAGCCGGGCGGGCCTTTCGGCGCGGCAATCCCGCCCTGATCCACCAAATCGGCAACCGTCTTCTGATCCAGGGTCCACAACGGGTAGGATGTGGTCTCCACGTCATGGCCCGCATTGAGTACGCCGGCCTTATGACTTTTTGGCACGATATAGAGGGGTCCGTTGAACTCGTTCACCTCGTCCAGAAAAACCGCCAGGTTCATGGCCCGTGCCTCGGGCATGTCGTCGTCCCGTTGCCAGGTGCCATAGTCCTGATGCCATTGCCAGACTTCGCCGTCGAAGGCCGCCTTGCCGTTCAGCTTGAACTGATGAATGTAAACGTCACCACCCAGTAATTGTTGCGCCGGTTCCAGGATGCGGGGGTGGCTGATGAAACGGCGATAGACGTCGTTGTAGGTATGGGTGGCGAAGGCCGTGCGAACCGCCTCGCCGGATGCCTCGCGTACCACCTCCGGCCGCCGCTGGGCAAATATCCCTGGGATTTCGCCTTTCAGGACCGCGACTTCCCGGGCCGTAAACAGATCCGGCACGAAGACAAAACCATCCTCGTCGAACTGTTTCACTTGCGCTTCGTCAAGTTTCATTCCCGTGCCTCCCCGTTAAGCCCTCTCAGGCGCCATTCAATATAGCATCGGCGATTTTCTCCGCCGTCATCAAAGTGGGAAAATTGGTATTGGCGCAGGGCACGATGGGAAAGACCGAGGCATCGACCACCCGCAGACCCTCCACGCCGCGAACCTGGCCGGCATTATTGGTTACCGCCTTGGGGTCGTCGTCGGCACCCATGCGGCAGGAACACGAGGCATGCCAGACACCAACGGCGGCCTTTTTAACAAACGCCTCCAACGCCTCTTCATCATCCAGGATTTGCTGCAGGGAATATTCTTCCAGGATGAGCTTTTCCATCAGGAACCGGCGCAAGAAATCCGGTCCGTCCAGCAATTTCGACATCAGGCCCGTCAGGAATTTATTCTTGGCGTTAACCTCGCCGACTTGACGTACCTTTTCGGAATAACTGGCCGGGAACGGATCCGAGGTCGCGGCCTGCAGCGCGGGCATGGCATGCATGGCGGCCATCTTGCGGACGCCGTTCTTCAGGCGGTCCAGGTCGCGCTGATCGGAAAGCAGGTTGAACTCCACCGTCGGCTCCTCCCGCCAGTCGCGGGAGGTCAACTTGACCTGGCCGGTTTCGGAATAGGTTTTGTTGACGAAGATGATCATAGAGGCGATCTGCTCTCCCACCGCATGCCAGGAAGATTTGGAGGAGACGGCGACGAACATATCGCCTTTCGGGATGCCCTCCAGCTCCGAGGAATAACGCAGGGCGACCAAAAGATGCCGGCGGGTGAATTCGTTGATCCGGGCATGGGGCTTGATGAACGATGCCACGGCGATAGAGGGATGGTCCATCAAGCCCTGGCCCACGCCGGGCACATTGGCTCGCACATCGATATCCAGTTCGCCCAATGCCATGGCCGGGCCAATACCGGCGCGCAGCAAATGGGCCGGCGAATGGATCGCGCCGCAAGACAAAATGATTTCGTTGCCGCGGAATTCCTGTTCCCGCCCTTCCACCAATGCCTTGACACCAACACAGCGGGTGCCTTCGAACAACAGCTCCTTAACCTGGGTGCGGGTCGATATGGTGAGGTTTTCGCGCAGGCGGGTGCCGGGATCGAGGTAGCCGATGGCGGCGGAAACCCGGCGTTCGTAGGCATTGGACATGGTGACCGGAAAATAGCCATCCTTGAATTCGCCATTCTGATCAGGCAAAAATTCGTAACCCGACTGAGCAAATGCTTCGCCCACGGCCGTGGCGTGATCATTCCACTGATCGGGCATAATGCGGCGCACGGGAATACGGCCCGACTGGCCATGATAGGGATCGTCGACATCCATATCCCGCTCGACCTTCTTGAAATAGGGCAGCACCTCATCCCAATTCCAACCCTTGGCACCCCGTTCCTCCCATTCATTGAAATCCGTCGGCGCGCCGCGGTTGGCCATTTGACCGTTGATGGACGAGCCGCCGCCAAGCACCCTGGCCTGCTCGTATTTGCGTAAACGCGGGCGATCGGCATCAGGATTGTTGTGGGAGATCACCTCGGTCGTGACCTTCAGTTCATTCCAGATAAAGCGTTTATCCAGATATGCGGTGCCCGGATAGCTATCCAGGATCACCTCGGGCACTTTACCGTGGGGTGTATCCATGCCCGCTTCGCACAACAGAACCTTATTGGCGCCGCGCGCCGACAGCCGGTTGGCCATGACCGATCCGGCGGAACCACCGCCGACAATGATGTAGTCGTATTGCATATTTCTCCCCACCTGCTGCTTTTTTTGCCACGTACTGGATGCCGCCCCGGAATATCCGGCGGCGCCATTCAATCGTCTTCCGCGACATAGTAAAGCACGAATTCCTGGGCCAGACGTTCAATTTCGCGCGCCGGCCGTGACAGATGCGAGATTGGAATATGGACGGCGGGGTAACCCTCCGCCTGACTTTTGAATTTGGCCAATTGCGGCGATATGAGAGGCAGGACACCAACCGAGTTGCGGACAAAGGTCCGCGCCTTGTCATCCAATTTTCCGGGATCGACCGCCACCATCAGCACCCGTCGCATCAGGGTCGCATTGGCCGCCCCCATACCGATCACCGCGGCCCATGGCATGACGCCGATGGGCGGGCGTCGGCAATGGATGCCGACTTCGTCAAATATCACCACGGGTTTGCGGTCAAAGGCCATTTGCAACAACAGGCCGGCAACGAACAGCGGGATCAAAATCGCCAATATGTTCGTCAGCCGCATTTCAGCCAAAACGAAATCCACCGCCTCGTCCGATTGCAGCGCAATGACGACACCAAACAGACAGGGCAGGATCAAGATGCCAAGCTTGACCTTTGATGGATAAAATTTTTCCGGCGCGGGCGGCGGCCCCGTCTTGCCGGCGGCTTGTTGTTTGGCGGCCAACACTCAACCGGCCGCGTGATTGCCCAAGGCGCCCACGGTCGTGGTCATTTCGCCACCATCGGGGCGATCCAACAACCGCTTCGCCTGCAATACCTGTTCCAAATGCCGCATGAACCATCCTTTGTCTATCGGGCGCGATCATAGCTATTCGCGTGATTCACCGCTACTCTACTATTGAAAACAATTCCGCGAAAATCTCTCAATTAAAAGGTCGATCGTGCATGAAACGAATCTTGATCCTTATCGATGGTAGCGCCAATGATGCCGACTCCTTGGCCAGTGCGCCGGATTTAGCCATTCTGACCGGCGCCGAATTGACCGCTGCCCGCGCCCTGGGCCGCGCCCTTGCGGGACCGGGCCGTGCGGCGCGCAAGATTATCGCCGCCGCACCCATGCCCGTTTTGCTGCAAAGTTAGGATAAAGCGAATGGTACTTCAAAATCAGGTAGCCCTGATTACAGGTGCGGGCAACGGCATCGGCGCCGCGATCAGCCACGCCATGGCCGCCGCTGGCGCGCATGTGGTCTGCGCCGATATCGATCCGGATACGGCGCGGCAAACCGCCGCCGCCGCCGCCAACAAGGGCGTGGAAAGTTTGGCGCTGAGCGCGGACGTGGGCGCCGTCGATGCCATCGAGGGCATGTTGGACGCCGCCATGGAACGCTTCGGCCGCCTTGACATCATTGTAAATAACGCCGGCGTCACCCGAAAAGCCCGCATCATGGATCTGACGGAGGCGGACTGGGACCGTATTCACCGGGTCAATGCCAAGGGCGTGTTCTTTTGCCTGCAAGGGGCGGCCCGGCGCATGATCGATCAGGGTGGCGGGCGCATCATCAACATAGCCTCGATCGCGGGGCGTGGTTACGCCGGTACATCGAACGCCGCCTATGCCGCTTCCAAAGGCGCGGTCATCGCCTTGACCAAAACAGCGGCACAGCAATTGGGCCGGCATGACATAACGGTCAATGCGATCTGCCCCGGCGTCACCCGCACCGCGTTGCTTGAGCAAATCTTCACGACCCTGCAAGAAACCGAGGGTATCAGCAAGGCCGATGCGGAAGCCCGCGCCACCCGTCCGATACCCCTGGGCCGGGTAAACGAGCCCGAGGATATCGCCGCCATGGCGGTCTTCCTGGCCTCGCCTGGCGCACGCAATATCACGGGTCAGGCCTATAACGTGGATGGCGGCCTGATAACCAGTTAGGCCCGATATTGCCGTGGCAGCCATATTGAAAGACGGGATGGATTGGGCCGGGGGTTATTCCTTCGCGCTTAGTCTATTGTTTTTTGTTCCGGCCATCTTGGCCTTTCTGCGTGGCCATCCCCGCCGCTGGCCCATTTTGATCCTGCTGTTTTCCCTGGGCTGGACCGGCGTCGGCTGGCTGGTGGCGCTGATCTGGTCCTTGTCGGCCACACGACGGTGACCATTTTTGCCGATGAATTATGGACCTCGTGGCCAGTTCATTTCGAGATTGGCCAAGCCGCCGGCTATTGCCTGGTCTGGCTTTTATCGAACCAAGGCGGCGGGTCTGCTTTCGCCAGGGCGCCAGCCTGCAATATCCTTGGCCGGTTTGCCGAATAGGTACCCCTGCCCGTAACGCACGCCGATTTCGTGGAGAAAGTCCGCGAAGGCTTGAACCTCGATCATTTCGCCGACTGTATCAATATTCAAGTCCATGCAAAGAGTGACAATGGAACGCACGAACGCCTTGCTTTTTTCGGAAGTTAGCGCCTCTTTAACGAAAATGCCGTCGATCTTGACACAATCCACTTCCAGGGCGCGCAGATATTGGAACGCTGCGGCGCCTGAACCAAAATCATCCAGACACACCGCATGGCCCAGTTGGCGCAGGGCCCGCAAAAATTTATTTGTCGCCTCAAGGTCATGAATGGTCGAGGATTCTGTTATTTCGAATTGCAACCAGCTTCTCGGCGGCGAGAAATGCCCCAGCAATTGAATCAGTTTATCCAGGAATACCGGCGTCTCCAATGATCCGTGCCTATCCGGTTGTCACCCATACCCACTACATCTAGGGTGCTCCCAATCCCCCGAGTAAAGCTCGGCCTAGGTCGGGCGGCGATATCTCCGGCGATGTCGAGCGCCTCCTGAACCGGAACGGATCTCCCGATT
>JAKZRK010000107.1:0-5492 GCA_047518225.1 Alphaproteobacteria bacterium | reverse complement strand
GCCCAGCCTACCATCAAGTCCCCCTGACGATCCTTCTGCTGTCCCATCGTCATCAGCGAATCCCCCGGCCAAATCAGAACGTCAAAGAATCAGACCAGGCCGCTTGTGTCCAGTGCCAACTTCGTCAACGGGCTGTTAGGGGCGCGGAACTGACCCAGCGCGTGCTGGCCTTCTCGCGGCAACAGGAACTGGATGCCAAGACGACCGAGATCAACCAGATACTGCCGCAGTTCGGCCAGCTGGCCCAGCGTACCATCGGCGAGGACATCACCATCAAGATGAAGCTGGCGGCCAACCTTTGGCCGACCATGGTCGATGCCGGACAGCTGGAAAATGCCCTTCTGAACCTGGCCATCAACGCTCGTGACGCCATGCCCGACGGCGGGTGGTTGACCGTTGAAACCGCCAACCGGGTTCTGGAACATGACGACACCGCCAGGTACGAGGATCTGGCGCCCGGCGCTTACGTGATGATCGCCGTCAGCGACAACGGCACCGGGATGCCCGTGGCAGTGCGGGAGCGGGTGTTCGAGCCCTTTTTCACGACCAAGGATGTCGGCAAGGGCACCGGTTTGGGCTTGAGCATGGTTTTCGGCTTCGCCAAGCAATCCGGGGGCCACGTCTCAATTTACAGCAAGGAAGGGCAAGGCACGACGGTCAGGATTTACCTGTCCAGGGCGGAAGAAACGGCAGACGCCGAAAGCGCCGCCGGGCAATCCCAAATGGACCGGCCGACGGGCGACGAAACGGTCCTTGTGGTCGAGGACGACAAGGCAGTCCGCGATTATCTGGTAACCGTGCTCGGCCGGCTCGGCTATAGCGTCCTGGAGGCGGCGGACGGCCCGGCGGCGTTGGAAGTCATGGCGGATTCCGGCGCCATCGATCTGCTGTTGACCGACGTGATCCTGCCAAGGGGGATGAACGGGCGTGATGTCGCCGTCGCCTTTCGCGAACGCCACCCTACCGCGGGCGTCTTGTATTCATCGGGCTACACGCGGGAAATCCTCAACCGCCGCGGCCAACTGGAACAAGGCGTGGTGCTCATGAACAAACCGTATCAGACCCGGGCCCTGGCCCAACAGGTGCGGGTGGTCCTGGATGGCCAAATTGATGTCCATGGGAAAATTCCAGCGGCCAAGCCACCGGGGGCGGGGGACAATTGAAGATACGGGTTCTGATCATTGATGACGACGAATTGGTGCGCGCCACGCTTTCTCGCACACTCATGGCCGCGGGCCATGAGGTGATCGAGGCCGTTGACGGAAACGAGGGCCTGCGGAAGTTCAAAGGCGGCAACATCGATCTGGTGATCACCGATATCCTGATGCCGGAAAAGGAAGGACTGGAAACCATCCAGGAATTGCGCCAGGCCGATGGCGAGGTAAAGATCATCGCGATTTCCGGCGGCGACCGCTTGGGCAACCGAAGTTATCTCGGCATGGCCGCCGCATTGGGGGCTGACGGTGTCCTCTCCAAACCCTACCGACGGCAGGAATTGTTGGCCAAGATCGATGCCGTCCTAAGAGCCTGAATGCGGGCCGATAGACGAAATGGCATAGCCTCATTTGGTTTCCATCCGCGGCGAAGAACTGATTTTCAACCGCCACACGACGTGATCGCGGGAATGTCATTACCGTGCAACCTCGAATTCGTTCAAGGTTGATGCTTCGGATTTGCAGAACCAGGATCCATGACAATGAAGCGAATTTTGCTGCGGGCCATGATGGCCGGGCTATTTTGTCTTGCCGCAACATCGCATGCATCGGCCGCGACGGCGGCGAAGCGTATCAGCGTAACCGGCGAGATCGTCGATACCTGGTGCTATGTGACCGAGATTATGTTCGCCGTGGGCACCGCCCACCATCAATGCGCCATTTGGTGCGCGGCGGGCGGCATCCCGGTCAGTATCCTTGGCGATGACGGCAAGCTCTATGTCGTCCTCAAACTCGAAGACGACGGCACCAATGTGGCCAATCCCGCGATCCTCAAAATCCAGACCCACAAGGTCACGGTCAACGGCGACCTTTTCGAGCGCGACGGCGTCAAATATTTGTTCGTCACCCAGGTGGCCGATGACCAGGGCATCGTCAACTTGACCCATGCCGAATACGGCATTCAGCCGTTTGGGGAATAGCCATGAAAGCAATTGCAATAATCTTCGCGGTTGCGGTTTTGGCATACACCCCGGGGGGCTTCGCGGCCGAGAAATGGGGTATCGATGGTGAGGAAAAGGCCCGTTTCGAGGCCAAGGTGGTGGATATCGCATGCGAACTATCCGGTAACTGCCCGGCCAATTGCGGCGGTGGCAAGCGTCAGCTCGGCCTGCTTCGCGATGACGGGAGCCTTTTGCTGGTGGCCAAGAACTTCGACATTTTCGCCGGCGGCACCGCCGACCTCATTGCCTTTTGCGGCAAGCGGATCGTCGCCGACGGGCTGTTGATCAAGAGCCCGAAAATGCCCCTTTTCGCCTTGCAATTTAAACGCCTGGCCCCCGATGGGAAGTGGAGCCGCGCCAATAAGTTCGCCAAGGACTGGTCAAAGGCCAACGGCGGCAAGAAGGGCGCACGATGGTTCCGCAATGACGCCCGCATCAAGAACGAGATTTCGGCCAACGGCGTATTCGGCATCCCAGGCCTTAAACCCGACGACGAATGACCCATTTGCGCGGCATCGGCGTCGTCGTGGGAGGCACCGTTGCCGCGCTGGCGTTTGTGGCCGCCGTGGCAATATCCACACCATCGAAAGCCCATGAGCCAGCGCCCGGCAGGCCGCCGCCGCCCAATTTGTCCGCCCTGTTTGGCGGGCCGTTTTCGCTGATCGACCACGGCGGCAGGCCACGGTCGGAGCGGGATTTTCCGGGCAAGTTTCTGCTTGTCAATTTTGGTTACACCCATTGCCCCGATATCTGCCCCCTGGGCCTATCGACCATGGCCGCGGCCCTGGAACTGCTGGAACAGACCGGCGAGAGGGTTCAGCCGCTATTCATCACCATCGATCCGGCACGGCACAAACCCGCTGTGTTGCGGGATTACGTCCGTAATTTCCACCCGCGCCTGATCGGATTGAGCGGATCCGAGGCGCAGGCCAGAAGCGTGGCGAAAGCCTACCGCATTCACCGCAGAAAGGTCATCGTTGCAGACGCCCCGACAGGGGACTACCTGGCCAGCCATACATCATTGACCTTTTTGATCGCCCCGAACGGAAATTTCGTGACCCTCTTTCCCCACGGCACCAAGCCAAAATTCATGGCCGATGCCATCCGCCGCCACCTGAACGACCGGCGAGAAAATTAGGGCACGTTCAGGCCAGCGCCTTGAGGTCGGCAATGGACTTGTCCGGTTCCGGCCGTTGTGTGTAGTCGACATCGACATCGGCGGCACGGACGATACCGCCCGCATCCACCACGAAGCGTGCCGGAACCGGCAGGGTCCAGCTTTCGTCGCCGTTGTATTTGGGCAGATCAATGCCGAAGCCGTCATAGACCGCCTTCAGGTCGGGGGGCACCTGGAAACGCAGCCCCAGTTGCGCGGCGTAGGCATTGCCCGGATCCATCACCAGGTGATAGTTGAGCGCGTGTTTCTTGATCATGGTTCGGCTGTGTTCAGCCAACTGCGGCGTTATGGCCACCAGCGAGGCGCCCAGGTCTTCCAGTTCGCCGAGGACTTTCTGCAAAGCATACAGCTCTGAATTACAATAGGGTCACCAGGTCCCCCGGAAGAAGGTTATGACCAGCGGCCCGCGCGCCAGCAGATCGGAGGATTGCAACGTCTCGCCATCGGCGTTCGGCATTGCGAAGCCGGGCAATTGGTCGCCCACCTTGGCGACGCCGTCCAGGATACCGGTTTCGCGCAACGCAGCGGTCGCGGCACCCATGATCGCCCGCTTCTCCTCCGGTATCCGGGTCGCGGCGCCGGCCCGAATTCCGTCCAGTTGTTCAGCCAAAGACATCTATTTCTCCCAAGCAAACGGTCACGGTCGCCCTGACCGCAGGTTCTGAAAATGGCCCCGATTAGATAGAGAGCATGCGCATGGTCCCGGCATTAGTCCAGCGCCGAATGGCGCTCTAAGCGTCCTTCTCCAGAATGGTGATGCAGGCGGCGGCCTCTTCCATGCCCATGACGCCGCCGCCATTCTCGGCCAGGGCCAGACGCGCGCCCTCGACCTGACGGGCGCCGGCCTCGCCCCGCAACTGAGCGGTCAATTCGTGGATCATGGACAGACCGGTGGCGCCCACGGGGTGCCCCTTGGAGACCAGGCCGCCGGAGGTGTTCACCGGAATTTTGCCGTCCAGCATGGTATGGCCGTCGCCGACGAATTTACCCCCCGCGCCGATCTCGCAAAAGCCCATCATCTCCACCTGATAGATTTCGCAGAACGAGGTGGCGTCGTGAACTTCCGCCACGTCGATATCGCCGGGCGAAACGCCGGCAAAGGCATAGGCCTTGTGGGCGGCGATCTTGGTCAGGCCCGGTTCGTCCAGGCTGCGGTATTTGCCACCCGACAGGGCCGAGGCCTTGACCTTCACGGCCCGGCCTTGCACCTGGGATGGCAGATTGCGCAGATAATCCTCGGAACACAGGATGGCGGCGGCGGCGCCGTCGCCGATGGGCGCGCACATGGCGCGGGTCAGGGGATGGCTGACTTCCCGGTCCGCCAGCACCTCGTCCACGGACATTTCGAACTGATACTGGGCCAGGGGATTGAGGGCTCCGTTGTTGTGATTTTTCGCCGCGCCCGTGGCGATCTGTTCCTGGGTGGTGCCCCATTTTCCCATGTGATGGCTGGCCTGCATGGCATAGGTATCCATGAAGATGGTCCGCCCCGGCCCGGTTTCGAACGGCTTGCCCATCGCCTCGCCCTGTTCGCGGTAATGCTCCTGCCATTCCTCCGGGTCCAATTGGTCGATGCCACCGGCGAATAGTTCAATGGTGCGGGCCGGATCGTCGGGTACGTAAGTTTTTTCCACGCCCATGGCCAGGGCCAGATGGGACTGGCCGGAAAGGATATCCTTCCAGGCCACGTTCATGGCGACGGAGGATGTGGCGCAGGCATCTTCCACGTTGACCATGGGTACGCGTTCGGGAAACAGCCCTTCGCGCACCAGGGGGGTGAAACAGACCTGGCCGCGAATGCAGGGCTGGCCCCAGGTGCCCAGGCCACAATTGCCGAAATAGGCGATCTCGATATCCGCGCCGTTGTCCAGGCCGCTGTCGCCCAGCACGCCCAGATAAGCTTCGCGGGTCAGGTCCTTGAAGCTTTTATCGGGCCACTTCTGAAAACGGGTGGAATAACTGCCGATGATATAGACGTCCGCCATCGCATCCTCCTCCTGCCGGGTTTGGCTGAGATGATAGGCGCTGGATTGGTTCCTGTCGCCTAACAGCCCGTTGACGAAGTTGGCACTGGACACAAGCGGCCTGGTCTGATTCTTTGACGTTCTGATTTGGCCGGGGGATTCGCTGATGACGATGGGACAGCAGAAGGATCGTCAG
>JAKZRK010000106.1:0-5152 GCA_047518225.1 Alphaproteobacteria bacterium | reverse complement strand
CGGCCACCCAGTCCTTAAGATCAGGCGGCAAAAGCATCCGTTGTGAACGGTCATAAGAGCGAAAATTCTTCATCAAGAATCATACCAGAACAGAGCAGAATTGTAGCGTCAAAACACCCTCAAATCCGACAGACTGCTAGATTTTGTGGTAATCCCGAAACCAGGCGGCGAACCGGGGGATTCCCTCTTCAATGGTGGTCGTGGTCCGAAAGCCGAGATCCCGTTCGATGGCGGTCAGATCGGCATAGGTATCTTTCACATCGCCCGGCTGCATGGGTTCCAAAATGCGCTCCGCCTTGCGGCCCAGGGTGTCTTCCAGGACCTCGATCAGGCGCAACAGGGGCTCGGGATGATTGTTGCCGATGTTGTAGATCCGATGCGGTACCTCCCCTGCCCCTCCCGTGCCGGGCGGATTGTCCCGCGCCGCCAATACGCCCGAGACGATGTCGTCCACATAGGTAAAGTCCCGGTTCATATCACCATGATTGAAAACCTTGATTGGCCGCCCGGCCAGGATCGCATCGGTAAACAGCCATAACGCCATGTCCGGCCGGCCCCAGGGCCCATAGACCGTGAAAAAACGCAGGCCGGTTTGCGGAATACCGTACAGATGGGCATAGGAATAGGACAACAACTCGTTCGACCTCTTGGTCGCGGCATAAAGGGAAATCGGTTCTTCAACCCGGTCTTCTTCGGAAAAGGGCAGTTTGGCGTTGCCGCCATAGACGGAGGAGGATGAGGCATAAACCATATGCTTCAAGGCCGATTGCTGGCGGGCCAATTCCAGAACAACCATATGGCCGATCAAATTTGCCTCTACATAGGCAAAAGGATTTTCGATGGAATAACGGACCCCGGCCTGGGCCGCGAGGTGGATGATCGAGGTGATTTTGAGATCACCGACGGCATCCTGCATGGCGCCGCGATCCGCGATATTGACCTGGTGGAAGGTGAAGTTGGGATGCGCCAACAATTGCCGCAGACGGTCTTCCTTCAAGGCCGGGGAATAGTACGGATTAAGATTATCGACGCCGATCACTATTTCCCCCTGGTCCAGCAGCCGCCGGGCCACGTGAAAGCCGATAAATCCGGCCGCGCCGGTAAGCAGGTTCGTCACACGCTCCATCGCTCTAAAACCGCTATCATTCGTCCCCGTGGAAAAAGCTTATTCCGAGAGCTTGCGCCGCTATGCTTGCCCGCGTGGAATTAACCGTCTATCTGACGGAATTGCCGGGACCAGCGTAAAAGCCACGGCAAATGAAGCGCTGGCTTCTGTTGGCATTCGCGCATAGATTCGAATCAACCGTCATTTCACCCGATTGGCAGGGTCTGACTAAGGCACTCATTACGCCGTCCCATGGGGCGCGTCAACGTGAAGGAGGGGGCCATCAATGGGGTTTGGAGCAGTGCCGTATCCGGACTTGCCGCGGTGGCGGCGGCAGCGGCGATCAGTGCGTTGATTTGCGTCTTTGCACGGCCGATTAGCGAATGGCTGGGGGTATTGGATGCCCCCGACGGTAAGCGCAAGTTCCATCCCACCGTTACGCCCCTGGCCGGCGGCCTGGCGATTGGCCTGCCCACCCTGCTGGCGCTGCTGCACGGCGCGCTGACGACGGATTTTCTGCCCCTCTATCTGACCGTGGCCGCCGCCGGACTGGCCTGTCTGTCGTTGGGTCTGTTGGATGACCGGGCCAATATCCGCCCGACCTATCGGCTGTTGTTGTCCCTATTGATGGCCTTGGCTGTTTTGGAAGTGGTGCCGGCCTTGGAGGTGACTTTTTTGCATTTCAGCTTCCTAAGCCAGGTGGTTTTTCTCGAACAATTCGCCCTGGTTTTTACGGCCGTCTGCATCGTGGGCTTGCAAAATGCCATAAACATGGCCGACGGCAAGAATGGCGTGGTCATCGGTCTGTGCCTGTTCTGGTGCCTGGAATTGTTGCTGTTCGCGCCAGATCATTTGCGGCTGGTGCTGCTGTCCCTGGGCGCGGCGTTGGTGGTGACCCTGGCATTTAACCTGCGGGGGCGGTTATTCCTGGGCGATTCGGGCAGCTATTTCCTCAGTTTCACTTTCGCCCTGCTGGCGATTTACGTCTATGACATCGCCTTCACCACATTGCCGGCGGATCTGGTGGTTCTGTGGTTTTTGATACCGATCGCCGATTGTCTGCGCGTCATGGCCGTGCGCGTAGCCCGCGGCCAATCACCCTTTGCCTCCGACCGCAGCCATTTGCACCATCTCCTTTATCGCCGGATGCCCTGGCGGTGGGGATTGCCGGTCTATCTGGGCCTGGCGGGATTGCCCGGTTTGTTGGCCTCGTTCGCGCCCAATACCGCGCTCGCCTAGGGCATTGCGGCGCTGTGTTGTTACGGCGTCGTTATCGCCTGGCCGGACCGGCGCCGCCAGACCGCCGGCGGCACGGCGAAATAAGCGCATTATTCCGTGCCAAGAGCGTTGTTTCCAAAGGCTCCGATGCCTATATTGCCCCTCGTCGCGTTGGGGCGTAGCCAAGTGGTAAGGCATCGGGTTTTGATCCCGTGATCGCAGGTTCGATCCCTGCCGCCCCAACCAGGCCGACCGTTAGGCGCCGAAATATTTAGGATGGATCATGCTGGGTAATTTACTGGCCACCATACCCGATCGGACGTTGGAGGTGGCGCTGATATTCTTCGGCTTCGTGGGCATGCTGACGCCCCTGGCATTGTGGATCACCTGGTCGGAATTCACCTTTTTTCTGGTTTTGGGCGTCGGCGCCCTGGCCATCGGCGTTTTCGTCCTGCTTTCTTGGTATTTCAACGCCCGCCACAAGGCCCGCCACGGCAACCGCCCGCCGGAATAGCCCCGAAACGCTCTAACTGGCCGGAAATGCGCCGGGAAATTCCGCCCCCGGAAGCCTCCCAAATCACTGCCATTTGCCTTGCGTGACCGCGTGGCCTGCTTATCTGTTGGGCATAATTACCTATAACCACCCACGGCGAGGGAGATGCAGCAGGATGGACGAAAATTTCAAGGCCAACATCAGCGAACAATCGATTTGGCGGCGCCTCCTATTCATGGTGCTGTTCGCGGTGATCTTCAACATCGTCGAGTTCATCGTTTTTGCCGTCGCCGTGGTGCAGTTTTTGATACGCCTGACGACGGGGTCGGTGAATAGGGAATTGCGGGCCCTTGGCCCGCGCCTGGGCCGACACATCCAACAGATCGTCGCGTTCGAAACCTTCTGCGCGAAACAGCGCCCCTATCCTTTCGCGCCGTTCCCCTAAGCCGACGGGTCTGCCGCGCCCGGTGGTCAGGCCCAGACGGGATAAATTATTGTCGCTCACGCTTGTGCGCCTAGGCGCACCGCTCCGCGAGGGCGGCGCAGGGGCGCCGGGCCGCCGTCGCGGCCTGGATAGCGTTATCCGAAAACGAAAGCGTTCTCGCACCCGTCAGCCGTAGGATACGGCGGCGGCATGGAACGCTGCCCCAAGGTCCTCTTGCATGGCATTGACGTCGGCGCAGACGGCATAGCGCAGAAAATCGCCGAAGTGCACGCCGACGACGCCGGTCTTTTCGATCATCGTAAAATTGAACTGTTCGGCACTGCTCACGGGCACGCCGAAGGCTTCGCGGGGGGTTTCCCAAAGGGTGTAAAAACCGGCCCGCGGCTGGATCGCAAGGCGCATGCCGCAGCCCACCATGAGATCCATGAGCAGGTCCAGGCGTTGGCGGTAAAGGGCACGGAATTGCGCGATCCCCGGCTGATCCTCTTCCAGGGCGGCCAGGACGCCGGCGGCCATGGGGGCGACGAAGCCGGCATCGGTCTTGCCTTTCACTTCCTTCATGTCGGCGATGAAATCCCCTGAACCGACCATGGCGCCCACATGCCAGCCGGTACCGTTGCCGATCAACTTCGCCGCCGTGAACCCTTCGGCCCAGGACAGGTCCGGGTAAGCAACGGCGATTTCGCTAAGGCAGGCGCTTGCCTCGGTATGGCTGAGCGCAATATAGGCGGCGTCATTGAACAGGCGGATATCATGCGCGGCGCAATATTGGCAAAGCTCCCGCAGCCAATCCTCTTCGGCGATCTGGCCCGAGGGATTGTGCGGATAATTGGTCATGATCAGGTTGGTGCCCGGCGCAATATCGCTCATGGCGAAGCGGAAGCCGTTGGCGGCATTCAGGGCCAGCGCGTAATGGCTGACGTTGACATGGTAGCCGCACCAATCGGCGGGGATGGGATAGCCGGGCTTGGTCATGGTCCCCACCGACACCGCGCCTTCCGCGCAGCCACAGGCCAGCGGCAGCAGGCCCAGGATTGGCTTGATGCCCGGGATGGGTAGATAATCCAGGCCGCCACCCGGAAGATCCGCGGCCAGGTCAGCCTTCAGATGGGCGCGGATGAAACGGGGGGAGAAATCCGGCACGGCCGGGCTGTCGTTATATTGGTAGGCATGCATGCTCTCCCCATCGCTCAAAACAGCCGTGGCGGCCGCCTGGCGGGCACTCAGCAGCGCCGGCCCCCTGGGCTCGCCAATGGACAGATCCAGCAGCTTTTGTCCCCGCGCCTGCGCCTCCCATCGTTTGCCCCGGATCTTCTGGAAAATGTTGGCGCCGCCCGCGGGCAGCCGTGATCGTCGCATTTTTTCACTCCCTGGTCTTAGAGCGCTTCCGGGCTATTCTGACCCATTTGACCGCACACCAAGGACCCGTGGGTAGGCGCGGTTCGCAGGTCGATGTGGTACATCGTCCAAGAACCGCAACGCAGCCACGGGGTCTTGGTGTGCGGCCTTCGGTGGCGACCCTAAGCCATTCGGATGCGTTGCGCCGCTTGCCCGATACACCATATCGCGCTGCGCAACGCGCCTACCCGAATGGCTTATGGACGCCATCAAATGGGTCAGAATAGCCCGGAAACGCTCTAGCCAACGCCAGATGGAGAAAAGGCGCCGGCAGGTTCACGCCGCCAGCGCCCCGAAAAGATTGGTGCCCCTGCCCCGACTCGAACGGGGACGTCCGTAAGGACAACAGATTTTGAGTCTGTCGCGTCTGCCAATTCCGCCACAGGGGCATCTGGTACTCAGCGCGAAACCGAGCGGGATGGCTATTATCACGATCACCATCGCGAGAAAAGAGCTAATGGTGGCCCGAGGGCATGGCTTCAATGCGTTCATG
>JAKZRK010000105.1:0-17888 GCA_047518225.1 Alphaproteobacteria bacterium | reverse complement strand
CCGCCGCCGGCTACAACTTCCGTCTCATCCTCAAATGGATCAGGCTTCTTTGCGCCTTCATCTGGAGATCATGCCTGACAATCCAAGCTCCGATGATAGTTCAATGGAGCTGAAATTCCGTATTCTTCACGACCGACTACTCGCCGACTTCGTGATAAATCCAGAAGCAGTATACTGCCCCACACCGGTAAACCGGTGCGAGGCAGTTAGAGAATTTCAATCATAGAATCAATTTTTAGGCTGACGCTGGCCAGACAAAGTCAGGGCGAAGCCCGTCATAGACAGGACGGCCGTCATCGGGTGCTGGGACACCACCGGCCGGATCATAAAACGCATGATATGTCGCCGGCAGGCTGTCCGGGTCGTGCCCCATCAAGTTTGGCACGATTGCTCGAATGCGACTTTCTTTGTCATCGAGCATGATCGGTGTGCCACAGGTCGCGCAGGTGCATAACTCCAGCGGCCCATCTGGATTTTGATCATTGAATGGCTGACGGTTCAAGGCGTCCAGGTTTTCAACGTCCAGATCACCGTGATTAAAAAATACGACATGCGTTGTGTCCTGCCCGGTAACGCGCTTGCAGACCGAGCAGTGGCAAGTATGGTTGTCGATCGGATCGTTATCCGAGTGGGTGTGTATATGGTCGCATCCTCCGGCATACTTGTGAGACATGTCTCCCTCCCTGTTAAGTTATTGGATCAAATCAAACGTTGAGGCCAGTAACTTGACGCAGTTAACCTCGCTGACCTTAGATCATGATTGCTGATTTCGGAGAGGATTGCCAGTTCGTTGTGGTTCACCTTGTCGTAAAGCACCACACTGCGGATGCTCTTGCCCGCATGCATGCGGTCGAAGGCGTTTAGTCTGTTAATGGCACATCTCGATGGTAACGGCCTCGAACCGTCATTTCCGCATTGCCCCCGATAGCGAGCATCGACTTGGTTGCCATAATTGCGGTTATCGCGGCCAGCTGGGCATCGCCTGATACCAGGCTGGCCGCCGGCTAAATCCTTGTCCGTGGTTCGACCGCCGTAGAACTATCGATCAATTGCCGTGGCAGTGTTTGTATTTCCTACCCGAGCCACAGGGACAGGTGGCGTTGCGCGGTACCTTGCCCCAGGATAGGGGGTTGTCCGGGTCCCGGATGGTGGCGGCCTGGCGGGTGCGGGCCGGCCGGGGGGGTGGCATCCCGTTGTCACCTCCCGCCATGGCCAATTCCTCCTCCATCTCGTTCACGCCGGTGCCAGGTTCCAGATGCTCTTCCCGTAGCATCATGGGGGCGGGCGGTTGGGACGCAAAGAGGGGTTGATCGGGTTCGCCTTGCAGTTCGATATGGGCCAGCACCCGGGTTGTCGTCTGGCGCAATTCGCCCAGCATGGTTTCGAACAGGTTGAAGGCCTCGGACTTGTATTCATTCAAGGGGTCGCGCTGTCCATAGGCGCGCAGGACAATGCCGCCGCGCAGATGATCCAGGGTCAGCAGATGGTCTTTCCAGGTCTGATCCAGCAATTGCAGCAGCAAACCCTTTTCCACCATGCGCATGACATCGGGGCCATAGTTGGCGGCTTTTTCCGCCATCCGCCGGTCGGCGGCGGAGGAGATGCGTTTTTGAATTTCCTCGTCCGCGATACCTTCCTCGGCGCACCACTCGGCGATGGGCAGGTCCAGTCCAAAGACTTCGGCCGCCGCCGCCGCCAGGCCCTCGGCATCCCATTGTTCCGCATAGGCTTTCTCGGGGATATGGTGGGCGACCAGGCCCTCGACGACCTCGCGGCGCATGTCGGCGACGGTCTCCGCCACATCCTCGGCGTCCATCAGTTCCAGGCGCTGTTCGTAAATTACCTTGCGCTGGTCGTTCATGACATCGTCGTATTTCAGCAGGTTCTTGCGCAGATCGAAGTTCCGCGCCTCGACCTTTTCCTGGGCTTTTTCCAGGGCCTTGTTGACCCACGGGTGGATGATCGCCTCGCCCTCTTCCAGGCCCAGTTTGCGTAACATCCCGTCCATCCGCTCGGAACCGAAAATCCGCATCAGATCATCTTCCAGGGAGAGGAAGAATTTCGAGGCACCGGGATCGCCCTGGCGTCCCGAGCGGCCGCGGAGTTGATTGTCGATGCGCCGGCTCTCGTGGCGCTCGGTACCGATGATGAACAGCCCGCCGGCGGCCAGCACCTTGGCTTTTTCCGCCGCGATCTCGGCCGTGATCTTTTCCGCCTTCGCGGCGTCCGTGCCGCCGTCCGGGGCCGCCGCCTCCACGCCAAGGCGCATTTCCAGGTTGCCGCCAAGTTGGATGTCGGTGCCGCGCCCGGCCATGTTGGTGGCGATGGTCAGTGCCCCTTTGCGACCGGCCTGGCCGATGATATGGGCCTCTTGCTCATGATGCCGGGCGTTCAGGACATTGTGCGTGATGCCCTGCTTCGTCAGCAGTTCCGAGAGCACCTCGGATTTCTCGATGGAAACCGTGCCGATCAGGGCCGGTTGCCCCCTTTCCTGGCATTCCCCGATCAATTCGATAATGGCGGCGAATTTCTCCCCTTCCGTACGATAAACCTCATCGTCCTGATCCTCGCGGATCATGTCCAGGTTGGTGGGGACATCGACCACGACAAGCTTGTAAATTTCGAGAAATTCGCCGGCTTCCGTCATCGCCGTGCCGGTCATGCCCGCCAGCTTTGGGTACAGGCGGAAATAATTCTGGAAGGTGATCGACGCCAGGGTCTGGTTCTCGGGCTGAACCTCGACCCCTTCCTTGGCTTCCAGGGCCTGATGCAGGCCCTCGGAATAGCGCCGTCCCTCCATGGCCCGGCCGGTAAACTCGTCGATGATGACGATCTTGCCCCCCTGCACCATATAATCCACATCCCGTTGGAACATGTGATGGGCGCGCAGGGCCTGATTGATGTGATGCACGACGGAGACATTCTCCATATCGTAGAGGTTTTCCCCCTTCAACAATTCGATCTCGCGCAGCAAAACCTCGATATGTTCGGCGCCGTCTTCCGTGAAATTGACCGTGCGGGCCTTTTCATCCTTTTCGTAGTCATCGGCCACCAACTTCGGCATCAGCCCATCGACCTGGTGATACATGGCGGAGGAATCCTCCGCCTGCCCGG
Organism: Alphaproteobacteria bacterium; assembly: GCA_047518225.1. Taxonomy (GTDB): domain Bacteria; phylum Pseudomonadota; class Alphaproteobacteria. The sequence continues at coordinate 14,774 of JAKZRK010000105.1, read as the reverse complement.
AAATGATCAACGGCGTCCGCGCTTCATCGATCAGGATGGAATCCACCTCGTCGACGATGGCGAAATTGAACAGCCGTTGCACCATGCCCGCCCGCTCGAACTTCATATTGTCGCGCAGATAGTCAAAGCCGAATTCGTTGTTGGTGCCATAGGTTACGTCGCAGGCATAGGCGGCGCGGCGCTCGTCGTCGTCCAGGCCGTGGACAATACAGCCCGTGGTCAGGCCCAGTTGGCTATAGACCACGCCCATCCAGTCCGCGTCGCGCTGCGCCAGATAGTCGTTGACGGTGACCACATGGGCACCCTTGCCCGACAGGGCATTGAGATATATGGCCAGGGTGGCGACCAGGGTTTTACCTTCGCCCGTGCGCATCTCCGCGATCATGCCTTGATGCAGCACCATGCCGCCCATCAACTGAACATCGAAATGGCGCTGGCCAAGGGACCGCTTGGCGGCCTCGCGCACGGCGGCGAATGCTTCCGCCAGCAAATCTTCCAGGCTCTCCCCGGCAGCAGCGCGCTGGCGGAATTCGTCGGTTTTGCCGCGCAGGGCCTCGTCCGAGAGGGCTTCGAAGCTGGCCTCGAGCGCATTGATCGCCTGGACCGGTTGCTCGAACTGCTTGAGGACACGCTCGTTGGACGAGCCGAACAGGCGCTTGGCGATGCCGCCTAGAATAGCCATCAAATATCCCTAAAAAAATGTATTCACAACCAGACCCGCCACTTGCCCCCGCCACTTGTCGTTACGCAAAACAGGCAAGCCCCAGGGCAACCAGTGAGACATAAGGGCCACTCGCGCCGCTGTCAACGCAGCCCGGCGCCCGGGTTTCCCACTCCTGGCCGGGCCGGGGCCGTTTCCGCCCCACCCTGACAACAGTTTGTGAAATTAACGCTTAACGGCTTGTGCGGGCGGGCCCGATAATCGATATTGCGCGGGGATGCCCACGGCATCGAAACACTTCAATTCAGCCCGTGAAAACCTGCAAAAGAAAGCCTTTTATCCATGAGACTATTTTCCATCGCTCTGTTGGGCGCCAGCCTGACAGCCCTCGCCATGCTGCCGGTTTCGCCGCTACAGGCGCAAACCGAAAGCGCGGCCGGCGCCCCCTCCGACGACCAGGTCGTTGCCGTCGTCAAGGGCCGCAAGGTCTTGTTCCGCGATGTGCGTCTGGCCCAGGAAAACCTGCCGCAACAATACCGCGGTACGCCGCTGGCCCAGATTTATAAACCCCTGGTGAAGCAGTTGGTGGAACGGCGTCTGGTACAATTGGCGGCGGAAGCGGAAAATCTGGCCGATAAACCCGAAGTCGCCGGCCGCATTGCCCAGGCCCGCGCCCGCATCCTGGAACAGGCTTATCTCTCCGACAAGGTTGCCGCCGTCGCCACCGAGGTGGCTTTGAGAGCCCGTTACAAGGCGAATAAGACCATGGCGAAGGGGCCGGATGAAGTGCGCGCCAGCCATATTCTGGTGGAGACCCAGGCGGAGGCGGATGCCATCGTCGCCGAGCTGGAAAAAGGCGGCGACTTCGCCGAGATCGCCAAGAAAAAATCAAAGGGCCCCAGCGGCGCCAAGGGGGGCGATCTGGGCTATTTCACCAAGGACAAGATGGTGCCGGAATTCGCCAACGCGGCCTTTGCCCTGAAGACGGGGAAAATCTCGGCCCCGGTGAAGACCGGTTTCGGCTGGCACGTCATCAAGGCGGTGGACCGCCGTCAAGGTCAGGGCCCCACCTTCGCCGAGCGGGCGCCGGCATTGCGTCAGGCCATGGCGCAACAGGTGGTGGCCGAGCTTTTGGCGGCCCTGGCCAAGGAAGCGGATATCCAAATCTTTGAATTGGACGGCAGTCCCGGCGAATTACCCGCCATTGGCGCGCTGGCCAAGTGATGCTCTAGCCTGGGCGCGCTTGTTTGCCATGGGCGCGCTGGCTACCATGGGCCGCCCCGACCGCTCGGATTGGTACCGTTTGGATTGATCATGCCCGATATCGCCCTTTCACCGTTCGCCCCGGCCCGCTTTCCGAAACTGCCCGCCGTTGCCGGTTTGCGCCTTGCCGCCATGGCGGCCGGGGAACGTTATCGCCGCCGGGCGGATCTGACCCTGGCGGAACTGGCGCCGGGCAGCACCATCGCCGGCGTCTTCACCCGCTCCACCATGCCCGGCGCGCCGGTGCTGTGGTGCCGCAAGCATATTGCCCGGGGCAGGGCCCGCGCCATCGTGGTCAATGCCGGCAACGCCAACGTCTTCACCGGCCGCCAGGGCATGGACGATGTGGCTGCCACCGCCCGGGCCGTGGCCAGGGCGGTGGGCTGCAAACAGGGCGAGGTCATGGTGGCCTCCACCGGGGTGATCGGCGAAACCTTGTCGGTGGACCGGCTGCTGCGCGCCGTGCCCAGGCTTCATGGCAGGCTGAAGGCGCAGGGTTGGCGCGCCGCCGCCAAGGCCATCTGCACCACCGATACCTTTCCCAAGGGGGCCACGGCCCAGGCCGAGATAGACGGCCAGGCGGTGTGCATTGCCGGCATCGCCAAGGGCAGCGGCATGATCGCGCCGGATATGGCGACCATGTTGAGCTTCCTCTTTACCGATGCCAAGCTGCCCGGCCATGTGCTGCAAAAGCTGTTGCAGTGGGGCAATAGCCGGTCGTTCAACTGCATTACCGTGGATGGCGATACCTCGACCTCGGATACCCTGTTGTTGGCGGCGACCGGGCAGGGGCCGAAACATGGCAAGGTGAGCGATGCAGGGGACAAACGCCTGGCCTCGTTCAAGACAGCCCTGTTGTCGGTGATGCAGGATCTGGCGAAACAAGTGGTGCGGGATGGCGAGGGCGCCTCCAAGTTCATCACCGTCACGGTGACCGGCGCGGCCTCGGCCCGGGCGGCCCGGCGGATCGCCCTGACCATCGCCAATTCCCCCCTGGTGAAGACCGCCATCGCCGGCGAGGACGCCAATTGGGGCCGCATTATCATGGCGGTGGGCCGGGCCGGCGAAAAGGCGGACCGTGACCGCCTGGCGATCCGCATCGGCGGCGTGGTGATCGCCGAGGCGGGCCACCCCCATCCCGATTACCGCGAGGCCCAGGTGGTTCCCCATATGAAGGGCCGCGAGATCGATATCGCGGTCGATGTGGGTATCGGCCGGGGCAAGGCCACGGTCTGGACCTGCGATCTGACCCACGGCTATATCGCGATCAACGCCGATTACCGTTCCTGATGCCGGCTTTGCCCATGTTGCTGGTCGCCGCCGCCGCCCTGGTGGACATCGATGGCCGCGTTCTGGTGCAGCAGCGGCCCGAGGGTAAGGCCATGGCCGGCCTTTGGGAGTTCCCCGGCGGCAAGGTGGAGGCGGGCGAAAGCCTGGAACAATCGTTGATCCGGGAGTTGCGGGAAGAACTGGATATCGACGTGACCGAGGCCTGTCTGGCGCCGTTTACCTTTGCTTCCCACGCCTACGAGGATTTCCGGCTGCTGATGCCCCTGTTCGTCTGCCGCGTCTGGCAGGGTACCTTGCGCCCGCGCGAGGGCCAGGCCATCCAGTGGCTGCGGCCCATGCGCATGGCGAACCTGCCCATGCCGCCCGCGGACCGGCCCCTGGTCGCCATGCTGCGCGATCTGTTGTAGGCGGGACCATGCGGCCCCCACGCCCGATCGCCGACAAATTGCCGTTCCGGCCGCCGTTGCGCAGCGCGCGATTGATCCTGCGGCCCCTGGAACGCACCGATGCCCCCACGGTCGCCAAACTGGCCGGGGACTGGGAGGTGGCGCGCTGGACGGCGGATATTCCCCATCCCTACGATGCCGCCATGGCCCGGGATTTCATTGCCTGGGCCCAGGACGAGTTGACGGGCCAGCGGCGGTTTTTCTTTGCCATGGTGGCGCGGGCCAGCGGCGATCTGGTGGGGGTCATATCGCTGACGCGAAACGGCGCCGATGAAGGCGAGATCGGCTATTGGGTGGGCCTGGCCTATCAAGGCCGGGGTTTTGCCCGCGAAGCCGCCGGCGCAATGATCGCCATGGCTTTCGAGGCCCTGGCCTTGCGCCGCGTCGTCGCCGCCTGCCGGCCCGACAACGAGCGTTCCTGGCGGGTCATGGAACATTGCGGCATGCGCTATGTGGAAGACGTTCAGCGTTGGTCCATGGCCCGGCGCGAGACCTTCCAACTGGCCCTTTATGCGATTGATCAAGCGGTTGAGAGCGAGGAACCATGAGCGATCCAAAACGCGGCCCAAAGCGCGATCGGGTCTTCCGCTATGGCGGCGATTTTGCCGAACAACGCATCGTGCGGGCCAAGGGCTGTTACATTTATGACAGCGACGGCCGCGCCATACTCGATTTTACCTCCGGCCAGATGAGTGGCATTCTCGGCCACGGCCACCCCGAGATCGTGGCGGTGGTCCAGGAAATGGCGGCCAATCTGGATCATCTTCACAGCGGATTTCTGTCTGACCCGGTGATCGAATTCGCCGACGCGCTGGTCCATATGCTGCCCCCTGGACTGGACCGGGTGCTGCCGCTATCGACGGGGGGAGAATCCAACGAGGCGGCGCTGCGCATCGCCAAGACCTACACCAGCGGCTTCGAGGTCGTTGCTTTCGACCGCTCCTGGCACGGGGTAACGGGCGGCGCGGCGGCGGCAACCTATTCCGGCGGCCGTCGTGGCCATGGCCCGACCCTGCCGGGAGTTTTGACCCTGCCGACCCCGCATGCCTATCGCTCCCCCTTTAACCGCGACGGCGATTATGACTGGCGGGCGGAGTTTGAATTCGGCTGGGCGACGATCGACCGCCAGAGCACCGGGCAGTTAGCGGCGGTCATCATCGAGCCGATCCTCAGTTCCGGCGGCATCATCGAACTGCCGGACGGCTATATGGCCGCCTTGCGGAACAAAGCCCACGAACGGGGCATGTTGCTGATCCTTGACGAGGCCCAGACCGGCATGGGACGAACGGGGGATAATTTTGCCTTCGAACGCGATGGCGTCGTCCCGGACATCCTCACCCTTTCCAAGACCCTGGGCGCCGGCCTGCCCCTGTCGGCGACCATTACCACCGCCGCGATCGAGCAGGATTGCCACGACAAGGACTTCCTGTTTTACACCACCCATGCGGCCGATCCCTTGCCGGCGGCGGTCGGTCGTAAAGTGGTCGAGATCGTCATCCGCGACCGCCTGGCCGACCGCGCCCGCCAGCTTGGGGATTATCTGAAAACCCAGCTGCATGACTTGCAGCAGCGCCATTCGCTGATCGGCGATATCCGGGGGCGGGGCCTGTTGCTGGGCGTGGAGCTGGTGACCGACCGCCAGACCAAGGCGCCGGCGGCGGAGGTGGGGGCGGCCGTCAGCCAACGCTGCCTGGAACTGGGGGCCTGCCTGAATATCGGCCGGCGCGGCCAGGGCGGCGTATTCCGCCTGGCGCCGCCCCTAACCGTCAGCCGCGGCGAGATCGACAGCGCCGTCGCGATCCTGGATCAGGCCCTAAGTGAATCCGGCACAGCCTAGTCTACCGCTTGTACAGGCTCATCAAGGCGGCCTTTTCGATGGTGTTGAAATGCAGCATGAAGCCGACCACCGCGGCGGAGGTATCGGCCTCCACCGGCAGGACATCCAGGCCGACCGCATGCAGGGTAAACATATAGCGGTGCGGGTGGTCGCCTTCCGGCGGGCAGGGCCCGCCATAGCCCGGCGCCCCGAAATCCGTGCGGGTCTGCAAAGTCCCCTCCGGCATGCCGCCGCCGCTGCCCGCGCTCTGGGCCAGTTCGCTGACGGAGCCGGGAATATTGACCGCGACCCAGTGCCAAAAGCCGCTGCCCGTGGGGGCGTCGGGGTCGAAACAGGTCAGGGCGAAGCTTTTTGTGCCCTCGGGTGCGCCCGACCAGGAAAATTGCGGCGATTGATTGCCCCCGGCGCAGCCAAAGCCGTACGACTCGGACAGGATATGATCGCTATCAAGATAGTCGCCGTCGTTGAAGCTCTTGCTGGTAAGGATAAGCGTCATTGTTTGGACCTCCCTAAAAATTGATCCATCATAGATTTCACCTCTACGCCGTGGAATGCAAGTATGCTGTGGTCGGCAACACTGAATTGGGAAGCAGATGAGCGAAATAAGTTATCAAGATTTACCCTGGCCGGTGCGCGACAATATCGCCGCCGCCCAGGGCCGGGCCTGGGACCGCTTGGGCGAGGCCGGCACTTGGTTGACGGGGGTGGAGCGGATCGCCATCGCCGCGGAGGCCCGCAACGCCCCGGCCTGTGAATTATGCCGGGCCCGCAAACAGGCGCTCTCGCCCCACGGCGTACCGGGCAGCCACGACCACCTTGGCCAGTTGTCCCCGTTGGAGGTGGAACAGATTCATCGAATCTGCACCGATCCGGGCCGCCTCGGCCGGTCCTGGTATCTTGGCCTGCGCGACGGCGGCATGGCGGAGGAACGCTATGTGGAAACCCTTGGCGTCATCGCCACCACCGTGGCGATCGATACCTTCACCAAGGGTCTTGGCATGGATCCCTGGCCCCTGCCGACGCCCCGGCCCGGCGCGCCGTCGCGGCGGCGGCCCATCGCGGCCAGACAGGATTTGGCCTGGGTCGCGACCCTGCCGCCCGCGGATGCGGTTGGCACGCCAGACGAGGATCTGTACGCTGGCCGGCCGACAGCGGCACATATCTATCAGGCCATGAGCCTGGTGCCGGCGGAGGTGAAGGGCTTTTTCGATCTGGTGACGAACCAATATCTGCCGCCCGCGGCGATGACGGATTTCGATAACGAGTACCGGGCCATCAATCATGCGCAGATCGAATTGGTCGCGGGCCGGATATCCGCCCTGAACCAGTGCGTCTACTGAACCACCAGCCATGGGCAGCTGCTCCGTGCGAGCGGCAAAAACGGTGGCGATGATTACGATCTTGCGGTGATGACGGGGGATGACGCCGGCCAGGGCGGCGGCGTTGCCAATGGCGCCAGGCTGATTCGCTTCGCAACGGCGGTTTTGGACAATGACGGGTCCGAATTGGCGGCGGCGCGGTTGGACATTGCCGAGGCCATGGGCGGTGCGGCGTTGACCGATACGGCAGCCGTGGCGGCCTTGTTCAATGCCATCGACCGGGTGGCCGATGCCACCGGCATCCCTTTGGAAGACGCCAAGGCGGCGGCGACCGTGGACTTCCGTGCCGCCATCGGCATCGATGACTTTGCCGCCGCTTCTGAAAAGGGCGGCGCCCCGTGAAGGGGGCCATCGAGGGCGGATAGGCGGGCGAGGTGGTGGCCGCTTGCCGTGGCCGCGCCGCCATGGCACAAGCTGACGGATGAATTTACCTGGCGAAGGGTTTTCCTGCTGATGTTGGCTCGCTATTTGGTCGTCGTTTCCGTTCTGTTTCTGTGGGCATTGCCGGCCGGCGCGCAAGATTTTCAGGCATGGCTGCAGGATCTGCGGGCGGAGGCCCGGGAACGCGGTATTAAGGCATCGACCCTGGATAGCGCCTTGAACGGTGTGAAGTTGATCCCGCGGGTTGTCGAACTGGACCGCCGGCAGCCGGAATTCACCCTGACTTTTACGCAATACCGGGACCGTGTGGTGCCCCTGTCGCGGATCAAAAAGGGCCGCCGCAAGTTGGCGGAGAACAGCGCCCTGTTGCAGGAAATCGGCACTAAACTTGGCGTTCAGCCCCGCTTCATCGTCGCCCTGTGGGGGATCGAGACGGACTTTGGCCGCGTCACGGGCGGCTTTCCAGTCATTCCCGCCCTGGTGACCCTGGCCTTCGACGGCCGCCGCAGCGCCTATTTCCGCAAGGAATTGCACAACGCCCTGCGCATCCTGGACGAGGGCCATATCACACCCAAGGCCATGGTCGGATCCTGGGCCGGGGCCATGGGGCAATCCCAGTTCATGCCGTCCTCGTTTCTGGCTCATGCCCTGGACTATGACGGCGACGGCCGGCGCGATATCTGGACCACCCGCTCGGATGTTTTCGCTTCCGCCGCGAATTATCTGGCCAAGTCCGGTTGGCGGGCGGATCAGACCTGGGGACGGGAAGTAATATTGCCGGCCGATTTCGATCCCGCGCTGGCCGATCTTAAGGTGCGGAAACAAATCAGCGAATGGCAGGCCATGGGTGTGCGGCGCACGGACGGCGGTGATCTGCCGTCTCGGCGGCTTTCCGCCTCCATCGTGTTGCCGGAAAAGGGCAAGATGACGCCCGCTTATATGGTCTACGGCAACTACCGCACGACGTTGCTGTGGAACCGATCGACCTTTTTTGCCCTGGCCGTGGGCCTGTTGTCGGATGGCATTGGCGCAGGCGGCTAGGGCTACCTTGCCGGAGGGGCAGTGACTGTGTTGCCAAGGACATTATTGCGGCGATTGCGGCCATCACGGATTTTGCCGTTGCTGGTTGCCGCCGCCACCCTGGCGGCCTGTGCCGAGAGTCAGTTGGCTCTGCATGTGGCCAAAAAGCTGCAGCGCGCCAACGCGGAGCAGCCAAGCGCCGATGCCGGCGAGTACAAGATTGGCCAACCCTATCAAATCGCCGGCGTCTGGTACTATCCCCGCGAGGATCCGAAATATAGCAAGACGGGCATAGCCTCGTGGTACGGCAAAAAATTCCATAGGCGGCGCACGGCGAACGGTGAAATTTACGACATGAACGACCTGACGGCGGCGCACAAGACCCTGCCCATGCCGGTGCGGGTGCGGGTGACGAACCTGGGCAACGGCCGTTCCCTGGTCTTGCGGATCAATGATCGAGGCCCCTTCGCCAATGGCCGGATTATCGACGTCTCCCGCCGCGCGGCGCAGTTGCTGGGGTTCCACAAACAGGGCACGGCCAAGGTGCGGGTGACCGCTATTGATCCGGAGAAAACCACCGTCATCGCGAAAAAAGCAGTCACCCCGGCGGAGCAAAAGACCGCCCTGCCGGCCTTGCCACGTGGTCAGGTGACCTCGCAAGCCCTGGCCCCGCCGCCTGGGGTAAAGCAGACGAACGGGCGGACGGCGGGCAGCGCCGCGCCGGTGCGGCTGGCCGATGCCGGCCCCATCGTGGCCGTGAAACCGGGCGCCGTGGTCAGCCAGCAGCCGGTGGGTCCGTCCAGCATCTTTGTTCAGGCTGGCGCCTTTGCCCTGGCCGAGAACGCCGCCAAGCTGCGCGCCCGCCTGGCCTATATCGGCCCCTCCAGCATCACCAATGTGTTCATCAGGGGCCAGGAAATGTTCCGGGTCCGCATGGGGCCGATGTATTCGGTGCAGGCCGCCGACAAGGTGCTGTCACAAATCCTGGCCAGCGGCGTCAACAATGCCCGCATCGTCGTGGAATAACAGCGCCGTCGCGCTGAAACAGATCCCTATCATTGCAAAGTTGACATAAGCGATATGCGAATCCCAATTTACCAGATTGATGCCTTCACCGAAGCGCCGTTCGGAGGCAACCCCGCCGCCGTCTGCCCCCTGGACTCCTGGCTGGCGGACGACGTCCTGCAGGCCATTGCCCTGGAAAACAATCTTTCCGAAACAGCCTTTTTCGTGACCCAGGGCGATCACTATCACCTGCGCTGGTTCACCCCGGCGCTGGAAGTCGAATTATGTGGCCACGCGACCCTGGCCACGGCGCATTTGATCCTGAACCGGCTGTCGCCCGATTTGCCCCAGGTCACGTTCAAAACCCTGTCGGGTGAGCTGCGGGTACAACGCGCGGGCGATGGGTTGGCGATGGATTTCCCCAGCCTGGCCCCGGCGGCGGCCCTGCCGCCGCCTTCCGGGCTGATTGCCGCCCTGGGGGCGGCGCCACGGGAAAGCTACCCCATTCGCAAGGTGCATAATGCCCCCTATTGGCTGTTGGTCTTCGAGACCGAGGCGCAGGTCGCGGCCCTGTCGCCGAAATTCGCCGCCATGGGGGCCAATGTGATCGCCACCGCGCCGGGGGACACGGCCGATTTCGTCTCGCGCTTTTTCGCACCCATGTCGGGTATCGATGAAGATCCCGTGACCGGTTCGGCCCATTGCACCCTGGCGCCCTATTGGGCCGAACGGTTGGGCAAATCAGAGCTTGCCGCGCGGCAGATATCCGCCCGTGGCGGTGACGTGGGCTGCCGCCTGGCAGGCGACCGGGTGATCCTGACCGGCACCTGCGCCTTCTATATGGCGGGCGAGATCGAAATACCGGCATAGACGGGCTCGCGCGGGGGGGACGAAATGCACTATGATCGCCGCCATGAAAGTCTATACGGGCAGGCGCGAGGGCGAACGGGTCACGGTTACCGTTGACGGGCAACCGCTGGATCCGCGTGTGGATATACGCGATTTTCAGGCCGCCGGCTTTGAATGGGGATACCAGGGCAGCGGTCCAAGCCAGTTGGCCCTGGCGATCCTGGCCGAACATGCCGGCCCGCAGGCGGCTCTGGGCACCTACCGGAACTTCGTGCAGGCCATCATCGCCGAAATCGATACCGATAGCTGGCGGCTGACCAGCGAGGAATTTGATCAACGCATCGCGCAGACGACGATTGTCCCCATGGACTTGAAAACACTGATGCGCAAGGTCAAGGGCGAAATCTAGCCGGGAGTGGCTTTGGGTATGGATACCGTCACCGCGCTGATGGATGACATGGTTGCCGCCCATGGCGCGGATACGGCGATCATCTATCACGACGAAGCAATCAGCTATGCCGAGGTCGAGGATATGGGCCGCCGGGCGGCGGCCCTGTTGGCGGATCTTGGCGTTGGCGCGGGCGGCCGGGTCGCCCTGTGGCTGCCCAATTGCCCGGCCTATATGGCCCTGTGCCTGGGCTGTTGCCGCCTGGGCGCCATCGCCGTCGCGGTCAATACCCGCTTCCGCTCGGCCGAGGTCGCGGACATCATCTCCCGCGCCGGGGCGGAGGTCATGGTGATGTGGCCCGGCTTCCGCGAGATCGACTTCCTGGGCCTGCTGGCGGCGGCCGGCGGCGAAGCCCTGGCCGGGCTGAAGACGATAATTCTCTATGACGAGGGACATAAGGTGACGGCAATACCGGCCGCCGTGGGCCACTGCCGGCGCCTGAACTACAACGACCTGATCCAGTGCGCCCCGTATATGGAGGACCATGCCAGCCCGGAGCTGGGCTGCAATATCTTCACCACCTCGGGCACCACCAAGGCGCCGAAATTCGTGCTGCATTCACAGGGCGGTATTTCCCGGCAGGCCCGCCTGGTCGCGGATTACTTCGGCTACAGCACATCGAAAGGGGCATTTCTGCAAATGATGCCCCTATGCGGCGTCTTTGGCTTTACCCAGATCATGGCGGGCCTGGCCTCGGGTCAGCCGACGGTGTTGACGGCCTCTTTCAATCCGCAGGAAACGGTGGCCCTGGCGGCCCGCCACAACGTGGTCAATTTCAACGCCACGGACGATATGATCCAGTCGATCCTGGACGCCAGCGCCCTGGAGCGGCCCCTGCCCAATGTCCGCTTCGTCGGCAGCGCGGCGTTCGCCACCAATTATGCCGAATTGGCCGTCCGGGCAGAGGCGCGGGGCATTAAAATGGTTGGCCTGTACGGCATGAGCGAGGTGCAGGCCCTGTTTGCCCTCCAGCCGCTCGATCTGCCCCTGGCGGAGCGCATCGTGGGCGGCGGCAGGCCCATTTCCGATCTCTCGGAGGTGCGGGTGCGCGACCCCGACAGCGGTGAATTGCTGGGCCCCGGCGAGGCGGGGGAGTTGGAGATGAAGGGCCCCTCGATGATGAAGGAATATTACCTGAACCCGGAAGCGACGGCGGCGGAAATGACCCAGGATGGCTTTCTGCGCACGGGCGATCTGGGCCAGTTGACCGGGGATGGCCGGTTCCTCTACCTCCAGCGCATGGGCGATGTCCTGCGCCTAGGCGGCTTTCTGGTCAGCCCGGCGGAGATCGAGCACCATCTGATTGGCCACGGCGGCGTGGCGGATAGCCAGGTGGTCGGTATCAAGACCGCCGATGGCGCCATCCGGGCCGTGGGCTTCGTCATCATGCAACCCGGCGCGGAATTCGACGAGGCGGATCTGCGCTGCCATTGCCTGGACGGCCTGGCCCGCTTCAAGGCCCCGATGCGGATCTTCGCCGTCGATGAATTCCCCACCACCGAAAGCGCCAACGGCACCAAGATCCAGCGCGCCGAATTGCGCCGCATGGCCGAAGACCGGGTCACGGCGGGGGGATAATTATTCTCCCCCTGGTGCAATCCTGATAAACTCGCCACAGGCTTGCGCAATCCCGTTCCGACGATGCCTGGGTTGGCCGGTTCGTCGAGGCAGGTATTCTTGATCTTGGGTCTTGACAGGAAAACTCCCATTCCTGCCTATCTATGGATAGATAAATGAAAACAGGCGCGCGGTGAGGGGCATATTATGAAGATCAATATGGATTTCGGGCAGCGGGTGGTGGTCGAGACGGTGGCGCTGGATTGGACGGAGTCGCCGGCCAAGGGGGTGCAACGGCGCATGCTGGACCGGGACGGGGCCGAGTCCGGCCACGCCACCTCGTTGGTGCGCTTTGCCCCGAATAGCTATTTCCCCCGGCACAGCCACCCAGGGGGCGAGGAATTCCTGGTCCTGGAGGGCACCTTTTCGGACGAGGCCGGCGATTGCGGCCCCGGTACCTATGTGCGCAACCCGGTGGGTTCGGCCCACACCCCCTTTACCAAGGCGGGCTGCGTTATCTTTGTCAAATTGTGCCAGATGGACGCGGCGGATCAGGACTTAGTCCGTATCCATACCACCGACGAGGGGGGCTGGCGTCCCGGCCCCGTGGCGGGTTTGTCGCTCCGTCCCTTGCATGAATACGGCGGGGAACGGGTCGCCCTGGTGCGCTGGCGGCCGGGCACCCGGTATGACCGCCACGAGCATCCGGGCGGAGAGGAAATTCTGGTTCTGGACGGCACCCTGGAGGACGAGCACGGCAGCTATCCGCCAGGCACCTGGCTGCGCATGCCGCCCGGCAGCCGGCATACCCCGTTCAGCGATGCAGGCTGCACCATCTATCTCAAGACCGGCCACCTGGGCACCGGCGGGGAATAGCCCGGAAGCGCTGTAGAGCGTTTCCGGGCTATTCTGGGTCATTTGACCGCCCACCAAGGCCCCGTGGGTAGGCGCGGTTCGCAGGTCGATGTGGGACATCGTCCAAGAACCGTAACGCCGCCACGGGGCCTTGGTGGGCGGCCTTCGGTGGCGACCCTAAGCCATTCGGATGCGTTGCGCCGCTTGCCCGATGTACCACATCGCGCCGCGTGACGCGCCTACCCGAATGGCTTATGGACGCCATCAAATGACCCACAATAGCCCGGAAACGCTCTAAGCTTGGGTCTTCGCCACGATGGCGTTCAAGCCCGCGACGATCTGCTTGGCCACTTCCGGCCCGGTGCCTTTGATTTTCTGCGATACCACCGTCTGCATGGCTTTCAGATGGGTATTAATGGCCAGCTGCTCGTTTGCCCCTACCTCGTCCATTGGCGAGAGTAGCTGGCACAATAGTTTGCCAATATCGGACACCAGATCGTAACCGAAGGTTCCCGCCTCGCCCCTGATTTCGTGGGTCCGGTCGTGCAACAGATCCAGGTCGTAGGTGCCCGCGGTCCGCATCTCTTCATACACCGACATCAAGTCTTCGATTTCCCGTCCCATGCGTTCTTCGTAGCTGTCCTTCATCTCTTCGACCACCCGTTCGGCCCGTGCCAGGGCCGCCGGGGAGGCACCGAAACCGGGTCCGACTTTCGCCAGCAGCTTGTTGGGAACCTCGATCTCTTCAAAGACGCCGGGTTCGCCGCGTGATGCGGTTTTCGGTTCTGGTTGCGCGCGCGGCATATTCGCTCTCCTGTTGCTTTGGGGTTCTACGCTTTGCCCATTATCGGGTTGTCAAAGCGATGCCAATAGCCGTTCCATGTCCTCGGCATCTGTTTCGGCATCGGTGTCGAAATCCAGTAGCGGGGCCAGTACATCCGGCTGATCGCGCCGTTCCGGCCCCATATATTCCCGCCAGTTGACCCGCCGGCGGCAGGGGCCGAAAAAGGCTTTTGTCCGCACAAAGGGCCGCGGCTTCTCGATCACCGCCAGAATGCGGTCGTACAGAGTTTTGGCCGTTATGGGCTTGGCCAGTAATTCGGTCACGCCGGCATCCGGTGCCGCTATGATGCGCCATTTTTCCGTATGCCCGGTCATCAGAATTATTGGTGTGTAAATATCCGGGCTGTCGATATTGCCACGGATGAATCTGGTATATTCCAGGCCATCCACCGGGGCCATCATCCAGTCCGTGATGACCAAATCGGGGGTAAATTCCTTTATTGCGTCAATCGCCTTCCGGCCATTGCCGTAGTCGCGCACGTTCTCCATGCCGAGCGCGTTCAGCATTGCCTTTACCAGCGCCCGCATATTGGGATTGTCCTCGACCAATTGGACCTGCAAATGCTCCAGGTTGTATGCCATGTATCCCGCTGTTTATTGCTAAACCAAAACAAGTTATTTCTACGGAAAACCGTAATAATCCGGCGCATATCCAGGCTAACAGCAGGCCGTAAACAAGTTGTTAATGGATTATCGGCGCGGATTTTCCTGTTCCTGGCGGCCCCAGAGCACATTCGTCGCATCGACACCGGCCCGAAGGCGGGGATGGCATCAAATGACCCGGTATAATTCAAATGTGCCCTAGTGTCCCGATTCCGAAGTTCGCATGATTTTCGCCTGCTGTTCAGCGGTTTCGATTGTTCGGAGGCAGAACCGCTGGATGGCGGCGAGGATGTCATCGGCGGATTTGGTCCATTTGAAGGGTTTGGGGTTCTGGTTT
>JAKZRK010000104.1:0-2581 GCA_047518225.1 Alphaproteobacteria bacterium | reverse complement strand
GGCGAGCAATCCGGCGTCAGATGTGATCCTGGAACCGTGGAACTCCAGCTTCAGGCGACGGTCGAAATCGACCCGCAAATGGGGGTTTTTGGATTCACCCGTCGGGTGACGCGGGGCTCGTCCGCTGGGATTATGATATCTCATTGATTCTTATAGCAGAATCGACCAGGCACATCTTCAAATTGGTAATCCATCTGGGGAATCCGGGTTAAATTTCATCGATAAGCCGAAACAACTAATTGGGCGGTGGCACAAGGGCCGCACTTTTTGTATGACAATTCGCGAACCGCTTTCCTGGTCCGCCAAATCAAGGCCGGGCAATGAAGCAAATCAGCCTTCGAACCGCCATTTTTATCGCAGCCGCCATCCTGCTGGCCGCGCATTCATTTTATAATGAATATGCTGAACTTCCCCTTGCCTCCCGTTGGTTCAGAACGATCTTTTATGGCCTTGGCCCCTGGCTCGCCGCCGCCGCCTTTGCCGGGGCAAAAGTATGCTTTCAAATGTTGCTGTCCAAGGAAGCCAAATTCCGCAGCACATTTCACTGGGTCACCGGCGTCGTCATTGCGTTGATGATCTTTACAAAATTCATCGCCAAATAGCTCGCCGGCGCGTTAATCGTTTGCCTGGACCGGGGCGTACCGTATTATCCGTTCGCCAGAGCAACCATTAGAGGCGTTTGTAGATGAGCGGACCATTGGAAGGTATCCGGATCCTGGATATCGCGACTATTCTCGCGGCCCCCCTCGCCGGTACCCTGATGGCGGATTTTGGCGCCGATGTGGTGAAGGCTGAATTACCCGGCACCGGCGACGGTTTGCGCAACTTTCCGCCCTTCAAGGATGGCAAGTCCATCTGGTGGAAAGCCGCCAACCGCAACAAACGATTTATAACCCTGGATCTGCGCCAGCCCGAGGGCGCGGCATTGTTGTTGAAGATGCTGCCGAAGTTCGAGGTTTTGTTGGAAAATTTCCGCACCGGCACCCTGGCCCGTTGGGGCCTGGACAGGGAGACCTTGTGGAAGGCCAACCCAAACCTGATCATTCTGCGCGCCACGGCCTTTGGACAGACCGGGCCCTATGCCGCCAAGCCCGGCTTCGCCCGGATATTCGAGGCGATGTCGGGCCTGGCCTATATCACCGGCGAACCCGACCGCTCGCCCATGCATAACGGCTATCCCATCGGCGATGCCATTGGTGGCCTAACCGCCTGCAATGCGGTCTTGATGGCGCTTCTGGGTCAGGCGCGGGGGACGGTCAAGGGCGGCGAGGAAATTGATCTGTCCTTGACCGAGGCCACGTTTCGCCTGCTGGATTCGCAGACCATCCAATACGATCAATTGGCTGAAATTCCCCAGCGCACCGGCAACGCCTCGCACTATTCCGCGCCCGCCAACGTTTACAGGACTTCGGATGATCAATACGTCTCCCTTTCGGGCAGCACCCATGCGATCTTCCTGGGCAACGCCAGAGCCATCGGCCGGCCCGACTTGCCGGATGATCCGAAATTTAACTCCAATCAAAACCGCTTCGCCCACCGCGACGAAATCAATGAGATATATGTCGACTGGTTCGCCGGGCATACCCAGGCCGAGGCCATAGAGGCGTTCGAGCGGGAAAAAGGCACCTTGGCGCCGATCTATTCCATCGCGCAAATATTCGAGGATCCGCAATTCGCCGCCCGCGAAGCCATCGTGACCGTCCAGGACGATGATTTTGGCGAAGTGCGCCTGCAAAGCGCCTCGCCGAAGCTGACCAATCAACCGGGCGAGGTGCGCCATACGGCCCGGTCCATCGGCGCCGATAACGAAGCCATCTACAAGGAATTCCTGGATCTGGACCCGGCCGATTTGGCCGAGCTGAAAGAAAAGAAAATTATCTAGAGCGGTTCCGGGCTAGGTGTCTTTTCCGAAACTAAGAGTTTGATTTGCCACGGAAAATTCCTTGCCGCCGGCACCACCTCGTCACTCTCGCGAAAGCGGGAGTCCAGGCGGCTGCATGGATTCCCGCTTTTGCGGGAATGACGCCGATCAACCCCTTATTCGCCAAGACATTGAAATCATTCATCTATGTTTTGAGTCAGGCTCTAAGCCAGCAGGCTGGCCATGATCCGCTCGCGCGAGAGGGGCATATCGCGGATGCGGAAGCCAAGGGCGTGGGCGACCGCGTTGCCGATGGCCGCCATGGTGGGCGATACGGCGCATTCACCAACGCCAAGCGAGGGTTGCCCGGATTGCGCGGCCAATTCGGCCTCGATTTCGGGGATTTCGCTAAAGCGCAGGATCGGGTAGCTGTCCCAATCAAGCGAGGTAATGCCGGACCCCGCCATCCGCACCTGTTCCTTCAAGGCCCAGGAGGCACCTTGCACCGCGCCACCCTCTAATTGGTTGCGCGCGCCGTCCGGGTTAATGACCAGGCCGGCATCGGCCACCACCCAGATCGTCTCCAGGCGCACCTCTTCGTCCACCTCCAAGGCAACGGCGACGGCGGCATAGGCGGCCGTATTCTTGTAGCGCGCGAAGGCAAGGCCCAGGCCCCGCCCCTCTCCCCCCGGCCCCCGCCCGGACCAGTTGGCCCGCGCC
>JAKZRK010000103.1:0-16871 GCA_047518225.1 Alphaproteobacteria bacterium | reverse complement strand
GCGCAACGCATCCGAATGGCTTAGGGGCGCCACCGAAGGCCGCTCACCAAGGCCCCGTGGCGGCGTTACGGTTCTTGGACGATGTACCACATCGACCTGCGAACCGCGCCTACCCACGGGGTCTTGGTGGGCGGTCAAATGACCCACAATAGCCCGGAAGCGCTCTAGCGCCCGGATCCCGGACGGAGCTGAATTGACCCCTGTTTCCGGTTTTCAGGGAGATCCATCAGCCACCCAGTTCTTTTCGCAACAACGCCGCCCCGGCCCCCAGTGCCTTGAGCTTGCCCTCGGCCACGTGGCCGGGCATGGGCGCCATGCCGCAGTTGGTGCAGGCGATAAGGCGTTCCGGATCGACAGATTCAAGGGCTGCGCGCGGGGTCGAGGCAACCTTTTCCGGCGTCTCGATATCATTGCTGGCGACATTGATGGCCCCTACCAGCACCTCCTTATCCTTCAGCAGGCCAAGCACCGACAGCGGCACTCTGGAATCCGCGCATTCCAACGAGACCTGATCAATACGGCTTTCATTGAGGGCCGGGAAGAATTCTTCGTACTGGCGCCATTCCGCGCCCAGCCCCTCTTTCCAATCGATGTTCGCCTTGATGCCGTAGCCATAGCAAATATGCACGGCGGTTTTACAACGCAGCCCATCAATGGCCCGATGCAGGGCATCGACGCCCCAGCCCGGAACCTGATCCATGAAGGCGTTGAAGGCCGGTTCATCGAACTGAATGACATCGACGCCCAGCTCTTCCAGCTCCCGCGCCTCCTGGTTCAGAAGTTCCGCAAACGCCATGGCCATTTCGGGCCGGCTGCCGTAATGGGCATCCGCGATGGTGTCGCAAATTGTCATGGGACCGGGCAGGGTAAATTTAAACCCGCCGTTGGTTCGTGCCCGGCAAAATTTCGCCCCATCCCCATGCACGGACTTATTCCGCCCAAGCGCGGATGTCACGGTAGGAACCTGGGCGTCGTAACGGTCATCGCGAATGCCCATGGTGGTCATGCGCTGCCAGTCGATCCCTTCGATCTCTTCCAAAAAGCCGTGGACGAAATGTTTGCGGAACTGTTCGCCGTCACTGACGATATCAATGCCCGCGTCTTCCTGGATCTTAATCCAGGCCAGGGCCGCGTCCTGCTGACCTTCGATCAGCGCCGCCCCTTCCAGGCGCCAAGGCGCCCACAGCGTCTGCGGTTCCGCCAACCAGGCCGGTTTCGGCAAACTGCCCGCTACCGTCGTTGTGATCATCGCATCCCCGCTTGAACGACAAATGCCAAATAGTCTTAAAGACCATGGCCAGCATAACCAAAACCAGGATGCATCGCCATTGCTGTGCGCGGCCGACCTTGCGGGCAAAGCCGGGGGCAGGCTAAAAGCTGGTCTTCATGAAGTTGTCTCTAACCGCCCTTTTCCTGAATGCCGTCGTCGCGGCAACCATATTGCCGGCGGCGTCCGAAGTCGTGCTCTGGACAATTATCGTTGATAATCCGGCGATGCTGTGGCCCGCGATCGCCGTAGCCGCTGCCGGCAATACCGGCGGCGCCGTGGTCAACTGGCTGCTAGGCCGCTTCCTGTCCCAATTTAGCGGGCAAAAATGGTATCCCCTGACGCCGAAGCAGCAACAACGGGCCGGTTTGTGGTTTCAACGCTTTGGCCTGTGGTCATTGCTGTTCGCCTGGCTGCCGGTGGTGGGCGATCCCCTGACCGTCGCGGCGGGTGTATTGCGGGTCCGGTTTTTGCCGTTCCTGGTATTGGTCGCCGTCGGCAAGACGGGCCGCTATGTCATCGTCGCCATAACGGCGTCTATGATTTAATCCGCCGCAGGCGAGGGCAAGCCGTCGGGAGGCCAGGCCTCGACATCGTCTTCCAGGGAGATCTTCAGGCTTTTCAGCAGAATGGCAAAGCTATTCCAGTTGCAGATCGCCGCCACCAGTTCCAGGCGTTCTTCGTTGCTGGCCAGATGTTCGGCGCAGGCCCGCCAGCTTGCCTCGCTGACCGCGCCCTGGTCCAGGACGTCATCGGTCGCCGCCAGAACGGCCAGGTCGGCGGCGCTCAACGTGGCGGCATTGTCAGGATCGCGAACCGCCAGGATGTCTTCCTCCGAGATACCGATACGCAGCGCGACACGCCAATGCTGGGTCCATTCACAGGCAGCGCCCGTACGCCAGCCGATCCGCATGATGATCAATTCCCGCAGGCGCTCATCCAGCTTGTTGCCCTTGAACAGCAACATGGACAATTGGGCGCTTATGACGCCCGCCAAGGTGGGATGTTGCGAGAAAACGCGAAACACGTTCAGCCCCGCCATGGTGGACGGCACGCCGACCTCCTTGCCGATGGCGCGGGCCTGATCCTCGGACAGCATGGGCACGCGCGGTTCTGTTGCCGCCATATCCGCTAACTCCTCATTTCATAGTTCCGACCCGAAAGGTGCCGCGTTCCCTTGCCGGTGACAATAGAAAACTAACATGCGTTAGATTGGATTTGGGCCGACCAGTGGTTTGCCGTAGACTTGGCCCGCATAGGGAGAATAACGCATGGTACAACGAACCAGCCTGGCCATGGTGCAGACCGCGCCGCGCACGCTGGTGGCGCAAAGCCTGCCGATCCCGGAGATCGACGAGGACAGCGCCCTGCTGCGGATAGAAGCCTGCGGCATTTGCGGCAGCGATTACGAGCAGTACGAGGGGGTCATCCGCGCACCCATGCCGGCGGTGCCGGGGCACGAACCCCTGGGCATTATAGAGACCATCGGCGACCGCGCGGCCCGGCGTTGGGGCGTGGACGTGGGTGACCGGGTGGCGGTGGAGACCATGCTGTCCTGCCGCTTTTGCCCGTCCTGCCTGGGCGGGCGCTATCATTTGTGCGACGAGCGGCGGATCTATTCCTATATCCCCCTCAGCGATCCACCGGGGCTGTGGGGCGCCTATTCGGAATACATGTTCGTGCATGGCAACTCCATCGTGCACAAGATGGACAAAACCCTGCCGGCGGAAATCGCGGTGATGTTCAACCCCCTGGGCGCCGGCTATCGCTGGGCGGTGGAGGTGCCGGGTACCGGCCCGGGCGATACGGTGGTGATCCTGGGGCCGGGCCAGCGCGGCCTGGCATCGGTCCTGGCCTGCCGGGACGCGGGCGCCTCTAAAATCATCGTCACCGGCCTGGCCGCGGATGCGGAGAAATTGCGCATCGCACGGGCCTATGGCGCCGATCACACCATCGATGTGGAAAACGAGAACGCCAAACAGCGGATCAAGGAGCTGACCAATGGCAAGGGCGCCGATATCGTCGTCGACGTCACTTCCTACGCCGTGGAACCGGTGGCGGAATCCCTCAGCTATGTGCGTGCGGGGGGGATCATCGTGCTGGCCGGGATGAAGGGCTACAAAAGCATTCCCGGTTTCGTCTCCGATCTGGTCATGATGAAGGAGATTACCATCAAGGGGGTCATCGGGGTCACCTCCACGGGCTATGAGAAGGCCATCCGCCTGATCGAATCCGGCACCGCGCCGCTGGAGATGATGCACACCCACAATTTTGATCTGCGCCAGGCGGAGCGGGCCATCCAGGTGCTGGCGCGGGAGATCCCCAACGAAGAATCTATCCATTCC
Source organism: Alphaproteobacteria bacterium (assembly GCA_047518225.1). Taxonomy (GTDB): domain Bacteria; phylum Pseudomonadota; class Alphaproteobacteria. Next base: position 13,259 of record JAKZRK010000103.1, on the reverse strand, counting down.
TGTCTCATACCGGGGTTGGCGTGACGATGACCGATTTTGTCAAAGAGTGGGTCGATCAATCGCCCTACGGCAATTCCCTGGGCCTAAAACTGGCCGCCATTGACGATAATACGGCGGTCATCGCCCTGCCCTTTACCCAGGCCAACGCCAATCCGGGCGATGCCCTGCATGGCGGCGTCGCCGCCTCCGCCTCCGTCACCGCCGCCCATGCCTTGGCCCGTCACGTCCTGGGCGCCGAGACCGGGCCGTGGCATACGATGGATTTTCAGATCAATTATCTGGCCGCCGCCATTGGCGAAAACATCAACGCCACGGCGCGCCTGCTGCGCCGGGGCAAGGAATTGTGTTTCATGACAGTCGATGTCGCGACGGATGACGGCAAGGCCATTGCGCAGTGTTCCATCGCCGTACGCGGCCGCCAGGGCCGGGATGGAGTCGAAACAGCCCTGACGGCCGGCGATGACGGCGAGGTGGACCCAGGATTCATGGCCGAACGCATCGCCAACAATCCGTTCATTTCGGGCCGTGGCATTGCCATGGATTTCATGCGCGATGGCCGGGTCCGCCTGTTGATGCCCTGGCAGGACGACAATGCCGACCAGGCGGGCGGCGTGCACGAAGGCGCCGCCCTGGCCCTGCTGGATACCGCCGGGGCCATGTGTTCCTGGTCCATCACCGGCCTGGGCAAGTTCAAGGCCTCCACGCCATCGATCCAGGCCCAGGTTCTGGCGCCGCCGCCCAAGGCCGATCTGGTGGCCTATGGCGGCATCGCCTACCGGGACAACGAGATGTACTGGAACGATGTCGAAGTCGCGAACGCCGGCACCCACCGTCTAGTGGCGCGGGGAACCGTGCTTTACCGTATTTTCGCCTATAGGGAGCCTATGAAATGATCCAATTCGGCTTGATGAACCGGGGGCAGTTCCCGGTTGGCGGCGATGCGGCCCAGCATTGGGGGGAAATGCTGGAACAGGTGCGCTGGGCCGAAAAGCTGGGTTTCGATTCCATCATGAAGGGCTCCCACTACACCACCCACCCCCTGTCCGAATTCCAACAGGTGCCGTTCCTCGCCCGCATCATGGCCGAGGCGCCGTCCCTGCGCCTGATCGCCGGCGTTGTCCTGTTGCCCCTGCACAAGCCCCTGGATATCGCCGAACAGTTCGCCAATATCGACGTGATGTCCGGCGGGCGGCTGATCTTTGGCGTTGGCATCGGCTACCGCGATGTGGAATTCCGCGCCTTTGGCACCACATCCAAGGAAGCCGGGCCGCGCATGGAAGAAGGCCTGGAAGCCATCAAGCGACTGTGGACCGGGGACAAGGTCTCCATGACCGGCTCCCACTTCGAATTGGTGGAGGCGGTTTGCACCGTTCTGCCGCTGCAAAAGCCCATGCCACCCATCTGGACCGGGGCCAACGCGGACGTCGCCATCCGCCGCGCCGCCCGCTTGACCGACGCCTGGTTCGTCAACCCCCACAACCGCCTGGACACCATCGAAAGGCAGATGGAAGTCTACAAACGGGAGTTGGATACCTGCAACAAGCCCTTCCCGGCCGAATTCCCCATGATGCGGGAAGTTGTGGTCGCCTCGTCGCGGGAGGAAGCCATGCGCCTGGCCCGGCCGTACCTGGAGGCCAAATACAGCGCCTACCACCAATGGGGCCAGGACAAGGTGATGCCTGCGGGGGACAACAACTTCGCCATCGATTTCGAGGAATTGGTCAAGGACCGCTTCCTGTTCGGCTCGCCCGAGGAGATCGCCGCACAGATTCTCGATCTCGTCCGCCGCTTCGGCGTCAACCACTTCGTCATGGGCGTGCAGTTCCCCGGCATGCCCCAGCAAATGGTCCTCGACGAGATGCAAACGCTGGCCGAGGAAGTCTTCCCCCTCGTGCGGGCGGGACTCTAATCCGCAAGGGCGAGGGTCAGGTCTTGTTTCTTGCCCGTGGGCTCATGAATTCGAATCCTCTCCCAGCCGGTCCTCCGCCTGCCGCCGGCGCCTCGCCATGCCAATAGCCTCAAGGTCCGCGCTATTTTCCGGGCCGACATAGTTGTAGCCGGCGCGCCAGGCGTCTTCACCGGGCCAGACAAGGGGGGCCTTCACGGTGCCGCGGGCGCCCGAAGCGGTTTCCAGCAGATCGGCCGCGTGAGCGGCGATCTGGGCCTGGGCTTGCCGATCCCACGGCGGGCCGCAGGGATTGCCGAGGGGAAAATCGGTATAGAGGAAACGCGGCACGCCGCAATGTTCCACGATATCGCGGGCGGACCCGACGATGACGGTGGCGATGCCCTGTGCTTCGAGCTCTCTTGCAACCAAACCCACGGTTTGGTGGCAGACCGGTCAGAGCGGGACCAGTAAGGCCGCTTCGGCGCCTTCCGATTGGCAGCGCCGGGCGATCTCTGGCGCATCCTGCTCAATCGTCTGGCGCTGACTATAGGTCGTCGGCACGCCATGGAACCGCTTTGTAAGGGCGCCGACGCGTCCCGCCGCCACCAGTCCCTGAAGCGCCAGGATAGGCAGATAACTCTCCCGGTCCCTGGTATGGGTTGCCTCCTTATCCCAGGCACTAAATTCCGTGTTCAGGTCTTCCGGCGCGCCGTCGATCCGGTCGCTCCATACCTCCTTAAGCCGCGGATTTCCGTCACGCGGGCCGGCGGGTGGGCTTGCGGTGGTGATGATCGTCAATTTGCTCTCGGCTAGAGGCCGCTTTAGCGGGGCGAACGGCACTTCGTCATGGTGCGACCAGATATAGTCGTTCCGATATCCCAGCGCGCGGTAGTAGAGCCGTGTCCGTTCCATATATCCAGCCGCAACCGTATCGCTAACGCCTGTATCCAAATCCATCTACCGACTCCTTCTCAGCTACACCGCCACAAGGGCTAGAGCTAGTTTCTTGTGCGGACCGCGTCCCCGTAACTACCGGAACAGCGTTTCGATCACCGGGCATTCGGGGATGGTGCCTCGCGCGCATTCATCCGACATTTCCGCCAGGGCGACTTCCAGACGCTGCAGATCCGCGATTTTGTCCCGCACGTCGTGCAGATGTTGCAGGGTCAGGCTATGCACTTCGCCGCAGGTGTAGTCGCCGCCGTCCACCAGGTCCAACAACGCACGCACTTCTTTCAGGGTGAAGCCAAGCTCGCGGCTGCGTTTCACGAAGGTCAGGCGTTTCAAATGCTCGTGGTCATAACGGCGATGTCCCGCCGCGCTGCGCGGCGGCTCGGGCATGATGCCGATGTTTTCGTAATAGCGCACTGTCTCCAAATGCACCCCGGTCCGCTTTGAAAGACCGCCAATGGACAGCACCGTAACATCCTTGTGAGCGGCCATATTGCACCTTGATCCCGTAGTTACTACAGGCATTACATTAGCATGAATTGGCAACGGCACAAATGTGCCGGATGAAGGAGCATGGCGATTATGTGGAATAAGCTGAAGCAGGATAAACTATTTGGTTTTGGCTTGGCGGACACGGGGTTGATGGCGGTGTGCTGCTTTACCCCGGCGCTGGTGTTGTTATTCGCCGCGGTAGGCATTTCATCGCTGATGGGCGCCTGGCTGGACTTTGTCCTGCTGCCCGCCCTGGTCTTTTTCCTCGGCCTGACCGTCTTTGCCCTGATGCGACGGCAAAAGGCGAAATCAGCCACGCCGGAGGGCCAATCGTGAGCATGGATAGGGGCACGGGTGGCGGGCGCTACGACCTTGCGGTGATCGGCGCCGGATCGGCCGGATTTTCGGCCGCGATAACGGCAGCGGAGGAAGGCGCCCAGGTGGCCCTGATTGGCCACGGCACCATCGGCGGCACCTGCGTCAATGTGGGCTGCGTGCCGTCCAAAACCATGATCCGGGCCACGGAGACCCTGCATCACGCCAACGCGGCGGGACGGTTCGCCGGCATCCAGGCGGCCGGCCATCTGACGGACTGGGGCGCGGTGGTGGCGCAAAAGGATGCTCTGGTCGGCGCCCTGCGGCAAAGCAAATACCTCGACCTGCTGCCCGAATATCCCGGCGTCGAATATCTCGAAGGCCAGGCCACCTTCACCGCCGATGGCCTGCACCTCGACGGCGCGGCAATGGCCGCGGACAAGATCGTTATCGCCACCGGCTCGCTGCCAAATATTCCGGCCATTCCGGGTTTGGGGGAGGTGCCCTATCTGACCAGCACGACTGCGTTCGAGATGGCGGATTTGCCGCGCTCCATGCTGCTTATTGGCGGCGGCTATATTGGCTGCGAACTGGCCCAGATGCTGGCCCGGGCCGGGGTTGAGGTCATCATCGCCACCCGCAGCCGGCTGTTGCCCGAAGGCGAGCCTGAGATCAGCGACGCCTTGCGCGGCTATCTGCAAGACGAGGGCCTGGGCGTTTTGGACGGCCTTGCTTATGAAAGCATCGAGCGCACCGGGGCGGGCGTTGCCTTGCACGTCAGGATGGAGGGCGAGGCGCGCACATTAAGCGCCGAACGTCTGTTGCTCAGCGCCGGCCGGCGGCCCAATACGGACGGCCTTGGCCTGGGCGATGCCGGCATCAGCACCCTGAACAATGGCGGCATCGCCGTCGACGGGCAAATGCGCACTTCCCGCCCCGGCGTCTATGCGGCGGGCGATGTCACGGGGCGGGATCAATTCGTCTACATGGCCGCTTACGGGGCCAAGATCGCGGCCCAGAACGCCCTGAATGGCGACGCTGGGCAGTATGACAACAACGCCATGCCGGCGGTGGTCTTCACGGACCCGCAAGTGGCGACCGTGGGGCTGACGGAGGCGGAGGCCATCACCCAGGGCCATGACGTGGTGACATCCCTGCTGCCCCTCGAATTCGTACCCCGCGCCCTGGCCGCGCGCGATACCCGTGGCCTGATCAAACTGGTGGCCGATAGGACCAGTAAACGTCTTCTGGGCGCCCATATCCTCGCACCCGAAGGCGCCGACAGCATTCAGCCCGCCGCCCTGGCCATTCGCCACGAGATGACCTATGTGGAACTGGGCGAGATGATCTTTCCCTATCTGACCACCGTCGAGGGCCTGAAACTGGCGGCCCCGACATTCGAGAAAGATATCGCCAAACTGTCCTGTTGCGCGGGCTGAAACTTAACTTGCTAGTCCCGGGCGCGGGCGCTATAAACCGGCCTTCTTCGCGGTGAGCTGGCGCGGGCCGAGGCCCCGGGTATGCCCGGCCACCGTATTAATTGACATATCCTGCACTATGGGAGGATCAAAAATGCCCAAGATGAAGACTAAATCGAGCGTGAAAAAGCGCTTTAGCCTGACCGGCACCGGCAAGATTCGCCGTTCCCACTCCGGCAAACAGCACGGCATGATCAAGCGCAGCAACAAGCAGATCCGTGAACACCGCGGCACTACCATCATGTCGGCGGCGGACGCCAAGATCATCAAAAAATTCATGCCCTACGGCTGAGGCGGGGAGTAGCACAAAATGGCGCGCGTAAAACGCGGCGTGACATCCCACGCCAAACACAAAAAAATCCTGGCTCAGGCGTCCGGCTATCAGGGCCGGCGCAAGAACACCATTCGCATTGCCAAGCAGGCGGTCGAAAAAGCGGGGCAATACGCCTATCGCGACCGGCGCGTGCGCAAGCGTACTTTCCGCGCCCTGTGGATCCAGCGGATCAACGCGGCCAGCCGGGAATATGGTGTCAACTACGCCCGATTTATGAGCGGCCTCAAGCAGGCGGGCATCGAGATTGACCGGAAAGTACTGGCCGATCTTGCGGTTCGCGAGCCTGAGGCGTTCAAGGCCCTGGTCGACCAGGCACAGGCCGCGCTGGCCTAGGCCACGACCGGGCCTTCGATCTGAAGATCGGGCCCCGAGATAGATGCGAAGTCACGAGAAACGGGGGCCCGTCCGAGGACGGCCCCCTATTTCCGTTGGCGAATGCGTCTAGCTGCAAATTGATTGCGTGAAAGCGAAACAATGACAACCGATATTGAAACCCTGCGGGACGAGCTTTTGGCCGAAGTGGCCGGTGCCGCCGACCTTGCCGGCCTGGAGGCGACACGCATCGCCACATTGGGCAAGAAAGGCCGGATCACCGCCCAGATGAAGGGCCTGGGCCAACTGCCGCCCGAGGAACGGCGCGAGGCCGGCGCGTCCCTGAACAAGGTCAAGGATCTGGTGGCCGAGGCCATCGAGGAGAGGCGCCTGAGCCTGCATGAAGCGGACTTGGAGGCGCGCCTGGCCAGCGAAGGCATCGATATCACCCTGCCCATTCGGCACGAGGCCCAGGGCCGCATCCATCCGGTCAGCCAAGTGATGGATGAAATCGCCGCCATCTTTGCCGATATGGGCTTCACCATAGCCGAAGGGCCGGATATCGAAGACGACTTTCACAATTTCACCGCCCTGAACATTCCGCCCGAACATCCCGCAAGGCAAATGCAGGATACCTTTTATTTGCCGCCGCGCGACGACGGCATGCCCATGGTGCTGCGCACCCATACCTCGCCGGTGCAAATCCGCACCATGCAGGATAAACCACCACCACACCGCATCGTGGTGCCGGGCCGCACCTATCGTTCCGACTCCGATCAGACCCACACGCCCATGTTCCATCAGATCGAAGGCCTGGTGATCGGCCGCGACATCCACATGGGCCATTTGAAGGGCACCCTGGAAGCCTTCTGCCAGGCGTTTTTCGAGGTTGATAACGTGCGCATGCGTTTTCGCCCCAGCTATTTCCCCTTTACGGAACCTTCGGCGGAGGTGGACATCGGCTGCTCTTACGAGGGCGGCACCCTGCGCATTGGCGAAGGCGACGATTGGCTGGAGATATTGGGCTGCGGCATGGTCAACCCCCGGGTTTTGGAGGCCTGCGGCGTCGACCCCAGTGAATGGCAAGGCTTCGCCTGGGGCATGGGGATCGACCGCATCGCAATGTTGAAATATGGCATACCGGATTTACGGGCGTTTTTCGATTGCGACCTGCGCTGGCTGCATCATTACGGCTTTGTCCCCCTGGATGTACCCACCATGTCGGGGGGGCTGTCACGATGAAGTTCACCCTGTCCTGGTTGAAAGAGCATCTGGAAACCGATGCCAGCCTGACCGAGATCACCGACAGGCTGACCGCCATCGGCCTGGATTTGGAGGCGGTGGAGGACCGCGCCGCCGATCTGGCGCCCTTCACCGTCGGCTACGTGATCGAGGCCAGACAACATCCCAACGCGGACCGGTTGCGCGTCTGCATCGTCGATACGGGAGAGGAACAGGTGCAGGTGGTCTGCGGCGCGCCCAACGCGCGCACGGGCATGAAAGGCGTTTTCGCACCGTCCGGCACCACCATTCCCGGTACGGGCCTGTTGTTGAAGCCATCGAATATCCGCGGCGAGGATTCCAATGGCATGCTCTGTTCCGAGCGTGAAATGGGCCTGAGCGATGAACATGACGGCATTATCGAACTGGCGGAAGACGCCCCCCTCGGCGCGCCCTTTGCCCAAATTGCCGGCCTGGACGACCCCGTGATCGATATCAACGTTACGCCGAACCGCCAGGATTGCCTGGGCGTCCGCGGTATCGCGCGGGATCTAGCCGCCACCGGGCTGGGCGCCTTGAAGCCCCTGGCCGCGGAGGCCATTCCAGGCAGCTATGACAGCCCCATTGCCGTGGAGCTGACGTTCGAGCCGGACTACGAGGGCGCCTGTACCTGTTTTCTGGGCCGGCATTTTCGCGGCCTGAAAAACGGCCCCAGCCCGGAATGGCTGCGCCGCCGTCTGTTGGCCATCGGCCTGCGCCCGATCTCGGCCCTGGTCGATATGACCAACTATGTCACCTACGATCTGGGCCGGCCGCTGCATGTCTTTGATGCGGCAAAGGTGGCCGGGTCGGTCCAGGCCCGCATGGCGAGGCCCGGTGAAACTCTCATGGCGCTGGATGGCAATGAATATGCCCTCGACCCCGAAATTACGGTAATCGCCGATGACAACGGGCCCGAGGGTCTGGGCGGCGTCATGGGCGGCGAGGCGTCGGGCTGCACCGAAGCAACCACCGAGATGTTCCTGGAAGCGGCCCTGTTCGACCCCCACCGCACGGCGGCCACGGGCCGGCGCCTTGGCATTGAAAGCGATGCGCGATACCGCTTCGAGCGCGGCGTGGACCCGGCCATGGTCCGGCCCGGCATCGAGGTCGCCACGCGCCTGGTGCTGGAAATGTGCGGCGGGGAAACCTCCCACACGGTCATGGCCGGCACGCTGGACGGCCCGGCCAAGGTGGTCGGCTTCCGCCCGGCCCGGGTGGCGGAGTTGATCGGCATCGACGTGGCGGAAGCGGAACAGCGGACGATTTTGTCGGATCTGGGCTTTGGCATCGCGAAGGGTGACAATAAAGAGCAATGGCAGGTCACCGCGCCAACATGGCGTAGCGATATTGATGGCAAGGCCGACATTGTCGAGGAAGTGGCGCGGATCGCCGGCTTTGACCGCATCCAATCCACCCCCCTGCCCCGCCTGACCGTGACCGCCAAACCGGCCTTGACCACGGCCCAGCGCCGCCACGGCCAGGCCAAGCGCGCCCTGGCGGTGCGCGGCATGATGGAATGCGTTACCTGGTCCTTCATGCCGCGCCGCTTCGCGGCGCTGTTTGGCGGCGGCGGGGACGAATTGCAACTGGCCAATCCCATTTCCTCGGAACTGGACGCCATGCGGCCCTCCATGCTGGGCAACCTGATCCTGGCAGCGGGCCGCAACGTGGACCGTGGCTTCGAGGACGTGGCGCTGTTCGAGGTTGGGCCGCAGTACAGCGACCCGACGCCAAAGGGCCAGGCCTTTGCCGCCACCGGCCTGCGCCGGGGCCGCAGCGCCCGGCGCCATTGGGCCGAAAACCCCCGTGCGGTGGATGCCTATGACGCCAAGGCCGACGCCCTGGCCGTGCTGGAAGCCATCGGCGCCCCCACCGCCAGTATCCAGATCGCCAGCGGGGCGCCTGGCTGGTATCATCCGGGGCGCTCGGGCGCCCTCCGCCTGGGCCCGAAGAACGTGCTGGCCACCTTCGGTGAAATTCACCCCCGTATTCTGGACCGCCTGGACGTGACCGGTCCCATGGCCGGCTTTGAAGTATTTATCGAGAACGCCCCCCTGCCCAAGGCCAAGGCCAGCCGCAGCCGGGCCGACCTGCTGGTCAGCGACCTGCCCACGGTACAGCGTGATTTCGCCTTCGTGGTCGATCAGGCCACCACGGCTGAGGCCATCCTGCGGGCCGCCAAGGGCGCCGACAAGGCCTTCATCGGGGAGGTCAATGTGTTCGATATCTATACCGGCCAGGGCATCGCGGAGGGCAAGAAATCCGTCGCCATCACCGCCCGCCTGGAACCCAAGGAGGCCACCCTGACCGACCCGGAGATCGAAGCCATCGCCGCCAAGATCGTCGCCGCCGTGGGCAAGGCGACGGGAGCCGTGTTGCGGGGTTGAGAATTCAGGGTTTCCTCCTATATTGCAGGATTGGAGGAAACCCTGAATGCCCCTGAATATTAAAGACGAGAAAACCCACGAGATGGCCCGGAAACTGGCCAATCTCACGGGCGAAACCATGACCAAGGCGGTCAAGACGGCGATTGAGGAACGGCTATCCCGTTGCGAAAAATCGACGCGAAAGCAGGGCGTCGCCGAAAAACTCAATCGGATTGCAGACTATTGTGCAAGCTTGCCTGTGTTGGATGACCGGACCGCCGATGAGATTATCGGATACGACGAATTCGGCCTTCCCGAATGATCGTGATAGATTCGTCCGCGATCGTGGCCATATTGCGTAATGAACCGGAAAAGCGGGCGTACAGCGAAATCGTCGTAAGCGCCGATGTTTGTTATATGAGCGCCGCTACTCTGATTGAGACCCGCATTGTGCTATTTCGCCGCTTTGGAGAAGGCGCGGAATTGGCAATAGACGCATTTGTGGAGAATCTCGGCGTCAAAATTATCGACGTTACACGGGAAACGGCTGATATCGCATTCGATGCCTTCCGCCACTATGGAAAAGGAATGGGCCACGCCGCGTCATTGAACTTCGGCGACTGTTTTTCATATGCCTTGGCGAAGCAGATGGATTTGCATTTGTTGTACAAGGGCAATGATTTTTCCCAAACAGATATCCCTTCGGCCGCCATCGACATGGCAACCTAATTTGACTACGGTTTGGCCCTGTCATACGGGGACCCGATAGATGGACGTGATTGCCGATGGCCTGGTGGCCGTGGTCAAACAGGATTGTCCGACCTGCGTGCTGATTGAACCGATCCTGGTCCAATTGGCGGGGAGAGGCATCACCGTCTACAGCCAGGACGACCCTGAATTCCCGGCCCAGGTGCCGGGCGTTCTGGATGACCGGGAGCTGGAAGCCTCGTTCCACCTGGAGATAGAGACCGTGCCGACCCTGTTGCGCATGCGGGGCGGCCGGGAGATCGGGCGCCTGGTCGGATGGGAGCGGGGCGAATGGCGGGATTTTACCGGCATCGCCGATCTGGGCGATGGGTTGCCCGCATACCGTCCAGGCTGCGGCTCGAAAAGCGTCGAGCCGGGCATCGCCGAGGAACTGGCCATGCGCTTTGGCGACCTGCCCTTGGCCGCCCGCCGGATCGAAGTCGCCCCATTGGAAGACGAGGTCGAGGCCTGTTTCGAACGGGACTGGAGCGATGGCCTGCCCGTGGTGCCCCCCACCCCCGCCAGGGTCTACCGGATGTTGCAGGGTACTTCCCGGTCCCCGGACGAGGTGATCGGCATCATCCCCCCAGACCTGGCCCCCTGTACCGTGGAAAAGGCCGCCATCAACGCTGTCATGGCGGGCTGCAAGCCGGAATATCTGCCCGTGGTTCTGGCCGCCGTCGAAGCCGCCCTGATCGACGAATTCTGCATGCATGGCCTGCTGTGCACCACCATGTTCGCCGGCCCCATGGTGGTGGTGAACGGCCCAATCGCATCCAGGATTGGCATGAACGGGCGCGAGAACGCCCTGGGCCAGGGCAACCGGGCCAACGCCACCATCGGGCGCGCCCTGCAACTGGTGATCCGCAACGTGGGCGGCGGCAAGCCGGGCGGCATCGACCGCGCCTGCCTGGGCAATCCGGGCAAATACACCTTTTGCTTCGCCGAGGACGAGGCGGGTTCGAACTGGGACTCCCTGGCTGTGGAACGGGGCTTCGCCCCCGATGCCTCGGCCGTCACGCTGTTCGCCGCTGATGGGGTGCAGGCGGTGGTCGATCAGAAATCACGCACGCCCGAATCCCTGGCCCGCACATTCGCGGCCTGTCTGCGGGTGGTGGATCACCCCAAGCTGGTGATGGCGGGCGATGCCTTCCTGATCGTTTCGCCGGAGCATGAACGGACCTTTCACCGGGCCGGCTGGAGCAAGGCGCGGCTGCACGAGGAATTGGAAAAACTTCTGTTACTGCCGGGCAATGAACTGGTGGCCGGCGCAGCGGGCATCGATGAAGGCCTGCCCGCCAGGATGGCCGGCAAGAATTGGCCGAAATTCCGCCCAGGCGGCCTGAATATCGTCCGCGCCGGGGGCGTGGCGGGTATGTTTTCCGCCATTGTCGGTGGCTGGGCCGCCACCGGCGAAATGGGTTCAATCCCTGTAACTAAGGAGATAACTCTATGAGTGACCTTACGATCATGCTCGACCCCACGTCCGAACTGACGCCGGCGCGGCGGCAGCTTCTGCCGCGGCCGGAAAGCCTGACGGGTCTGACCGTCGGGCTGTTGGATATTTCCAAACCCAGGGGCGATGTCTTTCTCGATCAGTTGGACAAGCTGCTGAGCGGCAAGGGCATCACCGTGAAACGCTATAGCAAGCCGACCTTTACCCGCGTCGCGCCGGTGGATCTGAAACAATTGATCGCCAGCGAAGTCGACGTGGTCGTGGAAGGCCTGGCCGATTGAGGCTCGTGCACGTCGTGCTGTATGCATGATATCACGGATCTTGAAGGACGCGGCATTCCCGGCGTCGGCGTCGCCTCCGCCGAATTTACCCAAGCCGCGGCGGCACAGGCGGTATCCCTGGGCTTCGATGCGGCCATGGTTTTTGTCCCCCACCCCATCCAGGACCGCAGCGACGCCGAAATGCGCACCCTCGCCGAGGCCGCCTACGACGAAATTTTCTCGCGGGTGTCACAAGCCTAGTTATCAAAATTCGGGCGTCACCGCCCATGTCGGCTTCGCCCCCAGCTCCGAACGTAATATTAGCGGATACTAACGGATAACTTTTGACCCATGGCGCGCATCGAAGTGGGGAACGAAAATGTAGCTGCCAATGAGCAAAGAGAGTTGGATTGGTACGGCACAGTCCGTCAAACCAATTCCGCGCGCCCTTAGTCTGGTGGCAGCGGCGGCACAGTAGGGTTTGTCAATTCTACACAAAGCCTATTCCAGCGCAAGAATCGGATCGTTTCATATAATCCGTCGTGCTAATCCGAGCCAGGCGGGCGATCGTGCTACGACGAACTCATCTGACGTCCAGCATTGGGCGTTTAGAGATGGATATTTGGTTTAGCTAATGGCTGCGAACGAAGGTTCTTTGGCGTACAGGGGATGGGGTGTTGTTTTTGCCTGCTTTCTACTCGCGCTAGCCAGCTGGGGGTTTGGCTTTTACGGCCACGGAATTTTTCTACTAGAGTTACAGAAAGCTCATGGGTGGTCCGCAACACTAACATCGAGCGCCAGCACGGCCTACTATTTCGTTAGTGCTATTCTGGTCGTTTATGTCAACTCAGCTATTTCGGTAACAGGTCCGAAGGCCGTTGCGCTTGTCGGGGTCATTTGCATGTTGACATCGGCGGCAGCTGTACCCTGGGTAATCGAACCATGGCAGCTTTTTCTCGCCTACATGATAATGGCGATCGGCTGGGCTGCAACAACGATTGCAGCAATATCCAACATTCTGAGCTTGTGGTTCCGAGAGCGCTTGGGCCTCGCAGTCAGCTTGGCATTAAATGGCGCAAGTGCCGGAGGCATTGTCGTTTTGCCTTTGCTGATCTACCTGACAGCGAAATTCGGCTTTGCATCAGCGATGGCGGGGATGTCCCGGTATTTGTTGAAACTTTGAATTAGGGTGGCGTTGCTTCCCCTGAGCCGTAGGCTCGGGGTGCTTAAACCAAGAAAGGAAGCAACACCATGACGACGACTACCACATCCGCGCCCGCGCTGGCCAGTGCGGCGAATGTTCACGCCCTTGTTAAAGAGGCCTTTGACGCGGTCGGGGCGAGCTTTGAGCGGTTCTGCCTGATGGCTGGCATTGAAAGCCTGACACAGATGCTGGG
>JAKZRK010000102.1:0-2818 GCA_047518225.1 Alphaproteobacteria bacterium | reverse complement strand
ATGTCGCCATCGTAAGCCTTTGATACGCTGGCCAGAAGATGATCCCACACACCCGCCTTCCGCCACCGGTTAAAGCGGTTCACGCAAGTCGTGTGAGGACCATACCGAGACGGGATATCCGCCCACGGCGCCCCCGTGCGGAGGCGCCAGAATATGCCATTCAGTACACGACGGTCATCGACACGCGGTACCCCACGCGGCTTGTTCGGCAATAAAGGCTGGATCACAGACCACTCAAAATCCGTCAAATCAAAACGAGCCATCGCAAATCTCCCTTCATGGGAAACTTGAATCACAAATTGATCCCCTTGGGAATCCCCTTTATGGGTATGTGACCTAAAGCCATTGAAGCCAAAATTGACGTCGCGTTAGCGACCCCAGTTAATTGAAAACCACCCTAATGGTTGCCGCCCAGGGCGGAATCCGGGCCATTGTCACTGTCATCGGCGGCGTCCGCCGATGGGACCGGCTCGCCAATGATGGCTTCGGCGATGAGACCGGCATTGGCGCGGACCTTGCGTTCGATGTCATCGGCGATATCGCTATTCTCCGATAAAAACTGCTTGGCGTTTTCCCGTCCCTGGCCGATCCGCTGATCGCCATATGAGAACCAGGAGCCGGATTTCTCCACCGCCCCGGCCTTGACGCCCAGGTCCAGCAATTCCCCGGTCTTGGAAATACCGTGGCCATACATGATATCGAATTCCACCACCTTGAAGGGCGGGGCCACCTTGTTCTTGACCACCTTTACGCGGGTCTGATTGCCGACGACTTCATCCCGGTCCTTCAAGGCGCCAATGCGGCGGATATCCAGGCGCACGGAAGCATAAAATTTCAAGGCATTGCCACCCGACGTGGTCTCGGGACTGCCGAACATGACGCCGATCTTCATACGGATCTGATTGATGAAGATCACCATGCAGCCGGATTTCGAGATGGAACCGGTCAGTTTGCGCAGGGCCTGACTCATCAAGCGGGCCTGCAGGCCCACATGGGTATCGCCCATCTCGCCCTCCAACTCCGCCCGCGGCGTGAGGGCGGCAACGGAATCGATCACCAACACATCGATGGCCCCCGAACGGACCAGGGTATCGGCGATTTCCAGGGCCTGTTCGCCGGTATCGGGCTGGGAAATCAGCAATTCATCCACATCCACCCCCAGCTTGCGGGCATAGGCGGGGTCAAGCGCATGCTCGGCATCGATAAAGGCACAGATGCCGCCCAGTTTCTGCGCCTCGGCGATCACATGCAGGGTCAGGGTTGTCTTGCCCGAGCTTTCCGGACCATAGACCTCGACCACCCGGCCCCTTGGCAAACCACCAATGCCCAGCGCGATATCCAGCCCCAGGGAGCCGGTGGAAATGGCGCCGATCTCGACGGCGGTGGTTCTCTGGCCCAGCTTCATCACCGAGCCCTTGCCAAAGGCACGGTCAATGTGCGCCAAGGCCTGCTCCAACGCCTTTTCCTTATCCATCTGGTTCTGCTCCACCAAGCGTAAACTTCCTGCCGACATAACCTGCTCCCTTATCCCATAACCGCTCCCCGGGTTCAATTCGGGAGCAAAGTTCGATACCCAACGACTCGCCAAATATACCTCTTTTGTTCTCTTTTGGCGATAGACTTTTAAACTGATGAATTAATTAACCTATTTCGTTTATATTCGAAATATGTTCGCATGAGTTGGCAAGCAAATTGGCGGCAATGTATTGACCTGGCCGGCCGCATGGTCATATGAATGTGCTGGGGGGAATCGCCCATGGCGGTAGATCCGAAGGTCAACATCCATTATCTGATCGAGGCCCATGGCAACCTTGACTGCGCCCATTGGTCCGACGGCCCCTTTTGTCCCCATTGCGGCGAGCGCGAAGCGATCCGTACCATTCATGGCCAAACCACCCGGCCGGGCATCTATCATTGCCTGACCTGCCGCAAGCGCTTTGCCGGCGTCCTCGATATTTTGTTTCAGGACGCCAAGGTTCGGCCGCGGCGGGCAAAGTCCGGCGGCTGGCTAACGGGGGATGGCTATCAAGGCCCGCGCACGGGGCTGCTGCGGTTGGGCGCCTACGCCGTCTGGTACACGGCCCACATCATCCGCCAGATCATCATGGGCGCTGACACCCCGCCGAAAAATGGGCCCTGAAGGGCGGCTTCCAGGCTATTTTCGGGATTGAATTGCGCCGACCAAGCCGCGGCGGCGCCCCGGCGCCGCCCCTATGGAGCCATGCGCCTGATACCAACTGGCGCTGATAGGGGGCACTGGCGTGAACGCTCTAGGCCCCAATGATGTCCTTCACCCGGCCCGCCAACTGCTTCAGGGAAAACGGCTTGGGCAGCAACTCGAATTCGCTGTCGGGATCCAGGTTGCGGCGAAAGGCTTCCTCGGCATAGCCGGAGATGAAGATCACTTTCAGGTCGGGTCGCTGCTTGCGCACTTCACGGATCAGGGTGGGGCCGTCCATCTGCGGCATCACCACGTCGGAGACCAGCAAATCGATTTCCCCTTTCTGCTCGTTGAAATGCGCCAGGGCGGCCTCGCCGCAATCGGCCTCCAACACCGTATAGCCCTTGTTGCGCAGGGCGCGGGCGGCAAACATGCGCACCGCTTCCTCGTCCTCCACCAGCAGAATTTTGCCCTTTCCGGTGAGATCCTTGGGCTGACCCTCCTCTTCATCGCGTTTGGCGGCGGCGACGTCGTCCACGGTGGGGATATACCGGGGCAGATAGATCGAGAATGTCGTGCCGGCGCCGGTATCGCTTTCCGGGAAGATATAGCCCCCGGTCTGTTTGACGATGCCGAACACCGTGGACAATCCCAGGC
>JAKZRK010000101.1:0-22257 GCA_047518225.1 Alphaproteobacteria bacterium | reverse complement strand
CTCACCAAGGCCCCGTGGCTGTGTTGCGGTTCTTGGACGTTGTACCACATCGACCTGCGAACCGCGCCTACCCACGGGGTATTGGTGGGCGGTCAAATGACCCAGACATAGCCCGGAAGCGCTCTAGATCCACATTTTCCGGGTCGATGATCCGGCTTCCCGTGGTTCAAGCTACAATATTCCGGCTGATGTATTGCTCGACGCACTGCCGCTGTCGTCGTGGCGCTGCCGTGTGAAACTTGTCCCATAGTGCGTCCTTCAATTCGATGGAATAAAATACACCATCAAATGCCGGGACTAAACAACTAGCCCGGAATCGCCCTAGCATTAGGCGATTGGCGGCGGCGCGGCCGTCTCGGCTTCCAATTCCTGGCATGCCCGCTGGGCATCGGTGATGTAGTCCCGCAGGATCGGCACGGCGTCGCGTTTGCGGGCCAATTGCATGTGAAAGACAAGCTGACTTCCCGTGCGGAACATTATTTCCGCGCTAATGAGGTAGAATTCCCACATACGGGCAAATCGCGCGTCGTACATGGCCTCGATCTTGTCGCGGTTGGCCTCGAACCGGCGGACCCAATGGGCCAGGGTTTCGGCGTAATGGAGCCGCAGCAATTCCAGGTCCGTGACCCACAGGCTGTTCTGTTCCACCACGTCGAACACCTCCGACAGCGCCGGTGAATAGGCGCCGGGAAAGATGTATTTGCGCAACCATGGGCTGGCGGTCCCCGGCGGGCTCATGTGGCCAATGGAATGGATCAGCGCGATGCCGTCATCGTCCATGAGTTCATTGATCTTGGCGAAGAATTCACCGTAATGGTGGACACCCACATGTTCGAACATGCCAACGGAGACGATGCGGTCAAAGCGCCCCCCGACCTCGCGGTAGTCTTTCAGTTCAAAGCGGACCCGGCCCGACACGCCGGCATCTTGCGCCCGGCTATGGGCCTTTTCATATTGCGCCTTGGAAAGCGTGACGCCAACGACCTCGACGTCGCACAAGGCCGCCAGATAAAGCGCCAATTCCCCCCAGCTGTAACCAATATCCAGTATTCTTTGGCCCGGCGACAGCTTGAGCTTGGCTGCCAATAGCCGCAGTTTGTTGCGCTGCGCCTGTTCCAAGGTGTCATCTTCATTTTCGAAATAAGCACAGGAATATTGCATGCCCTCGTCCAGGAACAGCCGGTAGAAATCGTTCCCGAGATCATAATGGTGCGCCACGTTTTTCTGCGCCTTGCCAACCGGGTTCGCCTGCTGAAACCTTTTGAGCGCGCGCGAGACAGCCCGCAGGACTTTTTGGATTGGATAGGATCCAAGCGATATGCGATTGATGGAAATCAGCGTTAGGAAATCGCGCAACGTGGAATTTTCGAACGTCATGCGGCCATCCATATATGCCTCGCCCGCATTCAGTTCAGGATTGAATACAAGTTTGCGGTAGAGCGACTTGTCGCTTAACCGCATGGTGACGTTCGGACCCGGCTCTCCGGCAAAGACGTGCGCTTTGCCCGCCGCATCGATCACGGTCAGCGTGCCGACGCGCACAAAGGATTTCATCATGTGCGACAAAGGAAACATTCGTGCCCGCCTCATCTTGGCCTCAACTCCAGCCTCCTAAATACCACGGATGGCAAATCCAGGACATTGTCCGGGAATAGGCGATTGGCGGCGGGGCGGTGGCGTGTCATCATTGGGCCGGAGCCGATTGGGGCGGGCGCATGGAACGCCCAGGATAGGAGTGCGCAACAGTGAAAACGGTCGAAGCCATTGTCGAAATTCTCAAGCGGGAAGGGGTCGAATGCCTGATCGGCTATCCCGTCAACCATATCCTGGAATATGCCGCGCGCTGGGATATCCGGCCCATTATCGTGCGCCAGGAACGTATCGGCCTGCATATCGCGGATGCCATGTCGCGGCTATCGTCCGGCAAAAATATCGGCGTCTTCGCCATGCAGCATGGACCGGGCGCGGAAAACGCCTATGGCGGCGTGGCCCAGGCCTTTGGCGAAGGGGTGCCGATCTTGGTCCTGCCCATGGGTTATGCCCGGCGGCTGGCACATATCCGGCCGAATTTCAATTCCACCGAGGCCATGGCCCAGGTGGCGAAAACCACGGAACCGGTAACCTCCGCCGACGAAGTGCCCAATATCATGCGCCGGGCCTTCACCCAATTGCGCAACGGCCGGGGCGGTCCCTGTGTGGTGGAAATCCCCACTGATGTTTTCAACGAGGAACTGTCGGGCGAACTGGATTACACCCCCGTCCTGTCCACGCGCTATGGCCCGGATCCTAACGATGTGGCCCGGGCCGCGGCGATGCTTGTAGGGGCCGAGCGGCCGGTGATCTATGCCGGCGGGGGCGTCCACTATGCCGAGGCCTGGCCGCAACTGAAACGTCTGGCGGAACTGTTGGCTATTCCCGTTTGCACCTCCCTGGGCGGGAAAAGCTCCTTTCCCGAAGACCACCCGCTTTCCCTAGGTGCCGGTGGCCTGGCGCATCCGAAGGCAGTACACCAATTCCTGCATGCATCGGATGTTATTTTTGGCGTCGGTTGCTCTTTCACCGAAACCAGCTTTGGCATCGCCATGCCCAAGGGCAAACGCTTCATCCACGCCACTCTGGATCCGGTGGATCTGAACAAGGATGTGGCGGTAGAGGTGGGCCTTTTGGGCGATGCGGCTCTGACCCTGGACGCCCTGATCGATGCCGTGGAAGCCTTGATCGACGGGCCACGGGACCAAACCGCCGTGGCGGTGGAAATCGCCGCCGTGCACGAGGAATGGCTGGCCCAATGGATGCCGAAGTTGACTTCGGACCAGAATCCACTATCGCCCTATCGGGTGCTGTGGGATCTGCAAAATACCGTGGACAAGGACAACACCATCATCACCCATGACGCGGGCTCGCCACGGGATCAGCTTTCCCCGTTCTGGCGCTCGACCAAGCCGCTGAGTTATATCGGCTGGGGCAAGACGACCCAATTGGGCTATGGCCTGGGCCTCGCCATGGGGGCCAAACTAGCCCGGCCCGAGGCCCTGTGCATCAATGTCTGGGGCGATGCGGCCATAGGCTTCACGGGCATGGATTTTGAAACGGCGGTGCGCGAACGCATCCCCATTCTGTCGATCCTGATGAACAATTTCTCCATGGCCATCGAACTGAAGATCATGGAAGTCTCGACGGAGAAATACCGCGCCACCGATATTTCCGGCAATTACGCCGACATGGCCAAGGCCTTTGGTGCCTATGGGGAGCGGGTGACGGACCCCTCCGAGATCATTCCCGCTATTCTGCGGGGTATCGCCCAGACCGAAGCGGGCGTGCCGGCCTTGCTGGAATTCATCACCGACAAGGAAGTCGAGATCTCGCGCTACTAGATTAAAGGATTTTTGCCATGACCGACGCCCGGCCCATGACCGTTTCCGCCATCCAGATCACGGCGGAGGACGGCGAGAAGGATGCCACTGTGGAAAAAATGCTCGGCTTCCTGGACGTGGCGGGGCGGCGCGGCTCCGAACTGGTGGTGCTGCCGGAGGTCTGGACCGGCCTGGGCTTTTCCTCCGATGAAGCCTACCTGGAAATCGCCGAGCCGATCCCCGGCCCAACCACGGATCTGCTGGCCGGCAAGGCCCGCGAGCATGGGATGTACATCGTCGGCTCCATGTACGAGAGGAAAGGCAATCAGCATTACAATTCTTCGCCCTTGATCTCGCCGGAAGGTGAAATTCTCGGGAAATATTGGAAAACACATTTGTTCGATGCCCCCGACCGCCCGGACATCAAAAGCGGCATCCGTGAATCCGACCATGTGGAGGCGGGTACGGAACTGCCGGTTTTTCAGACCAACCCGGCCAAGATCGGCGTCTCGGTCTGTTCCGATCTGCGTTTCCCCGAGGTCTACCGCGAACTGGCCCTGAAGGGCGCCGAGGTAATCGTCTGCGCCTCGGCCTTCCTCAGCCCGCGTTTCGATCATTGGGAGTTCTTCCTGCGCGCCCGGGCCACGGAAAACCAATGCTGGGTCGTCGCCTCCGGCCAATATGGGGTGGAGCCGAAGTCGGGCATCGCCTTTGTCGGCCGCTCCATGATCATCGACCCCTGGGGCACAATCGTGGCCACGGCCTCGGACGAGGAGGGCGTGATCACCACCGAGATCGACTTGAACTTCGCCGACGAGGTCAAACGCCGCTATCCCCTGATGGATCAACGGCGCCCGGATCTGTACGGCAATATCGGCAAGTCCAAGGATCAGGTGCCGCTGTATAAATAGTCATGGCCGTCACGCCGGAATACCGAGCCTATATCGAGGACCTGGTCGCACCCCTGGGGCATGTCAGCACCCGGCGTATGTTCGGCGGCCTGGGCGTATTTTACCGTGGCCTGATGTTCGCCCTGATCGCGAGGGACGTGCTGCATTTCAAGGTCGATGATCTGAACCGCCCCGACTATGAAGCCGCCGGCATGGAAGTCTTCAGCTATCAGCGCAACGGCAAGAAGCGGGGCCTGAACAGTTATTGGACCGTGCCTGTCGACGTGCTGGATGACGAGGATGATTTCCTGCTCTGGGCGCGGGGCGCGGCGGATGCCGCATTGCGGGCCGATGCCGCCAAGGGTGGAAAAAAACAGCCGGCAAGCAAGGCGGACCCTTGACCCGCCGGGCCAGCCGGGAAATGATGATATCCATGGCAACAGCAAAACAATCACTGGACGACTTTTTGGCTCGGGAGCGCGCCGCCCTGGTCTCGGATTGCACCGCCTGCGGCAAATGTGTCGAGGTTTGTCCCGTCACGCCCTTTACCTCGATCCGGCCTGGCGATGAGCCGGGGGTCATGGATGGGGTGCGGGGCCTGTTGCGCGACGGCACGCCCCTGCAAGACGCGGCCCAGGATTGGATCAACCAGTGCAACGGCTGCGGCCTGTGCATTCCCGCCTGCCCGGAGGGGATCAATCCCCGGCGTATGTTGATGCTGGCCAATACGGTGGCGGCGGAACACGATAGCCCCACGCCGCAGCTATTCCGCAAGATGACCCGCGCCATTCGCATCATGGCGGCCATGCAACTGGCGCCGCCGGAGTTTGACAAACTATTGCGCATTCCCCCTTCCCGCGAGGTGGATGTGGTCTTCTATACGGGCTGCAATCCGATCCGTACGCCACATCTGTTGTTCAACGCCATGGCCATCTTGGATGCCCTGGAGGTTGATTATGAAGTGGTGGGCGGGCCCGGCGCCTGTTGCGGCATTATCCAATCGAAATGGGAAGGCAATCAGACCTCCGCCGAGCGTGTTGTGGATAGCACCATCGACCGTTTTGCCGGCTTCCGGCCGAAAGAGGTGTTGAGCTGGTGCCCGTCCTGCGTGCTGCATCTGGGCGAGACGTTATCAGGCTTTCGCCAGGCCAGTTTCGAATTCGATCACGTCACCAATTACCTTGTGGACCGCGCCGAGGGGCTGGCCAGCAGGTTCGTCCAACCCGTTAACAAGCGGGTTTTGCTGCATACCCATGACGGCATGGACAAGGTCGGCCGCAACGTCGCCGCGATGCTGTCGACCATTCCAGGCTTGACCCTGGTCGGTACGGTGTCGGAGCCGGGCTATACCTGTGGCGGTTCGGGCGCGGACCGATCACCGGGCCTGAAACAGGCCGCGCGTGCAGAGACCTTGGCCCGTGCCGGGGCCGGTGGCGTGGATGTGCTGGTCTCTCTCTATCATGGCTGTCACGGGCAACTGTCGGGCCTGGAGGCGGAGGGCAAATTTCAGGTCCTGAACTGGACCGATCTGCTGGTCCAGGCCCTGGGTCAACAGCCCCATGACGATGTTTCCAAACGCTACCGCATGCAGGACGATTGGGACATGGTGCTGGACGAGGGCGAGATCTACCTGAAGGCCAATGGCATTGATATGGACCGGGACTGGTTGAAAAGCCTGTTGCCGGAAATTTTCGCGCAGACCGAATTCAAAGGTGGCCTGGAGGAATTCGGCTGTGACCGGATGGCGGGAACCGGGTCATGAACGATCATCTGCTGAACGAACGGGTGGTCTATTTGAACGGCGAATACGTGCCTGAATCCCGCGCCACGATCCCCATATCCGACCGTGGTTTCATCTATGGCGATGCGGTGTTTGATACGGCGCGCACCTTCGGCGGCAAGATCTATCGCCTAGCCGAGCATGTGGAACGGTTGATGCGCTCTTTGCGCTATGTGCAGATCGATCCCGGCTTGAGCGTCGAAGAGTTCTGCGCCATATCCGAAGATGTCGTGGCGCGCAACAGGCATTTGCTGGGCCCGAACGAGGATTATTGGGTGTTTCTGCGGGTCACCCGCGGGCCCGCTTATCCCGACGGCCCGGAAGCGGCGCCGACGGTGATCGCCACCTGTGTGCCCTTGCCGCTGGCCAAGCGCGCCACCTTGTTTCGCGATGGCATCGACGTGGTCGTGCCCGCGACGCGGCGCACACCGCCCGAGGCGTTGAACCCGGCCGCCAAGACCCACAACTACCTGAACCTGATCGTGGCCGGCCTGGAAACCAGGAAATCCGCCCCCGATGCCTGGCCGGTGCTGCTCGACACCCGTGGTTTCCTGACCGAGGGCAGCGGCAGCAATATTTTTCTGGTGCGTGATGGCAAGGTGCGCACACCAAACGCACAGTATGTTCTGCCGGGAGTCAGCCGGGCCATAACCATGGATCTGTGCCGGGATATCGGCGTGGATATCACAGAGGATGATCTCTCCCCCTTTGACGCCGCCGTCGCCGACGAAGCCTTCATCACCTCCACCTCGCTCTGCCTTTGCCCCATGCGCAGTTTCAACGGCGCCGCTATCGGCGACGGTACGGTGCCCGGCCCGGTCACGGCTAGATTGATGGAGGCATACAAAGCAGAAGTCAAAACAGATTACGTGGCGCAATATTTAGACCATCTGCCAGTGGGATAGTGATTTTACGATTGGTGGTTGCCTCTCCTACGTCGGCGCGAGATTAGGCGGCCTCTACGGTCATGCGGGCCGCACGGCGATTTTTCGGTTTGCGGATGACGATGTCCACGTCCCGGCCCAGCGCCATGAGAAGCCGCAACAAGCGGTCAATGGAGAAATCGCGAAAATTACCCCGAAGCAGGCGGGATATATCGGGCTGGGACAGCCCGAGCAATTTTGCGGCCTGGCTTTGGTTCAATTTGCGCCGGCGTATAATTTCGGCGATTTTATCTACAAGTTCCGCTTTGAGAAGATGCGTGTCGGCATCGGGACGCCCGAGGTCGGCAAAGACATTGCCACTGCCACGCTCAACCTTCACGTCGCCGCTTGCCGGGGGTTTACTCTTTGCCATAATTTGCCTCGTAATGTTCTTGTGCGGCTTTGAGCCGTTTTGCCACTAAATCCACGTCCTGTTTGGGCGTTTTGATGCCCTTCCTGGATTTCTTTTGGAAAGCGTGAAGTACGTAGATCGCTTTCCTGAATCGGACCGTATAGACGGCTCGATAAGTATCGCCAACATATCGCGACACCACTTCCAGAACGCCGGAACCTTGTCCCTTGAAGGCTTTGGCGTCGGGATGCTTTGTGCCAATTTGTGCTTGATGTAGCGCATAGCCGATATGGTCCTGAACGTCATCGGGAAACGATTTGATGTCATCCTTACTGGATGCAACCCACTCAACGAGCCTCGGTTTCCTTTGTTCTATCTCGTATTATGGTGGTTTCACCATGTTTTTTTCCAATCACAAATATCAATATCAAATACTGCCGAAATCACCGCCACGGCCCTTGCCGGCGGCGAAGCGGGCGGCACCTGCTTGAATTTCCGCCATGTCGAGGTCCTGGCCGCCTTTGCCTTCGTTGACTAAGGCCTCCGGGATATCCAGGCTCCATTGCTGATAGGAGGAGCGGCGGTCGACCTGCAGGCAGCTTTGCGGGAACCTGGCGATTTGGCGGGCCAGTTCATGGGCCGCCGCCAGGGCCTGGCCGGCGGCAACCAGGCGGTTGGCCAGGCCGATGGCGTGGGCCTCTTCCGCCTCCACGCCTCGGCCCGTCAGGATCATGTCCAGGGCGCGGCTATGGCCGATCAGGCGGGGCAGGCGGACGGTGCCGCCGTCGATCAGGGGCACCCCCCAGCGGCGGCAATAGACGCCAAAAACGGCGGTCGCCGAGGCCACCCGCAAATCGCACCACAGGGCCAGTTCCAGCCCGCTGGCGACCGCATGGCCCTCCACCGCCGCGATGACCGGTTTCGATAGCAGCATGCGGGTTGGACCCATGGGGCCCTCCTCGTCCGGTCGCCAATCGGTGCCGCTGCCCCCCCGTGCCGCGACCTTCAAATCATAGCCGGCGCAAAAGGCGCCGCCCGCGCCGGTCAGGATGGCGACGGATTGGCTGTCATCGCCATCGAAGTCCTTGAATGCCGCGCGCAATGCCAGGGCCGTCTCCGGGTCCACGGCATTTCGGGCTTGCAGCCGATTGATGGTCACCGTGGTGACGGGGCCGTCTTGTTCAATGTACAGGCTCATTGCTTTCTCCCTTGCTCTCAGCGCAGTTCCACCGTCATGGGATCGTAAGAAAACAGCCAGGCCGTGCGCTCGGCGTTCATGTCGCGCTGGGCGAAGGCCTGGCGCAGGGCCGCTTCGCTGGGCAGGTGGAACATATTGCGGTTGGCGGAGGATTCATTGACAATCCGGGCCGTGCGCTCCAACCGGTTGCGCTGATAGAGTTCCAGGGCCTCGCCCACGTCCGTCTCTTGCGTCAAGGCCCGGGCGATGACGGCGCCGTCCTCGATCGCCATGGCGCCGCCCTGGGCCATATAGGGCAGGGAGGGATGGGCCGCATCGCCCAGCAGGGTGGTGCGCGCCGTACGCCAATTCTCCGCCGGGGGCCGGTTGTTCATGGCCCAGCGGAAACATTGATCCTTGTCCGCGTTATCGATGATCGCCTGGATGTTGTCATGCCAGCCGGCGAAGTCCGCCTTCATCTCGGCCCAGGGCCGCCGCGCGGTCCAGCTCTCGTCGTCCCAGGTCTCGTACTCCACACAGCCAACCATGTTGACCAGGCCATCGCGGCGGATGGGATAGACCACCCCATGCTTGCCGGGACCGACACAGATGTTCACCGTATCGGGGCGCATTTCCGCCTTGAGGCGATCCGCCGGCACCAGGATGCGCCAGGATTGATCGCCGGTGTAATGCACCGCAGTTTGCCCCAGGATTTTTTCCCGCACCATGGATCTGATGCCATCGGCCCCGATCAAGACATCGCCGCGGGCCTCGCCGCCGTCCTGGAAATGCAGGGTGACGCCGTTTTGATCCTCGGAAAAATCCCTGGCCATGGCGTTCAAGGTGACCGCATCGGCCCTTAATGCGTGCACCGCGCCGATCAGG
Organism: Alphaproteobacteria bacterium; assembly: GCA_047518225.1. Taxonomy (GTDB): domain Bacteria; phylum Pseudomonadota; class Alphaproteobacteria. The sequence continues at coordinate 12,897 of JAKZRK010000101.1, read as the reverse complement.
GCATCCAGCAGATCGGCCCGGTGTACAGATAGGTACGGCACGCCGTGGCGATCCACATAGCCATTGCCCAGGGGAATTTCCTGTAGCAATTCACCGGTGTCAAACATCTTGAATTGATAAGAGGCGGGACGTACGCCAGCCTGTTCCAGTTCCGCCACTAGCCCCAAATGACGCAGCACCCGCATGGGGTTGGCGCTCAACTGGATGCCGGCGCCAACCTCGCCAAGTTTTGGGGCCTGTTCGAAGACATCCACGTGGAAGCCGGCCTTTAAAAGACAGGCCGCGGCGGTCATGCCGCCAATGCCGCCGCCGACGATGAGGATTTTTTTCATTTTTACTTTCCGGCCGCCTGGAAGCATCACCGCGGTAGCAGCCTATGCCAGTGGGGGCGGGGCAACAAGTTCACGGCATTTATCTTGAATCCGGCCCTTGCGCCGGGCCCGGCGACAGCCCATCTTGCGCCTATGAACATGGATAGAATTCTCAGCCGCCTGCCCATCAAGGCGCTGCGTAAACGGGTACCCTTGGTGCCGGTGGTGCGCTTGTACGGCGTTATCGCGGCCCAAGGCTCGTCCCTGCGGCCGGCGGTCAACCTGTCGTCCTTGGCCGAACCGTTGGAACGGGCCTTCGCCATGAAGGGGGCCAGGGCGGTGGCCCTGTCGATCAATTCGCCGGGTGGCTCGCCCGTGCAATCGGCCCTGGTGCATGACCGTATTCGCCTGTTGGCGGACGAGAAGAAACTGCCCGTATATGTCTTTTGCGAGGATGTGGCGGCGTCGGGCGGCTATTGGATCGCCTGCGCGGGGGATGAAATCTATGCCGCCGAAATCTCCATCATCGGCTCCATCGGGGTCATCGCCGCGACCTTTGGTTTTGAAGGCGCGATGGAAAAGTTAGGGGTGGAACGCCGTCTTTATACCTCCGGCGATAAGAAAAGCCTGCTGGATCCCTTTTCGCCCGTGGCGGAGGATGACCTGAAACGCCTGGGCGCGCTGCAAAAGGAAATCCATGACGCCTTTAAAAAACACGTGCGTACGCGCCGCGAGGGCCGTTTGAAAGCAGGCGAGCGAAAATTGTTCTCCGGTGAATTCTGGACCGGGGCCAAGGCGCAAGACCTGGGGCTGACCGATGGTATCGGTGATCTGAAGGCCGTGATGCGGCAAAAATTCGGCGACAAGGTACGCCTGCCGGTGATCGGGGCCGGGAAAAGCTGGCTGCAACGGCGCCTGGGACTGGCCTCTCAACTTTCATCCATGAACCTGGCCAGTGATCTGTTGGCGACCGCCGAAGTGCGGGCCCATTGGGCGCGGTACGGCCTTTAAAAACCCGCAATACACGAACGAAAAACGGCGGCTCGAAAGCCGCCGTTAATCGGACGTATGGTGTTGTCAACTAGGCGGCCGCGCGGCGGTGCACCAGATTATCGAAGTCTTCGATCAGTTGCGCGGTGATCGCGCCCGGCTTGAAGCGGTAGTCGTCGATCACCCCGACGGGCGTGACCTCGGCCGCGGTGCCGGTCAACAGGCATTCCGTGGCCTGGGCCATTTCCTCCGGCATGATCACCCGTTCGATCACTTCGATGCCGCGGGCCTTGGCCAGGTCAATGACCGTGCGCCGGGTGATGCCATCCAGGAAGCAATCCGGAGTGGGGGTATGCAATTTGCCATCCATGACAAAAAAGATGTTCGCGCCGGTGCTTTCCGCCACCCGGCCCCGCCAGTCCAGCATCAGGGCATCGTCATAACCCTCGGCCTCCGCCGCATGCTTGGACAGGGTGCAGATCATGTACAGGCCGGCGGCTTTGGAATGCACGGGTGCGGTGCGGGGATCGGGCCGGCGCCAATCGGTCATCTTCAACTTGATGCCCACCGTCCGGGCTTCAGGGTCGAAATAGGACGGCCATTGCCAGACCGCGATTGACAGATTGATGCGGTTCGCCTGGGCGGAAACCCCCATCATTTCAGAGCCGCGCCAAGACACGGGCCGGACATAGCCATCGGAGATGTTGTTCATCAACACTGTTTCCCGGCAGGCGGCATTGATCTCTTCATCACTGTAGGGGATTTCGAAATCCAGCAGGCGCGCGGAATTCAACAACCGCTCCGTATGTTCCTCCAGCTTGAATATTTCCCCTTCATAGACCCGCTCACCCTCGAACACCGAGGAGGCATAATGCAAACCATGGGTCAGTACATGGACCTGGGCATTTTCCCACGGCATCATTTCGCCATTGTACCAAATGCTACCTTCTAACTTATCGTATGAGATTGTTGCCATGATGGGGGCCTCCGGGACTAATTATTGCGTGTTTGATGGCGTAAACGTAACATCTAAAAAATATATGTCAATAGTGCTGACCAAAATGAATGTCAGCACCGTTGACGCATTTCGTGTACTATCTTGTCATGTCTGATATCTCCACAGATCCAGGATCAGACGCCAAGCCGGATGGTGGCGTCGAATTCAACGTGGGTGGCAACAATATTGGCACCGGCGATGCCGACCTATCGTTCCTGAGCGACCGGGAACTGATCCAGGGCATCGAAATGCTGTTTTACGCCTATCGCGATTTCACTTCCGACCCGGACGAAATTCTTAAAATCCATGGCTTTGGCCGCGCCCATCATCGCGTGGTGCATTTTGTCGGCCGCAATCCCGGCATGACCGTGGCGGCGTTGCTGGCCATTCTGAAAGTGACCAAGCAGAGCCTGAGCCGGGTTTTGAGCCAGCTGGTGGCGGAACAGTTCGTGCGCCAGGAAACGGGTAGCCGGGACCGGCGCCAGCGGTTGCTGTACTTGACCGGGAAGGGTGAAACCCTGTTCGCGGAGCTGTCCGGACCGCAAAAAGCCCGCGTGGCGAAAGCCTATCATGAAGCGGGCCCCGAGGCCGTGGCCGGCTATCGAAAGGTGTTGGCGGGTCTTTTGAATACGGAGGAGCAGGCGGCGGTCTTGAAGGCGGTGAAGCGTTCCTAGAGGAATTCGGATGAGCGATGATGCCGTCCATATCCTGGTTGTCGATGATGATGATCGGCTGCGGGATTTGTTGCAACGTTATCTCAGCGAATACGGTTTCCGCGTTTCCACGGCGAACAGCGCGGCGGAAGCCAGGATCGCCTTGTCGGGCCTGCGTTTTGATCTGCTGGTGCTGGATCTGATGATGCCGGGGGAAAGCGGGCTGGATCTGACAAAGGATATCCGCCACACCAGCAATCTGCCCATTCTATTGTTGACCGCCATGAACGAGGCGGAGGATCGTATTGCCGGCCTGGAGGTCGGCGCCGATGACTATCTGGCGAAACCGTTTGAACCCCGGGAATTGGTCTTGCGGATAGAGGCGATTCTGCGCCGGGGGGGTCCCAAGGCGGCGGACCTGGCGGAGGTTTCGTTTGGCGCCTGCCGCTTTAATATGGAACGGGGTGAGCTGTCGCGCGAAGGCGCAATAGTTCGGTTGACGTCCGGCGAGATGGAAATGTTGCGCCTGTTCGCCCGCAGTCCCGGCCTTACCATTGGCCGGGCGGCCTTATTGGCGCAAGCGGACGCGGGCAATATACGCGCCGTCGATGTGCAGATCACCCGCCTGCGCCGCAAGATTGAAGACGACCCGAAAGAACCGCGTCATTTGTGCACGGTGTGGGGGCAGGGCTATGTATTCTGGTTGGATTAACGACGCCATTACGGAATTATGCTGAAGCATCTATTGCCAAGAAGTCTTTTTGGGCGCGCCATCATTATCGTCGTGGCGCCGGTGGTGTTGTTGCAGCTTGTCGCCGCGGCGGTATTTTATGACCGCCATCTGGACTCGGTCACCCGGCGCCTGGCCCGCAGCGTGGCGGGGGATATTGGTTTCGTCGCTGCCGCGCTGACCCGCGACAAAGATGACCTGGCACGCTTCCACATTCTGCAATCGGCCAATTTGCGCCTCAATTTGAGCTTTTCCCTGATCCCCGGACAGAACCTGAAGGCAGGGCCTTTGCCCCAGCCCAATTCGCCCCTGGAGGCGTTATTGATCCGTACCATCGACGACGGGCTGGAATTGGCCTTCACCATTGAAAACCGGCTGGCACAAAAAAACTATTTGATCGAGGTCGCCTTCGAGGGCGGTGTGTTGCGGGTATTGGTGCCCCACAACCGCATTACCTCCGCCGCGCTGGAAGTATTGATCTCGTGGATCGTCGGCTCCTCACTGTTGCTGCTGGCGATTGCCATCATGTTTCTGCGCAATCAGGTACGCCCCATACTGCGTCTGGCGGATGCCGCCGACCGTTTTGGCCAGGGCCAGGACGTGGAGGATTTCAAACCCTCGGGCGCGGTGGAGGTGCGGCGCGCCGGCGATGCCTTTCTGCGCATGCGCGACCGGCTTGATCGCCATATCCGCCAACGCACCGAGATGCTGGCCGGCGTCAGTCATGATTTGCGGACGCCCCTGACACGGTTAAAGCTGGAACTGGCCATGCTGCATGATGTCCCGGCGGCGGTCGAGATGCGGGGCGATGTGGACGAGATGGAGGGCATGATCGAAGGCTACCTGGCCTTTGCCCGTGGCACGGTTGGTGAACGGGCGGTGGAAACGGACGTGAATGCCCTTTTGGGCGAGGCGGTGGGGGATGCCAGGCGTCATGGCGGTGTGGTCGAATTCACCGCCAACGGCAATTTACAGGGCCGCTTGCAGCCAATGAGTTTAAAGCGCTGCCTGGGTAATCTTCTGGGTAATGCCCAGCGCTATGCCGAAAATTGTTCCCTGGCGGCCCGGCGGGATGGCGAGATGATCGAAATCACCGTCGATGACGATGGACCGGGCATTCCCGAAGCCGAGCGCGAGGCAGCTTTCAGGCCCTTCTACCGCCTGGAAAATTCCCGCAATCAGGGCACCGGCGGGGTCGGCCTGGGGTTGGCCATTACCCGGGATACGGTGCGCAATCAGGGTGGCGACGTGATCCTGGACACGGCGCCCCAGGGCGGTTTGCGCGCCATTATACGATTGCCGGCATAGTCAATGTGCCCGGAAACGCTCTAACGTTCCGGTATCAGGCCGCGGGGGCTGAAGCGGAGCACCAGCAGCAGGATCAGGCCCATGGTCATCAGGCGCATATGGGCGGCGCTATCCAACAGATGCCGGCGCAGGCCGCTGTCCTCCGCCAGGCCGGCGGTAAGCAGGTCCATCAGCCATAGGCCCATGGGCTCGGCCTCGATCCAGAAGAACCAGATCACGAAACCGCCCAGGACCGCGCCCCAATTATTGCCTGAGCCGCCGACGATGACCATCACCCAGATGACGAAGGTAAAGCGCAGCGGCTGGTAGGAGGCGGGGGTAAACTGCCCATCCAGGGTGGTCAGCATGGCGCCCGCGATCCCGACCACGGCGGAGCCCAGGACGAATACCTGGAGGTGGCGGCCGGTGACGTTCTTGCCCATGGCGGAGGCCGCCAGCTCGTTATCGCGGATCGCCCGCATCATCCGGCCCCAAGGCGAATGCAAGGCCCGCTGGGACAGCCAGAGTATGACCAGCAGGACCATGGCGAACAGGCCCGCATAGCTTAATTTGACAAAAATGGAGGAGAACTCCACCGCCGATGCGCCTAAGGCGGCGGCCCAGTCCTGGAACCATGGAATTTGTTGAAGGTCAACCTCGTAAGGCACCGGGCGGGGCAATCCGGAGACATTCTTCACCCCGCGGGTAAGCCAGTCCTCGTTCTTCAGGACGGCGATAATGATCTCGGATATGCCCAGGGTGGCGATCGCCAGATAGTCCGACCTGAGGCCCAGGGCGATCTTGCCGATAACCCAGGCGACGGCGGCGGCAAGCAGCCCGCCGGCGATCCAGGATACCAGGATGGGCAGTCCAAGGCCGCCCAGGTATCCTGTTTTGGCCGGTTCCACCGCCTCGATATCTTCGATGGCGGGATCAAAATAAAATCGTGCAAGAAAGTAACCGGCGACGATTATCAGGGTGAGAACGAGTTTTCGAAGCAGCCCGGCGGCCATGCGCTTGCTGGCGAAAACCGCCGCCAGAATGGTCGCCAGGGAAACCGCCAGGGCGATTACGATACCGTCGCCACCCGCCTGCCAGGCCGCCGTGACCGGCGCGGCGGAAACCAGAACGCCGGTGACACCGCCCAGCGCCGCGAAGCCCATGATCCCAACATTGAATAGCCCAGCATAGCCCCATTGGATGTTGACGCCAAGAGACATCACCGCCGAGATCAGGCAGAGGTTCAGGATCGCCAGCGCCAGGGACCAGCTTTGGATCAGGCCGACCGCGGCCAAGGCCGCGAACATCGCCACGAACATGGAAATGGCGCGCAGGTTCCCGTTCATGCGGTCTTGCCTCCAAATATACCCGTCGGCCGCAACAACAACACCAATACCAAAATGGCGAAAGAGACCGCGAACTTGTAATCCGTGGACAACAACTGCACCAAGCCATCAGGGGCCCAATCACCGGGTACGATGTAGGCAAGAAATTTTTTGTAGGCGTAGGTAACCGTGACCTCCGAAAAGGCGATGATAAAGCCACCCGCTATGGCGCCCAGCGGGTTGCCCAGGCCGCCAACGATGGCGGCGGCGAAGATCGGCAATAAAAGCTGGAAATAGGTGAACGGCTTGAAACTCTTGTCCAGGCCATAAAGGACGCCAGCAATGGTGGCGAGCGTAGCGGCGATGATCCAGGTTATCATCACCACCCGTTCAGGATTGATCCCGGAGAGCAGGGCGAGATCCTCGTTATCGGAAAATGCGCGCATGGACTTGCCGGCGCGGGTTCGGTTCAGAAACCAGAACAGCGCCACCACCACGATCAACGCCGTCAAAATGGTCAGGCCTTGCGAGGTCTTGAAGGTGATGCCTTCGCTAAAATCGGTCAGGCGCTTGAATTCACGGGCCTTTATGATGAAGCGTTCGCCGTCGGCAAAGCGCTGATCATCCGGGCCGATAATGAAACGCACCACGCCGTTGAGCACGAACATCACGCCGACGGAGGCAATCAGAAAGACCACGGGTGCCGCTTTTTCCCGCCGATAGAAACGGTATACCCAGCGGTCAGTCGCAAGGCAAAGCAGGATCGTGCAGGCGATGCCAAACGGTAGAGCCAAAAGCGCGGTTGGCAGTGGTGCGATCGAAACGCCCCAGGACTGCAGCGACCAGGTAGCCAGGACGGTGGCCATGGTCCCGAACGCCATGGTGTCGCCATGGGCGAAATTGGAAAAGCGCAATATGCCATAGATCAAGGTAACGCCCAGGGCGCCAATGGCCAACTGGCTGCCATATGCCATGCCGGGCACGATGACGTAATTGGACAACAGGAAGAGCGCGTTCAGGATGCCGTCCATTTTCTTAGAGGCCCAAAAACGCTTTGCGGACGTCCGGATTTGCCAACAGCGCGGCGCCGGTATCGGTATAGCGGTTTCGCCCCTGCACCAGTACATAGCCCTTGTCCGCGATGTTCAGGGCCTGTCGGGCATTCTGCTCCACCATCAGAATGGCGATGCCGCTTTTGGCGACTTCGATAATCCGGTCGAACAATTCATCCATCACGATTGGCGAAACCCCGGCGGTAGGTTCATCCAGCATCAACACTTTCGGCTGGGTCATAAGGGCCCGGCCCACGGCTACCTGTTGGCGCTGGCCGCCCGACAGTTCGCCCGCCGGCTGCCGGCGTTTTTCCCTCAGGACCGGAAATAGGTCAAACACCTGCTCCATGGTGTCGGCAAAATCGTCCCGGCGAATGAAGGCGCCCATTTCCAGGTTTTCCTCCACCGACATGGAGGTAAAGACATTGCGGTTCTGCGGCACGAAGCTCATACCCTTGGCGACGCGGGCCTGTGGCGTCATTCCGGTGATGTCGTCGCCATCCAGGTGAACCGATCCTTCGTGCAGGTTAAGCATGCCGAATACCGCCTTCATGGCGGTGGATTTGCCTGCGCCATTAGGGCCGACGATAACCGCGATTTCACCGCGCCCGACGCCGATGGTGCAGTCATGCAGGATGTCCGCACCGCCATAGCCGCCGGTCAAATGTTCACCGATCAAATAATTTTCCGCGGAACTCACCGGACCGGCTCCGGCCTGTTTTTCATGCCGGTGCCCAAATAGGCCTCAATCACCTGTTCGTTGGCTTTCACTTCGTCGGCGCTGCCCTGTGCCAGGACCGCGCCTTCCGCCATCACGATCACCGGATCGCAAAGGCGCGAAATAAAATCCATGTCATGTTCGATCATGCAAAAAGTATAGCCGCGTTCCTGTTGCAGGCGCAGGATCGCATCACCCAGGGTCTTGAGCAGGGTGCGATTGACGCCCGCGCCGACCTCGTCCAGAAAAACGATCTTGGCGTCCACCATCATGGTGCGGCCAAGTTCCAGAAGTTTCTTCTGGCCACCCGATAGATTGCTGGCCAATTCGTCGGCGACCTGGGTAATTTCCAAAAACTCGATGACCTCGTCGGCCTTGGCGCGAACGCGCTCTTCTTCCAAACGCACTTGCTTGGGGCGCAGCCAACTGTCCAGCAAATTCTCGCCGGATTGATCGCAGGGCACCATCATGAGATTTTCGCGGACCGTCAGGGTGCCGAATTCCTGGGCGATTTGGAAGGTGCGCAGCATGCCCCTGGCGCATAATTCGTGGGGCTTCAGGCCGGTAATATCGACGCCGTCCAGATAGACCTTGCCCGAGGTCGGCATGTAGACCCCGGCAATGACATTGAAAAGGGTGGTTTTGCCCGCGCCGTTTGGGCCGATCAGGCCGGAAATTCGGCCGCCCTCGATAGACAAGGAGACCCCGTCGACGGCTCGAATGCCGCCGAAATTCATATGTAGATTATCAACTTCGATCATGAAATCTGGAAAGAGTGGGAAACGGTCCGGCGCATTTGACCAAACCGTTTCCCATAATCAATTCATGACTGTGTATGTTGAATTAGCGGAAGCGCGCGGTAGTGTTCTTGCCACCGGACACGAGGATCTCGCGGTAATTGCCGGCACTTTCACCGGCCCCGATCAATTCGACCGCCGAGGCGCCCACATAATCGATCTGGCCGCCGTTGGCCAGGATCTTCAAGCCCTTGGCCAGTTCGCCCGGATAGATCTTGGTTCCCGGCGCATTGGCGACGCCCATGATCTTGTCCTTGAGCATCTTGCTTTTGGAGGAGCCGGCGGCCTGCATGGCCAACAAGATCAAGGCCGCGGCGTCATAGGATTCCGAGGCGAACGGACCGGCCTTGAAGCCTGCCGCCTTGGCCATTTCACCGAACTTTGCCGCACCGGGGCTGTCGGTACCGGGAACCGTGCCAAAGGAACCGTTGAGGTCCGCGCCGATGGCCGTTGGCAGACTGTCGCCGATCATGCCGTCGGGCAGTACGAATGTCTCGAAAGCACCGGTATCCAGGGCGGCCTGAATTATGCCTTTACCACCCTGGTCCAGGTACCCCGCGACGATCAAAACGTCGCCGCCCGCGGCCGCCAGTGCACCGACTTCCGCCGTATAATCCGCCTTGCCATCTTCGTGGGCGGCGGAAATCGTGATCTTGCCGCCGGATTTTTCGAAGTTGGTTTTGATGCTGTTGGCCAGACCCTTGCCATAATCGTTATTGGTATAGGTCAGCGCCGCGGACTTGATGCCTTTGTCATTTAAAACGGCGGTAAGGACCTGCCCCTGCCGCGCGTCGGAGGGGGCGGTGCGGAAAAACAGGCCGTTGTCCTTGATGGTGGACAGGGCCGGCGAGGTAGCCGATGGGGAGACCATCACGATGCCGTTGGCCAGGGCCACATTTTGCAGCATGGCGGTGGTCACGCCGGAACAATCGCCGCCAACGATGGCGTTGATATTGTCGGAGGTAACCAGACGTTCGGTGGCCGCCGTGGCGGCGGCGGAATCCGTGCAGGTGGTGTCGCCACGTACCGAGATGACTTTGGCGCCGCCCAGCAGCGCGCCGCTTTCGCTGACTTCCTTGATCGCCAACTCGGCGCCCGCCGCCATATCAGGGGTCAGGGATTCGATTGGACCGGTATAGCCCAAGATGACACCCAATTTGATGGTTTCAGCGTTGACCGCCGTACTCATAAGCGCGGCTATTGCCGTCGCGACTAGCAGTTTCTTCATTATCTTTCTCCCTAGGTTGATGGTTGGAAGCCGGATCGATCCCGGTTCTGCCAAGTTCAGTTATCTGGTCTTTTTGCCTTCCGTCATTTCTAATCCAAAATGCTTATGAATAGAAACATTTAAGATGGTAGAATTCGTCCGCCGCTCTCTTTTATCGCGGCTGACCATCTAACTTTGCTGCTCGAAAGTCCCGGCGTCGGGATTCCATATTTCCAGGACACCGTCGAAGATGTTGAGATACCAGCCGTGCAGGCTCAGATCGCCAGCCGCCATCGCCTCGCGGACGAACGGGAAAGTGGTCAGGTTCTCAAGCGATAGGCATACCGATTGACGTTCCAAGGCGGCCAGCAAGGCCTCGCCCGCAAGCGCCGGATCTGCCGCCAAGGCGTTTCCCGCGCCTGGTGCAGCAGGGTTTCTTTTCCGGTCATGGCGCCGCCTCTATCTTCGTCTTATAGAGTCTCATACGGGCTCGGCCAGGGCCGGCAGTTCATAGCGGTAGGTCGGCTCGTCGGGCAATCTCTGGCCAAGCTCTCGGGCGAAACGGTGTCCGCTCCATGTTGCCGCCGCTATAGTGCCCGGCGCCAGCGCATCGCCTATTCGCGTGACACGGCGAATACCGGCGGCGGCCATTACTTCTTGGTCCCGTGTGAGGGCCTCGTAAAGGGAAAGGTCGGAATCCTGCCCGGTTACCAGAACCAGGGCCGAGCAGGCAAGCCTGCGGGTGCGTCCGGTGTGGATGCAAGCTGCCTCGGCCTCGTCCCTGCCAAGGCCCGATAGCATGTGAGAGCCCAGAATTTCGATGCCTGCCTCGAGCAGCCGTTGTTGAATGCGGCCGAGCTCCAGCGTGTAGACCGTCCAGGCCGAGGCTTCCGCCATCGGCGTGACCAGCGTGACCGCGTGGCCCTGGGCCCGCAGCCTTTCGGCGATCACCCCGCCCATATAATAATAGTCGTCATCGAACACGACCACGGGCCCCGCGATCGGCGCCTCGGCCATGACATCGTCTGGTGTGAAGACGTTGCCGTCACCAAGGCCGGGAATAGGAACCACGTGGCTGCGCCCCGTGCCATCGCGGCGCCAGGTCGAACCCGTCGCCACCGCGACCAGCGTGCATTGGGTTTCAAGCACGGTTTCCGCCGTCATCGCGCTGTCGAGATAGACGCCGACATTGGCCAGCTGGTTCAACTGGCCGGTGCGATAGTCCCGCACCCGGCCCCAGGCCGAAAGCCCGGGCAATCGGCATTCGCGTGCGACCCGGCCGCCAAGCTCGGTGCCGGCTTCCGCCAGCATTATATCATAGCCGCGCCGGCCCAGGGACATCGCCGCTTCCAGGCCCGCGGGACCGGCGCCGACCACCAGCACCGTATCGTCCGTGTCTTTTGCCGCGATCCGTTCGGGATGCCAACCGCGCCGCCATTCCTCTCCCATGGTCGGGTTCTGGGTACAGCGGATAGGCGCGGAAAGCATGTCGGAGGCGACACAGATATTGCAACCGATGCATTCACGGATGTCGTCAATCCGGCCCTCCTCGATCTTTTTCGGCAGGAACGGGTCCGCAATCGACGGCCGCGCCGCGCCGATCATGTCGAGCACGCCCTTGTTAATCAGCGAGACCATGCGGTCGGGCGAGGTATAGCGCCCCACGCCCACCACGGGCTTGGAGGTATGCTGCTTGACGAACGAAATATAGGGCTCCTGGAAACCCTCCTCGGAAAAACGCGAGGTTTGGGAATCGTTGTGCCACTCGCTGACATTGACATCCCACAGATCAGGCAGCTCGCCCAGCAGGTCCAGAACCAGACGGCCCTCGCGATCCGAGGTGATCCCCGCCGCCCCCAGCAACTCGTCCACTGCTATACGCACCGCGATGCCGCAGCTATCGCCAACCTCCTCCTTGGTGTCCTCGATAAGTTCACGCAGAAGCCGCGCCCGGTTCTCCAGGCTGCCGCCATATTCATCCGTGCGGCGGTTGGTCAGCGGCGAGAGAAAATGCATGGCCAGCGAGAGGCCATGGCCTGCATAGACGACGATAATGTCAAAACCGGCCTGTTTGGCGCGGCGCACGGCGGCGCGGTGCCAGCGCCGATAGTCGGCAATGTCGGCGAGGTCCATCTCGCGCGCATGCGCCAGCGCGATGCCAAATGTCGGCGTGGCGCTGGGCGCCATGGCCACCTCGCGCGAGGTGGCGTTATAGGCGTGATAACCCATGTGGGTCAGCTCGATACCGGCCAGGCTGCCATGTTGGTGGACCTGCGCCGTCATCCGCGCCAGGGCCGGGATGTCACGGTCGTCCCACAGGCGGATTTCACGCGTGGTTTCGGAGGTGGGATGGATGTCGCATTGTTCGGTGCAAACCACCGCCCAGCCGCCTTCGGCCTTGACCCCCCGCATCACCGCCATTGCGGTCGGATGGGTACGCCCCATGCCATTGCAATGGGGCGCCTGATAGAAGCGGTTGCGTGCCGTTACCGGACCGATCTTTACCGGTTCGAACAGAATATCGTATCGGGGATCGCGCGCCATGGGACTGTCCTCACTGACTTCTAATAAAAATTAGCGACAAACTTGCTTCTGAACCGCCGCATATAAATTGGACACGCATTTTTCTATACCTATGGTGGCGGTATCGACCAAGATGCGATTGCGGTCCCATGGTTGGTACTCGCGTGCTAGCCCGGATTTCTCAAACCCCTTGATGCATTGAGGCGGGGAATCGCGGAAAATGGCGATTCGCCAATCGCTTACCGCAATTCCGGAGAGGCCCCGATGCAAACAGAGTGTAGCCCAACATTGTTCGAATTTGAACCGG
>JAKZRK010000100.1:0-7381 GCA_047518225.1 Alphaproteobacteria bacterium | reverse complement strand
GTAACGCTAAAGCGCTACACGAAGCAGCGCGGGTCCCTCCAATGGACTCCCGGGACAACCGGCAACACCGTATCCGGCATCAACAAGTGGTCCCTTCTTACTCCGGCGCCGTGGCCCCAATTTACTCCGGCGTTGACAGCCATGGCTGTCGCTGCCCAGCACCCGCGTCGCCACCACCGCAAGTGCGCCGCCGAGGGAATGGCCGGTTAAATAAAGCGGCAGTCCTTCATGTTTACCCAGGTCGGCCGCGATGACTTTCCTGACGGCGTTGAAAGCATCCAAGAATCCCTTGTGAATTTTCTCATCTCCCTCCAATGTTTGCATTTGAACCTTCAGGTCGGATTTGATGTCCATTGCATCCGCCTCGGTTCCGCGAAACGCGAGAACCAGCATGGAGTTGTCCCGGCGGCGCGCCAGGAAACTTTGGGTCCCGACTTGGTTGTAGGAATTGATATAGTCGAACTCCGCCAGGTCAAGCGCGTCCTTGAGGGTTTTTAAGCGGCTTTTGGACGCTGTACCCCGGCCTTTGAGAAACCGCCGAAGCCGGGTTTCAATATCGTCGGCCGCGGAAAGTTCCGCCAGCTCTTTCGCCAGGGCGGGGAAAGTGCCCTCGCCCTCGAACTTGTAATAGGCCAGTTCCGACATCGCCGCCATCAGCCAGGCGGTGCGGTCACTGTACGCCGCCCGGCGCGTCGGGGAGGCTAAAAGGTTCGCCGCATCAAACAACTCACTCAGCTCGTCCGTCATCAACCTAATCCTTATTATCCAAGAGCCGTGATGGCATTATTGATAGCGTTCTTGACCGCTGTAATCTGGAGGCACGTTCGAACTACACCGTGGCCGTGACCAGGAATTGCGGGTTCAGGGCAAAAAACGTGCCGTCCGCCACCGCCCCCGTGGCGACATCGACCACCCGGGCGACAATCTCCTCGTCATGGGACCCGCCCTCGCGGGCATAGCCTGCCATGTTCTTGATAAAGTTCAGCATACGCCCGGAGGTATCCGGCGCCGCGATCACCGCCACGGCGACATCCGTGAAACCCGCTTGCAGCGCCAGGCCATACATCTTGCGTCCGATGGCCGGGGTGCGAAAGGCGTGTATCCCGGCATCCAAAAACGCGCGCCAGTCGTCCACGTCGATGGGATCGAACGCGGCCATGTAAAAGTCGCTGTCGATGGCGTGCACCTTGCCGCCCGGCTTCACCACGCGGCGAAATTCGCGGAAGCTGGCGAGAGGATCATCCACATATACCATGACATTCTTGATCACCAGACGGTCCAGGCTATCGTCGTCAAGGGGCAGGGTATCGCCTTGCAAATGGGTGACGGTGACGCGGCCGGCCAAGCCCTCGGCGGCCACCCGGTCCCGGGTCGTGTTGATGAAATCCGCGTTAATATCAAAGGCGTGAATATGCCCACCCTCGCCGACCCGCCGGGCCAGCTCCACAGACAGATAGCCCGGCCCGCAACCATAATCCGCCACCGCCTGCCCCGCCGCGATCGCCGCCGGCTCGAGCAATCTGTCGCCGCGGGCGCCCCAAACGAACTGAGCCTCATAGCGCTTCAGGCGCTCGGGTTCGATCTCGACCCAATGGTCCTTGTAATAGGTGTCCTGCGACATGGCCGTTCTCCGGGGGGCTGAGGTGTCCTAAAGCGGATAAACCAAAAGAATATCGATGCGGCGGGATTCCAGGATGACGCGGCGTTCCTGAAATAGAGGCCGGCCATCCTGGAACACGATAGCGTCGAGATATTTGCCAACCGCGAACATTTTACTGCCGCCGTCCTGCATGGTGCGGATGACGTTGAAGTTGGTGCGCGCCCGATAACGGTCTCCTGCCTCGGCCTTGATTTGAGTCCGGCCGAGGAGATGGCAATAGGTATGCGCTTCGTAGATGCTCGCCGTTTGCATGGCCTGGATGCGGTCGGCCATCATGCCCCGGCCCTCGCAAAGCATGATGCCGATGGGCAGGCCGGCCTCGAATGTTTCGCGGGTGATGATCTGATAGATCCCCTCCGGGGTAAAATATTCGGGCCAGCCCTCTAATGCGCCATCGTCGATATCGTGTGCGTAGACGGTGATGAAATCCTCGATTTTCACCCGCGACGCTGTATCCACAGTCATCTCAAGCAATGCCCATGATCTGGCGATAGCCGGTCCAAAAGCCGCGGATCGATGTCTCCGTGGCCCGGCTGTGATCGGAGGATTCGACCCCCCGTCCGCCCATTTCCGCCAGCCCCATCCCCTCGGGGCTGCCCCGCGTGCCGCGCTGCACGAATTCGTTGATGCAGCCGTCCTCCAACGAGACCAAGCCCGACGCCCCGGTCAGATTGCCCTGCATCACCCGCATGCGGGTTTGCGCTTCATCGTCATCTTCATAGCCCACGTAAAACCAGAACAGTTCCGTCTTATCGACGCCACGGGGCACGAAGAAACGCACGGCCAGGGAATTCAGGGTGAACTGGATGGCCAGGTTCGGGAAAAGCGCCTGGATGGAATGGGTAATACCGTCATCGAACTCGGGCCAGGCATCCAATAATTCGGGGCCGGCCAAATTGGCGTCATATTGCGCGGAGTGAATTTTCTCGTCCGCGTATTCCGGCGCCTCGTCGAATGTGGCGCGTTTGGCGTAACTGATGCTGTGCCATTTATCCTCGGCCAGGATGATACCGCCATCCATGTCCAGGCGGTTGATCTTGAAGGTGGTGTAAAAGGTATGCAGCAAGGTGGCGTGATAGGAATCCCGCACGTTCTCGGCATACAGCTTCCAATTATTGTGGATAATCTGGCTGTGCATGCCCAGAGGCTTCAAGGGGCGGCCCAAATTGCGGGTCATGAATTCGGACATGGGCTTGCCCAGATAAGATTCTACCGTCGGCGTGGCATCGGAAAATGTGCCGAAGACCAAACCGCAGAAAACTTCAACCCGCAAGGGTTCCAATCTGTGTTGGCTGACATCGAAATCCTTGGGCAAGCCGCCCTTGCCATGCAGGCCGTTGCGAAAGGCGACCCCCTTCAGGCGGCCTTCGAGGTCGTATGACCAGGAATGATAGATGCAGGTCAGCAGCTTGGCGTTGCCCTTTTCCTTGAGGCAGACCAGCGCACCCTTGTGTACGCAGCGGTTGACCATGGCATGCACGCCGCCATTCTCGTCGCGGGTGACGATGACCGGGACTTCGCCGACCGTCGTGGTCTTGTAGTCGCCCCCATTGGGTATATCGATCTCCAGGCAAAGGAAATTCCACACCGGGCCGCGAAATATCCGCCGTTGCTCCAGGGCATAGATTTCCGGGTCCACGTACAGACGATAGGGAATTCGCGTGACGCCGGCTTCGGGCCATTGCAACGGTTCGTTCAGCTCGTCCACTGTCGATACTACCATTGGAAACCTCTCGCATAGCGGATAACGAGAAATGACTGTATCACGTCGGTCAGGATTTCCTGGTCTTGAAATATGGCGCCGCGCCGGCGCCATGATCGGTCTCATCGACGATCGCCAGGACCTGGGGGATTTGCGCCGTAAGGATCGGTTCAATGCCCTGGCGCAGGGTCAATTCGGCCATGGCGCAACCCTGGCAACCGCCTTCGAAGCTCAGGAACACCGTATCGCCGTCAACCCTGTTCACCACGACCCGTCCGCCGTGGTCGTCTATGGCGGGATTTATCAGCTCATCCAGCAGGCCCCGTACCTTGTCATAGGCGGACGCGTCCTCGTCGGGCAGGTTTTCCCGGCCGGTAACAATCCGCACCTCCCGCACCTGGGGCATATAGTGCCTGATGGTATTGCCGATGCTCGTTTGCAGCGGGACGGAGGCGCCGGGCGAGCCGACCATGCCCAGCACCAGCACGCCATCCGTAAAGGCGCGGATTTCCAGATCGCCACCACGCTCTTGCACCATGGCGGATATATGCTTTTGCAAAACGCTCTCGATTGGCGACAGCCCGGCATCCGCGGCATCTGCGCCGGGCGGATCACTCGGCGGGTCGTCCGGCAGCTCATCCGGCAGGTCCGCAAGGGCCTGTTCCAAATCGGCGATCAAGTCGTCCCGATGTTCCAAACCGATGGACAAACGCAACAGGTCCAGGGGCACCGGGCTTGCCGGCCCTTCGATGCTGGCGCGATGTTCAATCAGGCTTTCCACGCCGCCCAGGGAGGTGGCGCGCTTGAACAATTTCACTCTTGCGGCCACGGCCATGGCGGCCGCCTCCCCGCCCCTGATCCGCAGGGACAACATACCGCTAAAGCCGCCCTGCATCTGACGGGCGGCAACGGCGTGACCGGGATGGCCGGGCAGACCGGGATACAACACATGGGAAATGCGCCGATGGTCCGCGAAATGTTCGGCAATCGCCATGGCGCTTTCCGAACAGCGGGCAACACGCACGAACAGGGTGCGCATGCCCCGTTGCAACAACCAGGCCTCCAGCGTACCCAGCACGGCGCCGCCGTCCCGCCGCCAGGCGCGGATACGCTGCCAGAAGCCATCGTCGCGGGCGCATACCACCGCGCCGGCCAAGACATCGCTATGACCGTTGAGATACTTGGAGGCGGAATGCACCACCAGATCGGCGCCCAATTCGATGGGCCGGGTCAGCACCGGCGAGGCCACCGTGCCGTCCACCGCCAGGCGGGCGCGGGCGGCGTGGGCAATCTCCGCCGCCGCCTTGATATCGGTAATCTCCCAGGTTGGATTTGCTGGCGTCTCCAGCCAGACAAGCTGGGTTTTGCCCGGACGCATGGCGGCCCGCAAAGCGGCCAGGTCGTGAGTATCCACGAACTCCACCTCCAACCCCCAGGAGACGGCGAAATCCACCAGCCATTTGCGCAAGGCCCAGTACATGACCTTGGGGGCAACCACATGATCGCCGGGCAACAGCGACTGAAATACCGCATTGGCGGCCGCCATGCCGGATGCGAACAGTAGGCAATCGTGTCCCCCTTCCAGGGCTGTTAAAAGATCCTCGGCCTCGTCATAGGTGGGATTATGGGGGCGGGAATAACCGCGGCCGGAACTGTAGCCGCCGTCGGCATCCCTTTCGAAGGTGGTCGATGGATGCAGCGAGGGGATCAGCGCCCGGCTTATGGGATCGACCCGGCCCAGGGCCTGTGCGCTCAAGGTCTCGGGCGAAAGCCCATTTTTGATAGGGTTGGGTTTTTCGCCGCTCATAATTCGCCCCCGTGGCAAGTGGCCTGGCCGGTATCGATCAAGCACCGGCTTGGATCCACGGTGGAACCTTATCGCGCCTGATCCCGGCATGCCATAGGCGCGCGCCGAAAGGCGATGCAAGCTTATGGAATAGGAAGGAAAAATTGGCCATTATCCCGAACCGCCAAGATGGGCCATATGAACCTGGGTTTGCCAATGTCACAAAGGATCAATCACGCTTCCGCGCCGCGCCTGTCGCAGATGATGTTCGGCGACGACACGCCGAAGAAAGCGTTCTATACGGCGCTTGTCGTGGGCACCATCCTGACGGCGATCAATCATGGCGATGTAATTCTGGCCGGGGACACGCCGCCATTATTGAAAGTGGTCTTGACCTTTTGTGTCCCCTATTGCGTGACGACCTGGGGCGCGATCATGGGAAAACGGGCGCAATGGCGGCGGGATCAAAGCTCCTGATCAACCCTGGCCGCGCGCCTGCAGGCCATGGCTGAACCAGACACCATCCTGATCGACGAAACCACCCATAGCCTGGTTAAGGACTACGTTAAATGCCAAGCGGCGGATCAGGTCATGCCCAAGGGTTTCGTGCGCGCGGTACAGGTCTACCTGGTCGAGGAATTCATTTCGAGCGATCATATAAAGCATCGGCAGCGCCTCTATCAGGCTGGCGACCGTGTGGAGGTAAATATCATCGATTAGTTCCGACATACGCGCCGCGATCGAGGAATTACGCTTGATCCAGCAGGATTTCGAACAGCGGCTCCACGGAGATTAGAGCCGTTCCGGGCCGCCGGCTTTGTACATGTGCACGTCCTGTTGCGGGTAGGGAATGGAGATGCCGGCCTGGTCCAGGGCCGCCTTGGCCGCCTTGTGTAAATCGAATTGCAGGCTTCTGAGGTCGGATGAGGCGCACCAATAGCGCATGTTCAGATCAACCGACCAGGCGCCCAATGCCATCACGGCGGTCTCGGGCGCCGGGTCTTTCAAGGTACGCGGAACGGCCTGCATCAAGGCCAGCAAAATGGCCAGTCCCTGTTCAATATCATCGTCATAGCCAATGCCAATGACGAAATCCACGCGCCGGGTGAGACTGCGGGAATAATTGATGATGGCGGTATTCCAAAGCCGACTGTTGGGTATCGACAGATATAAGCCGTCGCCGGTCGTCATTTCCGATGCGAACAGACCGATGCGGTTGACCGTGCCCGAGACGCCGCCGCCCTCGATGTAGTCACCAACGTTGAAGGGGCGCAGTAGCAATAACATCACACCGGCCGAAATATTCTGCAAGGTTCCCTGCAGGGCCAGGCCGATGGCCAGACCCGCCGCGCCCAGGATGGCGATGATCGAGGTGGTTTCGACCCCGAACTGAGACAGCATCGCCACCAGGGTGACCGCAAGAATGGCGTAACGTACGGCCGAGCTTAGGAACGCCTTTAACGTCGTATCCAAACGCGGCACCCGGCCCAAGGCCCGGGCCGTGGCGCGTTCCACCATGCCGGCGGTCCACCAGCCAACCAACAGAATTATGATCGCGCCCAGAATGTCCAGGCCGTAGGCCAGGATCAGGCCATAGATCCCCTCCGCCAGGGCGGAAACATCGACATCAATATTTTGCATATGGGACTTCTTTGCTCAGCGGATGGAGGGCAGGGCTGTGGTGTACTCCCAGTGGCCTGTTGTTTTCAACCCAGATCGTTTCAAATAAGCCGATCACGGCGTATGAGCACGGAGCCAATTAGGCGACCACGGCCTGCAAGGCACCCATTATGCCCAAATCAGGTGTTACCAACAATTTGCTTTGATAAAATCTCATACTTGACGCTAAAAGATGCCAATACCTGATCGATTTCCTGGATCAACTCGTCATTCTCATTTGCACCCGTCACGGTGATGGTTGCCAATGTGCCGTGGACATCGCTGGCGCCCGCCGTCACGGCAATCCCTGCGTCAGCCGCCGTGGCCACCGGGACAAGCAATTCCGTGAAGACCCGTTCGATAGCATCCCAGCGCAAGGCCGGCTTGAAGATTTTGCCCACGGCGGTTTGCGGCATGACATCCAGCAGAAACAGGTGTCGATAACAAACTGAATTGACCGCTTTATGTACCATATAGTTTGACCGCTTCGGTTTTGGTTGTTGGCTCTGTGGGGAAGTGGTCAGGTCGGCGTAGCCGGGCTGTCCCCTTATCCACAGAGCGTCCTTTTGCCGCG
>JAKZRK010000099.1:0-2524 GCA_047518225.1 Alphaproteobacteria bacterium | reverse complement strand
GACGGCCAAATCGAACGTAAGACTTTCGGCGGAAACTTCGGAGGCGATCTACACCACTATGCGCCGCATTCGCGCATTTGAGGAACAGACCACCAAGCTGTTCGCGGAAGGTGCCGTCAAGGGCACGGCCCATAGCTACATCGGCCAGGAGGCCGTTGCCGCGGCCGTCAGCGCCAACCTGCGGGAAGATGATTACATGGCCTCGAACCACCGAGGCCATGGCCATTGCATTGCCAAGGGCGCCGACCTGAATTTGATGGTGGCGGAACTAATGGGCCGGGAAAACGGCTACTGCGGCGGTTTGGGCGGCTCCATGCACATTGCCGATTTAAGTCTTGGCATCCTAGGCGCGAACGGTGTCGTCGGCGCCACCATGCCGCTCGCGACAGGTGCGGCCCTGACCGTAAAGCTGCGCGGCGGCGATCAAGTAGTGGTCGCTTTTTTCGGTGATGGCGCCTCGAACCAGGGGACCTTCCACGAGTGCGCCAATCTGGCCAGTATCTGGAAATTGCCGATCCTATTTATCTGCGAGAACAATCAATATGCCCTGACGACCTCCTATCGGGACACTACCTCGGCCAAGCAGATTTCGGATCGGGCGGTGGGCTATGCCATGCCCGGCGTTACCATCGACGGCAACGATGCGGGCGAAGTCTATGCGGTGGTCGGTGAGGCGGTGGAGCGGGCCCGCGCCGGGGAGGGGCCCAGCCTGATCGAATGTATGACCTATCGCTGGGGCCAGCATTCCATGCGCGCAAACCTGCGTGATCCGCGGCCGAAAGAAGAATATGACGCCTGGATCGCCCGGGATCCCATCAAGCTAATGGAAAAACGCATGCGGGCGGAGAAGACCGTGCCGCGCAAACGGGTCAATGAAATCGGTGCACAGGTTGCCCAAGACCTGGAAAGCGCCGTTGCCTTCGGCGCTGAGGGGGCCGAACCCACGGTCGAGCAGATGATGAATTCGGTCTATGCCGCGCATGCGCATTACGACGAACCGGGGCCCGTGGGCGGCCGGGAAATCACCTATGTAGAGGCGTTGAACGAGGCCATGGCGGCTGAGTTGGCCCGGGACGAAGGGGTCTTCGTGATGGGCGAGGACGTGGGTCAGACGGGGGGCATTTTTGGCGTCACAAAGGGTTTGTGGGATCGATTTGGCAATGATCGGGTCCGCGACACGCCGATCACCGAAGTTGGCTTCACCGGCGCCGCCGTGGGCGCGGCGATTACCGGCATGCGGCCCGTGGTGGAGATCCAGATATTTGATTTTGTCGCCCTAACCATGGACATTCTGGTCAATCAGGCCGCCAAGTTCCGCTACATGCTGGGCGGCCAGCCGACCGTGCCCATGGTAGTGCGGGGCCCTCAAGGCGGCGGCATCCGCATGGCTGCCCAACATAGCCAAAGCCTGGAAGCCTGGTTCACACACGTGCCGGGCCTCGTCGTGATGGCGCCTTCAACGCCCTATGACGCCAAGGGCATGTTGATTGCGGCCATTCGCGACGACAATCCGGTGATCTTCCTGGAGCACAAGATGCTCTATATGGAAGGCAAAGGGCCGGTGCCCGAGGGGGACTATGCCATCCCCATCGGCAAAGGCGATATTAAGCGGCAAGGCACCGATGTGACCGTGGTCGCGACCATGACCATGGTGGGCCGCGCTCTTGGTGCAGCCAAAATACTGGAGCGTGAAGGTATTTCCGTCGAAGTGGTTGATCCACGTACTCTGCGTCCCCTGGACGAGGAAATTATCTTGAATTCCGTGGCCAAGACCAACCGCTTGTTGATCGCCCACGAAGCCTGCAAGAACGGCGGCTTTGGCGCCGAAGTGGCGGCGATGGTGGTGGAAAAGGGTTTCGACGATCTGGATGCGCCCATCGTGCGGGTCGGCGGACTCGATGTACCCATGCCCTACAATGATGCCCTGGAACGCGCGGTGATCCCGTCTCAGGATCGCTTGACCCAGGCGATCCGTGATCTGGTGAGCAATGGCGTCTGAGCCCCGACCGGCCATCGATTTGGTTCATCTGGGCACCTACACCCAAGGCGACCGGGCCCTGGAAGGGGAGTTGTTGAGGATGTTTCTGCCCAGCGCCCAGGCCTATATCGATGCCATGGCGGCAGGCCCCGGCGAGAGTTGGCGGACGGCGGCCCATAGCCTGAAAGGCGTCGCCCTGGGGGTCGGTGCCTGGGATATCGCCGCTTTGGCCGAGGCGGCGGAAGGCCACCGCGACGGCGCGGCGCCGCTGCGCCGCCAGGATATCGAGGCGTTGCAAGCGGCGCTGGAACGGGTGCGCTGTTTTGTCGCGAATTCGGCTTGGTAAAGGTCAATTCGGAAACTGGCGTTGCCGGCCATGATCCCCATCTATTTTAGTATAGGCCGCCGGTCACTAGTGTCCGGTTAAAAATCGAATAAATTCAATTGGTTGGTTATTTGCGAAGCGTTGCATCTGTTTTCGTCTCCCGCAAGTGCTTGATGTATGGGCATTTTCTCGAAGAGGGTCACCGAGAGGATCTGTAACAA
>JAKZRK010000098.1:0-2702 GCA_047518225.1 Alphaproteobacteria bacterium | reverse complement strand
TGTTCATGAGCATCTCCTCGGAGAAACTCCGAAAAGTGCTCCATCCAATTCAAATCGACACCATGCATTTTCGCTTCAAACCCCGCAGAAATCCTGGCTCTCAAAGCCAGCACCGCTCAGTTAACCGGACAGCAGTGATATCGACTATGGCATCCGCCTCGGCACCATTCCGCGCATTTCCTATGTCGACGTGCTGCGCGGCGAATTTCCGCCACGGTTATTCCAAGGCCGCAGCGTTATCGTCGGCGCAACCGCCATCGAACTAGGTGACTATCTGTCGGTGCCGTTGTACGTGACGATCCCGGGTCCGGCCCTGATCGCCCTGTCGGCGGAGACCATTCGCCAGGGCCGTTCCTTGCAGCGCACCGGCGCGTTACCGACCATGGCCGTCATGGTCTTGTTGACCTTTCTGTTGGCGCCTTTATTGGCGAAATGGTCCTGGCATCGGGGTCTGTTGACGCTCTGTGGCGGCTCGTTGGCGCTTGTCGCCGCCTCCGTGGGGCTGCAAAAGGTGACGCCTGTCAGTCTGGATATCGTACCGTGGTTATTGGCCCCATGGCTCTGTTACGGGCAGAGCCTGGTGGCGTTGATCGACCGCCAGGCGCTGCGCATTTTCCGCCAACGCATGGCCGTGCTGCATCGCGGCGCAATGATGCGCCGCTTTGTCGAGAACAGTTTTGACGGCATCATCGTGATCAATCCCCAGGGCCAGATCTCGCTGTTCAATCAGGCCGCCGAGGACATGTTGGGCTATAGCGGCGATGAACTGGTGGACAAGCCACCCGACCTACTGTTCGATTTCAGCGGCGAGGGCGCGGATCCATTCAAGATTAGCGATCTGCAGGACCTGGAAAAGCCCGTGCCGCGGGCCCGCGAAGGACTGGGCCTGCGCAAGGACGGTGCCACCTTCGTCATGGAAATCACCATCCAACGGGCCGTTTTACAGATCAGCCGAAATCCCCTGGAACGGCGCGAGGAGCCGCGAACCCATCATTTTCTGACGATCCGCGACGTCACCGAACGCCGTCTGTTGGAAGACACCCAACGGCTGGCGGCGGAAGAGGCGATCGCCGCAAATCGCGCCAAATCGGAATTCATGGCGGCCGTCAGCCACGAGTTACGCACCCCCCTGAACGCCATTATCGGCTTCTCGGAACTGATCAAGGACGAATTGCTTGGCCCCCTCGGGAACGAGCAATACAAGAGCTATTCCGAGGATATTCATTCCAGCGGCAGCCAACTTCTGTCCATCATCAACGATATCCTGGATATCGCCAAGATCGAGGCCGGCAATACCACGTTGCAGGAAGATGTGATCGATGCCGAACATCTGGTTGCCTCGACCATCCGCCTGGTATCAGGACGCCCCGAGGCCGAAGGCCTGTCAATTACCATCGAGAGCGAGGGCAGTCTACCGACCCTTCGGGCCGACGCCAAGGCGGTGAAGCAGGTACTGCTCAATCTGCTGTCCAACGCCGTGAAATTCACCGAAGAGGGCAGCGTAACGGTGACGATCGCCATGACCGCCGACGGTTCGATGATCTTTGCGGTGTCGGATACCGGTATCGGAATCGCGCAAGAGGAGATCGAAAAACTGACGCATCCGTTTTACCAGGTCGACAGCTCCCTGGCCCGAAAATTCGAGGGTACCGGGCTTGGCCTCGCCTTGTCGAAATCGTTTATGGAATTGCATGGCGGCGAACTGATTATTGAGAGCATCGAGGCCGAGGGCACGATCGTAACCTGCCGTTTCCCGCCCGAGCGGGTAGAGACCGGAACGGCCAGCCAGGCCACCGTTTCGTGATGCAACACCCGCCCGGGGCCCCTGTTGAATATGGGACGCGTTATACTTCCGCCGCATAAGGGGGCGCTGGATCGTATTCCATGTTGCGTTGGACGCCACGGGCAAAGCTGGGGGAGTACATTTCCCCGATCAGCCACAAGGCCATGTCAATGCCGGCCGAAACACCGGCGGATGTCACCACGTTGCCGTCGCGCACGTAGCGGACCCCTTCCAGGACCTCGCCGGCCTTGCCCCGTTTGCGCACCAGATCCATGGCGCCCCAATGGGTCGTAATCCGCTTGCCCGCCGCCGGGCCGGCCTCGGCCAGCAACAACGAGCCGGTGCATACGGAGGTCACCCATTGGCAGTCTTTCGCCACGCTTGCTATCCATTGCAGCAGGGCTGGATTATCAACCTCTGTGCGGGTGCCCTGGCCGCCGGGAACCAGCAGCACATCCAGTTTGGGCGCATCGGCAAAGCCATGATCCATCAGGATGCGCATGCCTTTATTGCAGGTAACCGTGCCGCCGCGCTCGGAAACCGCCACCACGGCGATGTCATCGCGCTGTTTTGACGCCATGGTGAAGACTTCCCAGGGACCGACCGCGTCGAGCTCTTCAGTACCGTCGAAAAACAGAATGCCGAACGTCGTCATGGGGCTGCTCCTCCCGCTTACCACAAAGGGCTGGGAATAGTCCGAATGTGCTCTGGTGCCAGCATAGCACCAGCCGCACGGCGAGACGAGCCTGAGCGGCCTATACCAGCGCGCCCTGATATTGTATCTGTAGCGCACCCGGTTCCTTGGACACAAGTTTGTCTCACGCGGCGGGCCTGATTGAGATCGCGGCGTGCCACGCCTGACGAGCTTGAGCGGGGCTCAGGTAGCCGTTCTTTTCGACGATCCACTGGGCATTGTAGA
>JAKZRK010000097.1:0-13364 GCA_047518225.1 Alphaproteobacteria bacterium | reverse complement strand
ATATCATACAGGATGTGTTGTCGCGGCCCCTATTTGTCATTGCCGGGCTTATACCACATTGCGATGATAGGGACCCATAGAGACGCTTTTCGGGAGTTTTCGGGTAGGAGCGTGCGCCGACGCGATGCGGGGCATCGTGAGGCGTGCGCGACGCCATCCGAAAGCTCCCGAAAAGCGCCGTGCTGGTCGCCTCCACGCAGCCTCGGATGGCGTCGAGAAGGCTTGACGATGTCCCACATCGCCGGCACCTTCTCTCCTACCCGAGGCTGCGTGGAGACGATCTCTATGGGTCCCTATCATCGCAATGTGGTATTAACCCGGCAATCCATGGTGATCCCCGGTCCGCTGGTGCCGGTGGATGCCCGGGTCAAGCCCGGGCATGACATTGGGTCGCGGCAGGGATGTTTATTTCGCCGACGAAACGGGGTGGTAAGGGCAGGAGCATGAACAAGCAACAGAATATAAAACCGGAGTTGAAGCTGGCGGAAACCCTGGCGGCGGAACGCCAGGCGGCCCAGGCCAGGCGGCCCAGCCGCGCCGAGGCGGAAGAGGCCGTCCGCACGCTGATCCGCTGGACCGGCGATGATCCCGGCCGGGAGGGTCTGAAGGGCACGCCGGAGCGGGTGACACGCGCCTATGAGGAATATTTCGCCGGTTATCACGACGATCCGGTGGAAATTCTGCAACGCACCTTCGAAGAGGTCGACGGTTATGACGAAATCGTCCTGCTGCGCGATATCCGTTTCGAAAGTCATTGCGAACATCACATGGCCCCGATCCTTGGCCGGGCCCATATCGCCTATTTGCCCAACCACCGGGTCGTCGGCATTTCAAAGCTGGCGCGGCTGGTGGAGGTCTATGCCAGGCGCCTGCAAATCCAGGAGAAGATGACGGCGCAGATCGCCAACACCATCCAGGAGGTGTTGCAGCCCCTGGGCGTCGCCGTGATGATCGAGGCCTCGCACCAATGCATGACCACGCGCGGCGTGCACAAGCCGGGCGCCGCCCTGGCCACCTCGCGCATGTTGGGCGCCTTCCGTGAAAATGCCGCCACACGCCGCGAATTTCTCGCCATGCTCCGCGGCAGCGGCAATCTCGATGACTAGAGCGCTTCCGGGCGAACGCCCCAATGGGAAGGCGTGAAGCCCGGCACCGGGCTTTCGAAGGTATAGAGTCTGGTGTCCAATAGATTGCCCAAATAGGCGGTGCGCCGGTCCGGTCCGCCAAAGGCAATGGAGGAGATGCTCTGCGTGACCTCCGTCTCGATACTATCAAGATGCCGCCGGCCCATTTCACCGGCCAGAAAGGCCTTTTCCACCACGGCCAGTTGTTCGGGGTCATTTTCCTCGATCACGATGCGCTGTTCCCGCTCGGCGCTGACCCGGATCACCCGGTTTGAGACCACGGAGGTCATCCAGAAAGCGCCCTCCTCGTCGAAGGCCAGTCCGTCGGGATAAGTGCCGGCGCCATATTCCACGAAGGTTTCGCGCGGACCCAGATTGTTGTCATCCTGGATGCGATAGCGCGAGGTGCGCCGGGCCATGGTCTCGTTCACGTACAGCCAGTCGCCGGAGGGATCGACGATGGCCTCGTTGGTATAGCCGATATCGTCGGCCACGATACGGGCGCCTTTGTTGTCCATCAGGATGATAAAGCCATCGGCAACGTCGGGACGATAGGCCAGGGCGCGGGGATCGTGCCGGGTGGAGATGGTAATCCAGACGCGGTCTTTATGATCAACGCCAACAAGATTCGCCGGCGGCAGAGCCTGACCATCCAGTTCCACCAACAGGGGTTTCACATCGCCATTTTGCGAAAGCTGCCAGACGCCGCCGCCATCCCCATGCAGATCCGCCAGCAGAAACTCTCCCGCCCCCGTCAAGGCAAAGCCATTGGTGGCCACGGGGGGCAGGCCGCCGCGTTGACCCAGAATGTCCCGGCGCCCGCCATTCCCATCGATCACGCTGACACCCCCCTTCCCATGGGAGGTAATGACCGTGCCGTCGGCCAGGCACAAAACGCATTCGGGCCGGGTCAAACCGGCGCCGTAAAAGCCAAGATCCTCAGGTTTCAGCCGAAAATTTTCCATGCCCATGAGTTTTTTCCTCCACGCGCCAATGCCCATTATAGCCTTCCGGCCTGACCGGTCTATCCCCTTCACCAACATGCGCCCAGGCATTGCAGGTTGTCATTCTGCCATGCCGTGACAAATCGTCCCCGGGCCACGGTGGACCGCGCCTTCATCAAATACATGATTATCCGCCTGCGTTAGGGGGACAGCCAAATCTTGCGGCCAGCCGTCTTTTTCGGCACAATGCCCCTATCGGATCATTCCGACGTCATTCGTCCATTCCTTTAGGTCAGAAAATTAAAGCGGGGAGCCAGGCGTGCCTCACGGTTCGGAAACGGCAAGCAAACGCGGCCCGGAGGTCAACGTAGCCTTTGATGCCGTTGTCATCGGCGCGGGTTTCGCCGGTATGTATATGTTGCACCGCCTTCGCGGCATGGGCCTCTCGGCGCGGGTGTACGAAGCCGGCGGCGGTGTCGGCGGCACCTGGTACTGGAACCGATATCCGGGCGCGCGCTGCGATATCGCCAGCATGCAGTATTCCTATTCCTTCTCGGAAGAATTGGACCAGGAGTGGAATTGGTCGGAGAGGTATTCGCCGCAGCCGGAAATCCTTGATTATGCCAACCATGTCGCCGATCGCTTCGATTTGCGCCGGGACATCCAATTCGACACACGGGTGACGGCGGCGACCTTCGACGAAGATGCTAAACGTTGGACCATCGAGACCGACCAGGGTGATCTGGTGACGGCGCAGTTTTGCATCATGGCGGTCGGCTGTCTTTCGGCGGCGAACCTGCCGCCGTTCCAGGATATCGAGAAATTCGAAGGTCCGGTTTACCACACCGGCGAATGGCCCCATGAGGGCGTCGACTTTACCGGGCTTCGCGTCGGCGTCATCGGCACGGGGTCGTCGGCGATCCAGTCCATCCCGGTCATCGCCGCGCAAGCCGCCAAGTTGACGGTGTTCCAGCGCACGCCCAACTATACCGTCCCGGCCTGGAACAAGAAGCTGGACCCCGAATACGTACGGGAGGTCAAGGCGGGTTATCCCGAACTGCGGAAGAAAATGCGCGCCCGGCCAACCGGCTTTTATTTTGAATTCAACGTGCAGCCGGCGCTCGAGGCGACGGCGGAGGAGCGCGAGCAGCAATACGAGGAAGCCTGGGCGCGGGGCGGCCTGCCGTTCCTTGGCGCCTACGGCGATCTATTGTTCGAAAAAGAGGCGAATGACACCATTGCCGAATTCGGCCGCAAGAAAATCCGCGCCGTCGTGAAAGATCCGGCAACGGCTGAACTGCTGTGTCCGGAAGACGTCTTCGGCTGCAAGCGCCTCTGCGTCGATATCGGATATTTCGAGACCTACAATCTACCGCATGTGTCCCTGGTCGATGTCTCGAAAAAGCCAATCGAACGCTTCACGACACAGGGCATCGTGGCGAACGGCACCGAATATGCCGTTGACGTGGTGGTTTGCGCCACCGGGTTCGCCGCCATGACCGGGTCGTTCGATAATATCCGGATCACCGGACGAAGCGGTCTGACATTGACCGAGAAATGGCGGGCGGGGCCACGGACATACCTGGGCCTTTCCTCGCAGGGCTTCCCGAACCTGTTCATGATTACCGGCCCGGGCAGCCCGTCCGTCCTGGCCAGCATGATCCTGGCGATCGAGCAGCACGTCGACTGGATGGTCGATTGCATTGGCCATATGCGCGACATCGAGGCCCAGACCATCGAACCGATCATCGAATATGAGGATGACTGGGTTGACCACGTCAACGAAGTCTCGAAGGTCTCGCTGCGCTCCACCTGCAGTTCCTGGTACGTTGGCGCCAACGTGCCCGGCCGACCGCGCGTCTTCATGCCCTATATTGGCGGATTTCCAATCTACGTGAACAAGTGCAACGACGTCATGACCAACGGCTTCGAAGGCTTCGTCCTGGACGGCAGGAAAAACAGCAAGGCCCCGCCCCGGGTGCGCTGGACCGAAAGATGGCGCGTGCCAGTGGATATGTATATCATATCGCCGGCCGCCATCGCCGCCATGCGGGTACCGGTCGTTTAGAGCGGTTCCGGGCTAACAGGCGGCGCAAACAACGCGCCGGTGGATGCTTGACTCAGTTTCTCCCCATGGTGCGTAATACCTCCCATCAATTCGATACCGAGGGAGGAAATCTAATGTCGAAGATAAACATTGTAGGCGTCGCAGCACTGGCGTTGACCATAAGCGCCGGCCTGTCCGGTCCGGCCTGGTCAGTGAATGACGAACCGCTCACGGATAAGTGGGCGCCCAGCGAATGGGGCAAGGACGACAAGGCCGGCGCGGTCAACCGCACCACGCCGGCGATGGTTCTGAAGGCGATGAAGCTGGTCAAGCGGGGCAAGGTCGCGACCCTTAGCAAGGTCTATCAATCCGACATGCCGATGTTTGGCGTGCGGAGCTGGAAGCTGACCATTCCCGGCCTGCCCTCCAGCGGCCCGGTGCCATTTGGCCCGCGGGAGCTGGTGGGCAACGACGAGGTGGTGACGGCCGAGATCGGCCAGGTCGGCACCCAGTTCGACGGCCCGGGGCACATCGGTGTCCGCACCTCCAAGGGTGATTTCTTCTACAACGGACGGATCCTGGCCAAGGTGGCCGGGCCCTATGGCGTCGGACCGCTGGGCGTCGAGCACGTGGCCAAGATCGGCTTCGTCTGCCGGGGCGTCCTGTTGAATGCGACCGCCTATCGTGGCATGGAGCAGTTGCCGATCCCCGCACCGCCACCGAACAAGGGTGATCCCGGCATCATCACCGACGCGGACGTCAAGGGAATGGTCAAGGCCCAGGGCATCGCCCCGATCGGCGAAGGCGACTGCGTCTTTTTGTACACCGGTCACGGCAATATCTGGCATCCGTCCAAGTGGGATACCTTCGATGCCGCCGAGAAGAAGAAACGGGTCGCCGCCTTCAACGCCGGCGAACCGGGCTTTGGCACCTCGGCCTGTAAATACATGGCCTCGCGCAAGATCATCCTGACCGCCGCCGATACCTGGGCCGTGGAGGCCGTGGCGCCGACTTTCGCCGGCGAGACCGCACAGCCCTTCGAGTGCCACCTGGAGTTGCTGACCAAGCGCGGTATCTGGAACCTGGAAAATCTCGATCTCAGCCAACTGGTGGCGGACAACGTGTCCGAGTTCCTGTTCGTGTGGTCGCCGTTAAAGATGAAGGGGGCTACCGGTTCACCGGGCAATCCGGTTGCGCTGTATTAAATCCATGCGATCAAGCCAAGAGCAAACCGGGGATCGGCGGCCCGCCGGTCCCCGGATCCATTTCGCCTAATAAGGGGACTTATACAGAGACCGCCGCCGGCGCCAGGGGCAGGCCGGCCACATCGGCGCGCATGCGGTAGACGGTGCCGGCGTCGTCGCGGTCCGTCCCCGCTGAACCGGTGACGATATAGAAATCCATCAGATCATCGCCGCCAAAACAGACGGAGGTGACCATGGGCAGGTCACAGGGAATGCTGCGGCGCAGGCTGCCATCCGGTTCGAACACATCGACCCGGCTGCCATGCGCGATGGCGACCCAGACGCTGCCATCGACAGCCACCGCCAGGCCATCGGGTATGCCGCTCCCCACCGTGGCGAAGGTGCGGTGGGGGCCAAGATCGCCATTGGGCTCCACGTCATAGACCCGCACCAGATTGCGCAGTGATTCCGAATGATACAAGTTTCCGCCATCGGGCGAGAAACCCAGGCCGTTGGTCAGCATAACATCCTGGCCGACCACGCGGGCACTGCCGTCCAGATCGATGCAATACAGATCGCCCGGTTTCGCCTCCTCATCGCCGCTCACGGGGCTAAATGCCAGGGCGCCGGCATAGACACGGCCCTTGGCGTCCGTTGTGATATCGTTGAAACCAATGCGCCCGCCCTCTGGATCGTCAGGCAACAGCACCACCGTTCCGCCGCCGTCCGCCGGCTTCAACGCGATAGAGCGCCCCGAGACCACCAGACCGCCGTTTTCATGCAGGGTCATGCCGCCCATGCCCCGGCGATGTTCGATCACCTGGCTGATACCGCCATCGGGGGCCAGACAATAGGCGCCGCCATTGATGACGTCGGCATAGATCATGCCACGGGCGGCATCCCACACCGGCCCTTCGATCAGGCCGTATCCCGTTGCCAGGGTCTCCATCCGCCATTCTCTCCGTGTTGGTATTAATCGGCGGCTAAATCATCGCCCGCCAGGGCCCGGCGCACAAGCGTTGCCGTTTCCCCGACGCCATACAGGGCCGCGAAGGAGCCGAAACGGGGCCCCTGGCTCTGCCCGAACAGAACTTCGTACAGGGCCTTGAACCAATCGCGCAGGTTCTCGAAATCATGCGCCTTGCCGATTTCATAAACCTGGTTCTGGATATCCGATCCCGAAAAACCCGCATCCATTGCCTCCAGGGCCGCCAATAAATCTTCCATTGCCTTTCGTTCGGGATCGCTGGGCTGGCGATAGTTTTTATGGGGCTTCACGAAGTCCCGGTAGTAGTTGATGGCATAGCCCACCAGGGCATCCAGAAGGGGATGATTTTCCGCCGTGGCGCCCGGCGCATAGCGCGAGATGAAGCCCCACAGCACAGCTGGGTCCTCGGAATTGCAGGCCCCGGCCAGGTTCATCAACAGGGCGAAGGTCAACGGCACTTCTTCCCGGGGCGGCTGGCCGGCGTGTATATGCCAGGCCGGATTGGCCAGTTGTTCCGCCGCCTCCTGTTCGGCGTAGGTATCAAGAAACCGCAGATAATCATCCGCGGCCCGGGGAATGACATCGAAATTCAGGCGCTTGGCCCGACGCGGCTGTTGAAACATATACAGCGACAGGCTTTCGGGCGAGGCGTAACGCAGCCAATCCTCGATGGAAAGCCCATTTCCCCGGGATTTGGAAATCTTCTCGCCGTTTTCATCCAGGAATAATTCATAGGTAAAGCTTTCCGGCGGGCGGGCGCCAAGAATGCGGCAGATCTTGGACGACAGGCGCACGGATTCGATCAAATCCTTGCCCGACATTTCGTAATCCACATCCAGGGCGAGCCAGCGCATGGCCCAATCCGCCTTCCATTGCAGCTTGCATTTTCCGCCCGTCACCTCCACCTCGACCTCTGCGCCCGCCTCGTTCTGGTAGGTAACGGTGCCCGCATCCAGATCCCGTGCGATGATCGGCACTTGCAACACCCGCCCGGTGTCCGGGCAGAGGGGCAGAAACGGGCTGTAGGTGGCTTGGCGTTCCGCGCCGAGGGTCGGCAGGATCACGCCCATGACCTTGTCATATTCCCGCAGTACCGCCAGCAGGGCCGCATCGAACTTGCCGGTGCGGTAGCAGTCCGTTGAACTGACGAATTCATAGTCAAAACCGAACTGATCCAATAATGCCCGCAGGCGGGCATTATTGTGGGCGCCAAAGCTGTCATGGGTGCCGAAGGGGTCGGGCACCTGGGTCAGGGGCATTTCCAGATGCTGGGCCAGCATCTCCTTTTTGGGGACGTTGTCGGGAACCTTGCGCAGGCCGTCCATGTCGTCGGAAAAAGCCACCAGCCGGGTCGGAATATCGCACAGTTCGTGAAAGGCCCGGCGCACCATGGAGATTCGCGCCACCTCGCCAAAAGTGCCGATGTGGGGCAGGCCGGAGGGGCCATACCCGGTCTCGAACAACACATGGCCCTTTTCCGGCGTCTGCCCGTCTACCCGTTTCAACAGCGAACGCGCCTCTTGAAAAGGCCAAGCCTTGCTCTCGGCTGCTATTTCGGTATTTCTTGTCATGCGATCTGTTCCTTGCGGGGCTGGGACATTAGGCAATAATCCGGCCACGTCAACCAGTGGTGAGCCGCCCGCCCCCGCCCTATAGTACGGCCAGCATGAACACACCCACCCCAAACCCCGAAGCACCCGGTTTCGCCGCACCCGCAATGGTGGCGGGCGCGCGCCTGGTCACCTGGTTGAGCGCCGACGGCGAGGTGGAGGAATTGAGCGCCGCCGCCGCCATCGCCAAGGCCGGGGACGAAGTGCCCATCGTCTGCCATGCCCTGGCCACGGCCTCCCGCTTGGGCGCGCGGTCTTTTGCCGCCTATGACATTTTGGAATTGTTCGCCTTTACCCGTCCGGCGCAATTCTGCCTGCCCACCCCTGGCGGCCTGGCAATCGCCCTGAACCTGGCCCCGCCCGTCGATGCGGCGGATGGCGCCATGGCCCTGCAAGGGGCGGCGCGGGCGCTGCTGCGGGAACTGGCGGCCGGTGAGGGTGACAAAGAACGTCTGGGTGCCCTGGCCATGGCCATGGCGCGGGCCGGTTGGCGCTGGGGCCCGGCGGTGCTGGCCGCCCTGGGGGTGCCGGCCGACGGCGAATTGGGTGGCGCCATGAACGCCTGGCAACGACTGCCCGAACGCGAGGATGGCGCACCACCTCCCGCCCCCTCCGATCACGCCATCGGACCGGAGGCAGCCCGCGAACAACTGGCGGCATTGATCGGCCAGGGTGCGGAAAGCCGGCCCCAGCAATTCGACTACGCTGCCGCCGCCGCCGACGCCTTTCTGCCCCGTCAGGAAGCGGACATGCCGCGCCTGGTCCTGGCCGAGGCCGGCACCGGCGTCGGCAAGACCCTGGGCTATATCGCACCGGCCAGCCTGTGGGCGCGCAAGAATGGCGGCACGGTCTGGCTTTCCACCTACACCCGCAACCTGCAACGGCAGATCGACGGCGAGCTGGACCGCCTGTACCCGGACCCGAAGCAAAAACGCCGCAACGTGGTGGTGCGCAAGGGCCGGGAGAATTACCTGTGCCTGCTGAATTTCGAGGATGCCACCAAGGCCCTGGCCACCTCGCCCGGCGGCGCCGTTGCCCTGGGCCTGATCGCGCGCTGGGTTGAACACAGCCGGGACGGCGACATGCTGGGCGGTGATTTTCCCGCCTGGCTGGCCACCCTGTTCGGCGGCGGCACCATTGCCTCGCTGACGGACAGGCGCGGCGAATGCATCTATTCCGCCTGCCGCCATTATTCGAAATGCTTTATCGAACGCAGCCGCCGGGAGTCCGAGCGGGCGGAAATCGTCGTCGCCAATCATGCCCTGGTGATGATCCGCGCGGTGTTGGAGGCAGGTAGCGGTCAACTGCCCCTGCGCTATGTTTTTGACGAGGGGCATCATGTCTTTGACGCCGCCGACAGCGCCTTTGCCGCCCACGTCGCGGGCAGCGAGGGGGCTGAGTTGCGCCGCTGGCTGTTGGGCAATGAAGGCGGGCGCCGCGGACGGGGCCGGGCCCGTGGCCTGGAAGCGCGGATCGGCGACCTGATCGGCGATGACGGCGACCTGGCCGTTCTGCAAGATTGCCTTCGCGCCGCCACTGCCCTGGCCGGGCCCGGCTGGCTGCAGCGCCTCGCCGAAGGTGCGGCCAGCGGACCCATGGAAAGCTTTCTGGCCGTGGTCCGTCATGTGGTCCTGGCCCGGGTGGACAATGACCGCTCCCCCTACGGCCTGGAGGTTTCGGTGGCGGAGCCGGAGGCGGATCTTTTGCAGGCGGCCGGCGCGGCCGCCGCCGCCTTCGAGGCCCTGCGCCGCCCCCTATTGGAATTGGGCCGGCGGCTGCTGGCCCGCCTGGACGCGGAAGCGGACGAATTGGATACCCCCACCCGGTTGCGCATCGAGGCCGCGGCCCGCAGCCTGAAGCGCCGGGCCGATATGGTCCAGGCCTGGCGCGCCATGCTGCTGGATCTGGGCCAGGAAACGCCGGGCCTTTTCGTCGATTGGTTCGCCATTGAGCGCCAGGGCGGGCGCGATCGGGATGTGGGCATGCACCGCCATTGGGTCGACCCCTCCCAGCCCTTCGCCGAGGCGGTGCTGCGTCCCGCGCACGGGGTCTTGATCACCTCCGCCACCCTGCGCGACAACCCGCCCGATGCGCCCGAGGACTGGACCGCGGCCGAGGTCCGCACCGGCGTCCTGCACCTGGCCCAGCCGGCGGTGCGGGCCAGCCTGGCCTCGCCCTTCGACTATCCCTCCGCCACCCGTATCCTGGTGGTCCGCGACGTCAACCGTAACCGGCCCGACCAGGTGGCCGCCGCCTACCGGGAATTGTTCCTGGCGGCGGGGGGCGGCGGCCTGGGCCTGTTCACCGCCATCCAGCGCCTGCGCGCGGTGCATCAGCGCATCGCCAAGCCCCTTGATGAAAGAGGCATTCCCCTATTGGCGCAGCACGTGGATGCCATGGATACGGGCACCCTGGTGGATATTTTCCGGGCCGAGGAAAACACCTGTCTATTGGGCACCGATGCGGTGCGCGACGGCGTCGATGTGCCGGGCCGCTCCCTGCGCCTGATCGTCTTTGACCGGGTGCCCTGGGCCCGCCCGGATATCCTGCACCGGGCCCGCAAGAAAAGCTTCGGGGCTGGTTATGACGACATGATCGCGCGGTTGCGCCTGAAACAGGCCTATGGCCGCCTGTTGCGCCGGGCCGACGACAAGGGCGTCTTCGTCATGCTGGATGGCATGCTGCCCACCCGCCTGACCACCGCCTTCCCCGCCGGCGTGGAGATCCAACGCCTGGGCCTGGCCGAGGCGATCCAGCAGACCCGCAATTTCCTCAAGGATTGACGCCGGCCGGAGAGCTCTCCGCGAGTTGCCGGGCTTGCAATATTATATGGAGCCATTGTCGCCCGGCTCATGACCGAGGCTTCGCCCCAATGCGCCGTCGGCTCCGCCCTAGGGAGCGGGCGTCTTATTAGCAACCGCTAACAATCCGCTTTTGACCCAATTCGGAAATCACAGATCAGTCGGCGTCCGGTTTGGGGGGCCGCTTGGAAGTCAGCCAAACGGCGGCAATGCCGGCGAGCAGGCCGAAAAAATGGCTTTCGAACGAAATATGGCTTCTCAGCGGCAACAACCCCCAAAGTAGTCCGCTGTACAATGTCACCGTAACAATGGCGATGGCGATTGTGATGACGCTCCGTTCAAAATAGGCGCGGGCAAGCAGAGCGCCGAAATATCCCAATACCAGGCCACTGGCCCCGACGTGATACGAGCTTCGGGCAAACAGCCAGACCAAGGCGCCGGATATTAGTATGATGATCACGGTGATGCGCCAAAACCGTTTTTCGCCGGTTGCTAGCATCAACCCGCCCAATATGAAGATCGGAACGGTGTTCGAGATGGCGTGCCAAAGGCCGGCGTGTAAAAAGGGCGCCAGGGGAACGCCGATCAGGCCGCCGAGGGACCGAGGCAATATCCCCCAATTTGTTGAGCCGTGCCCCATGACCAGATTCAAGGCCTCGACCGCCCATATGACCGTGAGCAAGGTGATGACCGGGCCAAGCCTTTTGGAAATAAATGTCATCCGCCTAGCAGAAAAATTGCGTCGGCGGATACGTCCGTGGCCCCACGCGGTGCCGTGATGATTTCACCCGACCGCGAATCCCGATAGGCGATCGGCGTTCCGCTGTCGTCGCGAACATATCGCGCGACAATATCGGCCCACGAACCCGTGACCGCGCCCTCCAATCTGACAATTCGCTCGCCCTCGGCGGTAAAAAGGTTTTCCAGGATGGTCGTCGATCCAGGGTTCATCAAACCGCCGATAATCATTTCCGGATACGCTCTCACTGGACGCAAAGCCAACGTCGCGCCGGCGCCTTCCAGACGTTGGCGATTGTTGTCGTCGACACATTCAGCGACAATTTTGGCTGACCCATTGACGTCCCGGATGCGGCTGATCACATCGAACGCATTGCCGTCGGAGGCGGGGTCTTCCTCCTTCCAGGCCAGGATGATGACAATCGCCGCATTTTCAACGGCGCTTTGCTCCAGAGCCGTCGGCGCCGCGCCGCGTCCCTTGACGTACTTGATATCAAAACCCTGAAGCATGGCGGGCAATCCTCCGTCGAAACATTGCGAGATCAGGACGATATTTCGCCCCGCCGTCGCCTCGGATCGTTCGCATTCCTGCATGAGACGCGCCAGATGCAGTTCGGAATCGACCTCTGAGCCGATCACGACAATATGGTTCTTCATATGACTCCAGCTCCAATTCCCGTCTTTCATGGCGTCCCGGCGCAAGCCGCGATAATCGAAAAAATCCCCGGCCATCTTGGCGACGATGAAAATTCCGCCGAAATAGATGATCAGTACAGTCGCCGAACGCCCAAGCGGCGTCACGGCGGACAAATCGCCATAACCCACTGTGGTGATGCTGGTCAGGGTCAGCCAAATACTGTCCGAGAAACCGAACCCTTCAAAATGCATCATCGCCATGGTGTGTGCGGCAACAATCAAGGCGACGAAGGCCAGCGTATAGACCGCCGACTGCCGGGCAAGACGTTCGGCCCGGACCGCGAACAGGCGTGGTTTCCGCCGTGATCGTCGCTTACCCCGCCAGCGGCGGAAAACAATCGGTATCATGGCCGCTCCGTCCCGCCCCACTATACCCGTGGTTATGCCCATTTGGCAGGGCCAAATTCATCCCGCAGGCATCATTGCCTCGATCTTGTACAAAGGCAGGTATTTTATGAAATAGACGTCTGTCTGGCCGCCATCAAACACGAACACTTCGATCGCTGCTTTTTTGTCCTTGCTGGTCAGACGGAAATAATCACAAGCTTGTTCATCATCCGACATTTCGGAGTTTGTTTTTAGATCATTTGGATCTCTATCGAGCCAATAAACTTCATGGGCCTGGTCCTGGACGTATTTGTCGGCGATCCAGGGGTTTTCGGCGGCCTGTTTTTGGCTATCGACTTCGACCAGGTAACTGCGATCCGGAGTAAATAGCTCGGCGAACTGATCAACATTGATCATCGCCTCAACGTGCGGCTGCTCCGCGCCATAAGCAAACGCCAACTGCTCGCCGCCGTCTTCGTCGTGCAGCCACATCAGCAGGGGGCGATTATCACCGGTTTGGCCGAGGTGAAGAAGGCGTCTTTCATAGCCCGACTTGGCCGCAAGATCGAGCCCGCTAACTTTTTCCACAAACAGTTCCGCATTTGAAATTTCAGGATGTTCGTCGAAGCCGATGGTGATGGCGTCGCCCTTGCCGAGTTTGCCGGGTGAATCCAAGTTTCTGGTCGGGGTGTCGCCACGTCCAAAAATCTTTTTAAACATTCAACCCTCCGATCCGAAACGCCTTAAAACGAAACATGCCGGTGGCTCTAGCAGTCTGTCGGGTTTGTGATAACCCAACTCCTGCATAATGACTGCGCGGTTTTTTAGGCGACCAGTCCAGATAGCCGTTTGCAGTTGTGCGCGAGGGCCATGAGGGTCCATTCGTTTTGAACATTTTCGATGCC
>JAKZRK010000096.1:0-4960 GCA_047518225.1 Alphaproteobacteria bacterium | reverse complement strand
CGGGAGATCCGTTCCGGTTCAGGAGGCGCTCGACATCGCCGGAGATATCGCCGCCCGACCTAGGCCGAGCTTTACTCGGGGGATTGGGAGCACCCTAGATGTAGTGGGTATGGGTGACAACCGGATAGGCACGGTTTCATGTGAGCATTAGCTAACAATTAATGTAATTTCTAAGAATTGGGTTAACAAAATATTAACGCGGTATTTGCTCCAACAAAAATCGTACTCTGGAGTCTCCTCCAATGTCAATTTGGACTATAGGAGCGCAAGTAATAGATTGATTTATAACGATTATTTTCGTCGCATAATTCGTCGCCGCGAAAACATTAAGGATCGCTCATGGTCCTGCATGGTCGACGTCACGACATTGCCATGGCTTTGAAATAGGTGATTCGGATAGAATCGCCAATGAGATACGGCGTTTTCGGGCTCTATATCAGGGCGTTTGGCATTAATTGTCGCCGAAGACCGCCGCTGCCGGGCGGCGCAGGTGGCGGACGTTGCCTTGCCGCCTGGTTAGACCCGATGTGTCGAAAAATTCCAGGACCTCGATGGCCACGTTGCGCCCGATCCCGGTATCGTTTTTGAAGGCGGCGGCGGTAAAACCCTCCTCCGGCGCGGCCGCGCACAACCTTTCCACCACCTCCGCCAGTTCCCGCACGGCGGCGGGCGGGAAGAAACGGTTCGGCGCCACGGCCATGAGACGCCCCTGGCGGGCGCAACGCTTCATGAAGGCTTCCATGCGCTTGTGATCCATTTTCAACTCTTCCGCCAGCTCGCGCACCCGTGGGGGACGAAGGCCGCCTTCCTCCAGGATCAGAGCCACCGATTTCCACAACGCCAGGTCCGAATCCGATGGGCGGGGGCTGTGGCCGGGCAGGCGCAGGGAGATACCGTCACGGATGATCGTGCGGCGCTCCACCAGATGGCCAATAGCCGCCGCCAGCAGCGTCGGGGCGGGGGCCGAGGTTAAGGCGGTGCGCAAGGCGTTATCGTTGGGGCCCACGGCCTCGGGTTGTTTTTCATGCCAGGTTGCCAGAGCGGCCAGAATGGCCTGTTCGATCTGTTGCCAGCGCGCCTGGGACAGGGCCAGATCGCCGTCATTGGCGGCCAGGACAACTTGCCCATCCATCTGGCGCAGATTTGCCCCGTCCGCCTCGGTTAAATTGCGGGATTGGGCGAATTGCCGCATATTTACGCCATTGTTCGCGGCGGCCAGCATGGCGGTCAGGGCCGGGCCGGGGGCCTCTGTCTCCATGGCCCCCAGCATCGCCAGACGTTCCGGCCTGGCCCGGCCGCGATTGGGCGGGAAGGGATCGATCACCACGCCGCCGGCCACGGTGCGTTGGGCCGATTGGTCGCGCAGGATGAAACGATCGCCAAACAGGGCCCCTATGGGGGCGTCCAATACCAGTTGTACCAGGGCATCCTCTCCCGGCATGATGCGGCGCTCTCCCAACACCGCGATACGGCCGGTGATGTCGGCGGCGGCAAGATGCAAATGCACCGGCGTCCAGTGGGCCAGGGGCCTTGCCTCGCTATCCAGAACCCGGACCCGGGCGTCGAACTTACGTACGGGCGCATGTACCGCCTGGGCCAGCAGCCAGTCACCCCGGCCGACCAGGGATTGGTGCAAATCCGCGCCGGCGATGTTGACGGCGCAACGCTGGCCGGCCCGGCCGATGTCCGCCTCGCGGTCCAGGGCGCGCAGTCCGCGGACCCGCGCTTCAATGCCTTCTGTTTTGCCGTGGCCGGCCAGGGTCAGCCGATCACCCACGGCGACCTGGCCGGAAAAGACCGCGCCGGTAACGATCAAGCCGGCGCCGGGCACGGTGAAGGCGCGGTCGATGGACAGGCGAAAATGGCCCCTCTCGGCGCCGCCGTCGCGCGCGGCATGGCGCCGCGCCGCGGCTTCCAGATGCTGTTGCAATTCTGCCATGCCCGTGCCGAGTTCGCCCGACACCGGAAACAGGGGCGCTCCGGCCAGGGGCGTGGGGGCCAGAAGGGCATCGACCTCTTCCCTAACCGCCTGCACCCGCTCCGGCTGGACCCGGTCGATCTTGGTTATGGCGACCGCACCCTGGGGGATGCCCAGTAATCCCAGGATCGCCAGATGTTCTTCGGTCTGCGGCATCACGCCGTCGTCGGCGGCCACCACCAACAAGGCAAAATCGATGGAGGCAACGCCCGCCAGCATATTTTTGACGAAGCGTTCGTGGCCCGGTACATCGACGAAGCCCATGACGGTGCCCGCCTCCCCCCCGATGTCCTGGTAGGCGAAGCCAATGTCGATGGTCAGGCCGCGCTTTTTTTCTTCCGGCAGACGGTCCGTATCGACGCCCGTCAGGGCCTTTACCAATGTTGTCTTGCCATGGTCCACATGGCCGGCGGTGGCGATAATCATGGCCTATTTTACCCGCAATTCCGGTAATTGCCCCAACCAGCCGGCCTCGTCCTCCAGACAGCGCAAATCGAAATGCAGGGCGTCGTCACTGATCCGGCCCAGGACCGGGACCGGTAGGGCGCGAAAGGCCGTGGCCAGACGCTTCAGGGCGCCGCCGGTGCCCCGCCGCCCGGTATTGGGGGTGATGGCCAGGGCCACGCTGTCCAGGCTTTCCACCGGCAGCGAGCCGCTGCCGATTTGGCCGCCGCAGGGGACGATGGCGACCTGGGCGCGCTCACCCAGCGCCTTTTGCAAGGCCGGGACCAGGCGTTCCGCCAGAGCCTGGATCTGG
This sequence comes from Alphaproteobacteria bacterium, assembly GCA_047518225.1. Lineage (GTDB taxonomy): Bacteria > Pseudomonadota > Alphaproteobacteria. Next base: position 2,225 of record JAKZRK010000096.1, on the reverse strand, counting down.
TCCACGGGGCGGGTCAACAGGCGCAGGGTTGGCAATTTGGCCTGCAAGCTCTCGGGGTGGGCGTAAAGGCGCAGGGTGGCGGCCAGGGCGGCAATGGTTACCTTGTCGACCCGCAGGGCGCGCTTCATGGGATTACGCTTCAGCTTCTTGATCAGGTCCGCCCGTCCGGCGATCAGGCCGGCTTGCGGTCCGCCCAGCAATTTGTCGCCCGAAAAACTGACCAGATCCGCGCCCTTGGCCAGGGTTTCGCGGACCGTGGTTTCATGGGGCAGTCCCAACGCCGCCATATCGATCAACGAACCGCTGCCCAGATCGACCATATAGGGCAGGCCGTGTTGGTGGGCCAGGGCGGCCAGATCGGCATCCGCCACCTCGGCCGTGAAGCCCTGCACCACGTAGTTGGAGGTATGGACCTTCATCAAGGCGCCCGTGCGCGGCGACATGGCCTCGGTGAAATCCTTTAGATGTGTGCGGTTGGTGGTGCCGACCTCGACCAGGCGGCAACCGGCCCGGCGCATGATTTCCGGGATCCGGAAGGCGCCGCCGATCTCGATCAATTCGCCCCGAGAAACCGGGACTTCGCGGCGGTTGGCCAGGGTGTTCAGCATCAACAGAACGGCGGCCGCATTGTTGTTGACCACCGTCGCCGACTCGGCCCCGGTCAGGCGGCACAGCCAATCCTCCACATGATCGTCCCGGTCGCCGCGCCGCCCCCGCCCCAGATCAAATTCCAGGTTGACGGCCCCGCGCGCCACCGCGGCCATGGCCTCGATCGCCTCCTCCGCCAGGGGCGCACGGCCCAGATTGGTATGCAGGATGGTCCCGGTCAGATTGAACACCGGTTGCAATGACATTTGCAGGGCCGCGCCGACCCGCGCCTCGATCCGATGAGCCAAACCATCGATGCCGGCGTCTTTGCCCTGACTACGTTGCTGGCGCAACTGGCTCAATTCCGCGCGGGCCTCGTCCAGCACCAATTGCCGGCCGGTCCGCGCCAGCAATTGGCGCAGAGAGGGTACCCGCAACAGGCGGTCAAGCGATGGAATATCGCTTCGGTCGTTATCTTGTTTCGGATCCAAGGTGGACATCAATGCCGGCCGCCGTTTTCTGCCGTATCCGAGGCTGTGAAGCTAGAGCATATTCGAATTATACCGGGTCATTTGATGGCGTCCATAAGCCATTCGGGCAGGCGCGGCAACGCATCCGAATGGCTTGGGGTCGCCACGGAAGGCCGGCGCGCACCGGCATCATGATATCGCGGACCGGAACCTTGCGGTGATCGCGATAATGCTTTCTGCGTTCAACGGGAACGGGACGGCCCGTGTCATTGCGCGTAGGCAGGCCGTTGGGATACTACTTCGCCAAATCCGGCACAATCTCGGTTGTCGGGGTTTGCTGGAAAATGGCCGGATCGACGATGATCTTCGAAGCGCGGTCGCCGCCGCCCAGGATAACGCGGCTGGGCGCCATGACCCTGGCGTCGACCCACAGGGGCAGATCGTCAGGCAGCCCCAGGGCGGTGACGCCGCCCAGTTCCATACCCATGATCGCTCTGGTTTCCTCGGCCGAGGCAAAGGAGACCTTGCGCGCGTTCAGACGTTTGCGCACCACGTTGTTAACGTCCAGCCGGGTCGTGGCCAGGACCAGACAGGCGACATATTCCAAATCGCCCCGTTTGCTGCGGACCAAAATGGTATTGGCGGAAATTTCCGGTGGGTATCGGTAATGCGCGCAAAAAACGGCCGTGTCGGACAATGTGGGATCACAGGCGATGATCTCGTAACCCAGGCCCGAGCTGGCCAGGATATGGCGGATCGCCGGCAATGACCCAGCCGCCTGGCTCATGCCGCCGCTTCCGGGCCGGCTTTTTTGGTGAAACGGCCGCGCATGCCTTCAGGCAGCCCGCCAGGATCCACGGGGATACCATGAACCTGGACGTTGTGGCTGTGACAAAGCTGATGCAGGGAAAAGGCCTGGGCCATGGCGGCGGCCCGGCCCATGGTGTCTTGGGCCTGGTTGACGGCTTCCTTGGTCAGTTTCAGGGCAAACAGCGGCTTCTTGGCGATCCGCTCGGCCATGGCCAGGGCCGCTGTCAGCAATTCGGCGCGGGGCACCACCTGGTTCACCATGCCTAGCAGTCTGTCGGATTTGAGGGTGTTTTGACGCTACAATTCTGCTCTGTTCTGGTATGATTCTTGATGAAGAATTTTCGCTCTTATGACCGT